>JBDKKN010000065.1:0-20750 GCA_039796075.1 Planctomycetota bacterium | reverse complement strand
CGTCAGGCGCGTATCACCACCGAGCTCACGGAAATCGTGGCTGGTGTTGAAGCTTTGAAGTAATCAAGACTATGAACGTATGAAGTGGTGACGCGTTGACACGCTGATGCGTGCATTGTCTCACGCATTGACGCACGAATCATCGGCTCGCCGCAGCAATTTCAGTGCGCGCCCTTACCGCACGCCTTGTTCGGGAACTTCCACGCCACCGCGTTCCGCGGGCTTGATTCCTGCCGCATCTTTCTTCGGTGGGGTGCCGCCGCCGGGCTGAGTACCGGTGACAAGCGTGTAGCCATCTTTCTGCCACGCGCGGATGCCGCCTTCCAAGACGTAGACGTTCTTGAAGCCGAGTTCCAAGAGTCGCTTGGCGCCCGCCTTGGCGAGCGCATCTTGAAACGCGTCGCCGTAGACCACAAAGAGATTGTGACCAGCGAGTCGCGCTGCTGCAGTCTCGGTCATTTCAGCAAGCGGTGCACTGATAGCGCCATTGATGTGCCCCTTGGCGTAGTCGTCCGCGGAGCGCGGATCAACCCAACATGAAACGATGGCCTTCTCGAACATGCCGGTACGCGGGTGCATCTTTTCGACCGCGGACGGTGGGTCCAGAAACACCAAGTCGCGGTCGCTGGTCTTAATATCGCATCCAAGGAGCGCGGCGAGGGGTGCGGCTGCAATCGCTGCAAGGAGTACGGATCGCGTGCCAAGCACTCGGAGTGGGGTGGTCATGCGGGAAGTGTCCGCGTTATCACTGAATTTCGCAAGGTGCTGCCCGGGAACGTGCCAATACGGGCATACTGTTGGCATGCTGATGAACCTCGCGCTCCCTGTTGCCATGCTCATTTCCTGTCTCGCGATGGCTCCGCAGTCAGACGCGTTGCGCGCGATCGCTGCCGGGCAAGATTCGTCAGATTCTGCACCAAAGTCGGCTCCAACCGCTGACTCGCCATCGAACTCACAGACGCCTGATCAGTCTCCGCCCGAAGGTATTGAGCGGAGTTCATTCCGTTGGGCGCAGGCGAGTGATCAGTCATGGATCCTGGTGGCCACGATCAGTCCCACGCCCGGTTGGCATCTCTATTGGGAGAATCCCGGCGACAACGGAAATGCGCCCGCATTTGAGTTGACGCTTCCCGCCGGTTGGCAGGCTGGGGCCACCGTGTATCCGCGCCCCGAGGTGAGTTCGATTGATGGTGGCGTCTTCTACGGCTACTCGCGAACAGCAAATTATTTGGTTCCAGTGCGCCGCGCGGGCGTGCTTCGGGAAGACCCGTGGAAGAGCGACAGCGACAGTACTCAGCAAGGCGTGTGGTCGGTGCGCGCCAAGGTCATGGTCTGCAAGGAGCGATGCGTCGTTGCCAAACTATCCGGCGGTGGTAACTGGCCCCCAGTGGTTGAGGCGGGTTCGGGCGTTCAGTTGAACGGCGGCTCGTTCGGAGGTCGATCGCTGCCGGCGACCGCGGCATCAGCGCGGCTGTTCGCGAGTCTGGAGAACGGCAAGGTGTCCATCAGGGGTTCGACGCAAGGGAATGGCTCGGTGCGATTCATCCCGGCGGGAGTTGCCGGAATGCAGTTGGCCATGTCCGAGGGCGCAGTGGCGATCGAAGGCACTGTCTCTGGGGAACAATTTAAACTTGAATTTATGGTCACTAGCATGGGCGAGGGTCCGGGTCAGCCTGCAGTGGCAGGATTGATACTTTTTGGCAATAGCGCCTCCGATCCATGCGTTTGGCTCACCATTCCTCACCCATTGGCTGGTCCCGGCACTTCGCTTGGCGCCAATGGGGTGGGTGCATCGGATCAGGCTCCTCCGTCGAAGTGAGTCAACAGAGTGCGCGCGCGTGCGTGCACTCACCATTAGCTAGGCGCCGTGCGCCTCACAGGAGATTTGATGAACCCGCTCAAGATGATCGCCACCCTCGGAGTTGCTGCCGCAGTCGTTACTGGTGTTGCTTATGCCAGCCCGTCGCAGTACGCCTCGCAGGACAACAAGAAGGAATCGAAGAAGGCAGAGAAGGCTGATGCCGCCAAGGTCGGCTCGCCAGCGCCAGCCTTCACGCTGAAGGATTCGGCAGGCAAAGATGTCAGCCTGTCTGACTTCAAGGGCAAGGTGGTGGTGATGGAGTGGATGAATCCGGGCTGCCCAGTCTGCAAGGGCAAGATGGAAGATGGATCAGTTGCCAAGATGATGAGTGATTCGAAGGCGATCAACTCCGACGTGGTGTTCTTGTTCGTCAATTCCACCGCATCGACGGCCAGCAAGCCCACTGAGAGTGGCGAGTACTTGACGAAGAACAAGATTTCCGGTCCAGCCTTGATTGATGGCGATGGTGCCGTTGGTCACGCATACGGCGCGAGGACCACGCCGCACTGTTTCGTCATTGATGCATCAGGAGTGCTTGCCTATGCGGGCGCGATCGATGACCAAGGCGACAAGAATTATGTTGTCAGTGCTGTGCAGGCGCTCAAGGACGGCAAGCCCGTTTCGCCCGCTACCACCAAGGCCTACGGCTGCGGTGTGAAGTACGCGCGGTAATGTGTTGAATTGATGTGCGGCCATTGCATGTACTTGCATGGTTGCAGTGCTGAAAGAACAGGAGCCTTGACCTTCACTGGTCGAGGCTCCTGTTTCGTTGGTAGATGATTGCAGGTGCGCCGGATGAACCGCGGCGCAACTTGGTTACACCACGTTCACGGGCATCACCACGTAGGTGAACTCTTGACCCACCTTGAATACACCGGGCTTCTGCGGGCTGCGCATTTCGATCATCACTTGTTGACCGTCGATCACTTTCAGCGCATCGACAATGAATGCTGGCTGGAAGCCGATTTCGATTGCATCGCCCACGTAACCGGACATCGGCACGCGGATTTCTGCCTCGCCCATTTCCGGGGCGCGGCTGGAAACCACCAGCATGTCGCCCTTGAAGGTGAAGCGAACGCCCTTGGATTCCTCGTTGGTGAGGAGTGCGGCGCGGCGGATGGCGGTGGCGAGATCAGCGGCATCGAAGGTGACGCGCTTGTCTTGGTCCTTCGGAATGACGTCTTCGAAGGGAGGGAATGTGCCTTCTACGAGGCTGGTCACCAAGTGGCCAACGCCTTCGACTTGGAATACGGCTTGTCCGTCGGCTTTTCCGATGGTGACCGTTGCATCCGGCTCGCTGAGCATCTTCATCAGAATGTTCAGGCTCTTGGACGGAACGATGAGCGTCATGTCGCCTTCGCCAGTGCAGGCGCCGGCGGCCACTGCGAGGCGTTTGCCGTCAGTGCCCACCAATCGAATGCGCTTGCCTTTGCGTTCCATCAGTACGCCGTTGATCGCAAAGCGTGCGTTCTCAACAGCGGTGGCAAACAGCGTGCGCGCGATGAGGCGGCGCAGTGTCTCGGCGGTTGCTTCAAAGGCACCGGTAGCTTGCGGCTCGCGCGCGACGGGATAATCCTTGGGGTCGTAACCGAAGATCTTGAACGTGCTGCCTTCGCTGCGGACGGTGACGACGTTCTTGTCCATTTCAAGGGTGACGGTCGAATCTTCGCAGGTGCGGACGATCTGGCCGAGCTTGTCTGCTGGGATCAGTGCTTCGCCTTCGGAGACCACTTCCACGTTCGGCACGGTCAGTGCCAGGGAGATCTGCCCATCGGTGGCGCGCAAGACCAGTACGCCGTCCTTCGCCGTCAGCTTGAGGCAACTGAGAACCGGCGTGGTGGTGCGGGTGGGCACCACGGCCGAGGCCAAGGAAAGTGCTTCAACAATTGCTGATCGGTCACAGTTGACCTTGAGGTGCGCTGACATGTGCTTTGCTCCCGTGTGCTGTTTTTGCGAAAATTCAGTGTAGCCGGATCCGGGCGAGCGCCGCGACCGCGTACGCTTTGGGCATGCTTCAGCGGTTCTTTGCCGCCCTTCGTGCCCATTACGGAATGACCGTGTTTGTTCTGTACCTGTGCGCGTTTGGGATTGCCTTCGTGGGCACGTTCACGCTCCCGCTCATTTCGATTTTTATGGTCTTGCTGTCGATCTTTCTGCTCGTTCCGGCGGTTTTGCTGGGCGACGCCATTGGGGCGTTGTCGCGGCGAACCACGCGGCCGTATCTGCGTCGTGGGGTGTGCCCGCAGTGTCGTGAGCAGCAGGGACCGGCGTGGGAGCCCCCGGTGTATCGATGCGCGTTCTGCCAGGCGGCGTTCGATCCGAGCGGGGATCCGCATGAGCCTGATGATTCGGCGGCCCGCCCGCAAGGGCAGGCGAATCTGGCGGCGAACGACGCTGGATGAAATGAGTGGCTTTGGTCCGTACCATGCCGCGCGTGCAGACCGTCCTCTTTGTATGTACTGGAAACACGTGCCGGTCCCCCATGGCCGAAGCGATCGCGCGCATGGTTCTTGAGTCAGGCAAGGTGCCGGGGCATGGGCGCGAGGTGTTCGTTGCGTCTGCTGGTTTGGCTGCCTGGGACGGAAGCCCCGTGAGTGGCGAGACGCTCGAGTCATTGAAGAAGTTGGGGATTTCGTTTGATGGTCATTCCAAGCGATTGACTCCGGAGATGATTCGCAAGGCATCGGTGGTGTTGACTATGACGCGAGCGCACATGGTGAGTGCGCGGTCGCTGGTGGGGGGCGAACCGGACCAAGACAAGGTGCAGATGCTTGATCCGGCGGGCGACCTTGATGATCCGATCGGTATGGGGCAGGCCGCGTACGACGCGTTGGCGGGGCGGCTCTCGCGCGTGTTGCCGGGGCGGCTCAAGGAATTGCTCTAGGGAACCGCGCGTGACGCAATGCGCGAGCGTGCTTCGCGCGGGGCGGCGTGCTTGGAGTACAGTTGCTGCACCATGCGAGTTGCCGTTGGCTCCGATCATCGTGGTTTCCAAACCGTTTCTGCCTTGGTTCAACACCTCAAGGCTGATGGGCATGATGTGGAACTTTTGGGCGATTGTGCGGGCAGCATGTGTGACTACCCGGATGTTGCTTACCTGGTGTCGCGCGCCGTTGCTGATGGCCAGGCGGACCGCGGCATTTTGATGTGCGGCACCGGCATCGGCATGTGCATAGCCGCCAATAAGGTGAAGGGCGTATTGGCTGCGCTGGCGCAGGATGAGTTGAGTGCGCAGTTGAGTCGCACTCACAACAATGCCAATGTCTTATGCCTGAGCGCGGACCTCACGGGTACCACGCTGGCGAAGCGCATCGTTGACACCTTCATGAAGACGACCTTCGAAGGCGGCCGTCACGAGCGCCGCATCCGCAAGATCATCGAGATCGAAGAAGGCCGCGCCCCCAGCAAATAAAATGGTCCGGGAGGAACGGGACCATTTTGGTTGCTGGATCGTCGAGACCTAAGAAGCCCGCCCGCCACCAGATAAATTGGTCCGGGAGGAACGGGACTATTTTGATTGTTGTTCGACGAGGTCGGTGAGGAGGCGGACGCCCCAGCCGGTGGGGCCGGCGGCGCACACGTCATTGGCGCTGTCGATGTTGCCCACGCCCGCGATGTCAATGTGCGCCCATGGCGTCTTCTCGTCCACGAAGTAACTCAGGAACGCCGCTCCCTGGATCGGGTGCGCGCTGCGTTGCGGATTTGAGTTGATCAAGTCCGCGTGCTGCCCACGCATGAAGTCCTTGTGCTCCTTCCATAGCGGCAGTTTCCACAGCTTCTCGCCGCTCTCGGCACTGGCAGCTTCCACCGCCTTCGATAGACCTTCGTCGTTGCAGAACCAACCCGCGCAGAAGTGCCCCAGCGCCACCACCACGCCGCCCGTCAGCGTGGCAACGTCAATGATCGCCGTGGCTTCCAAGTCCTCCTCCGCGTAGGTGAGCGCGTCGGCAAGCACCAGGCGCCCTTCGGCATCCGTGTTGGTGATTTCAACGGTGACGCCGTTGTACATGGTGATGATGTCATCCGGCCGCATGCTGTCGCCGGAGACCATGTTCTCAGCAACCGCGAGTAGGGCGTGCACTTCAATCGGCAAGTTCAGTTCCGCAATCGCCTTCATGGCCCCAAGCACCGCGCAGCCGCCTAGCTTGTCGTATTTCATGCCCTTCATGCCGTTGTTCACCTTCAGGCTGTAGCCGCCGGTGTCGTAGGTGAGGGTCTTGCCAATCAAGACCAACCGCTTGCCCTTGGCGGCGCGCGAACGCTTGCGCGGGATGTGCGAAATGTGAATCAGGCAGCCCTTGGCGACGCTGCTATGACTCACCGTGGCCAAGCCGCCCATGCCCATCTTCTTGGCCTGCGCATGATCAATGACCTTGCACTTGAGGCCAGTGTCGCGCGCCAATTTCTTGGCCTGCGCGGCAACCCAGGCCGGGTTGCAGATATTGGGAGGCGTGGCGCCGATCGTCCGGGCGTAATTCACTGCGCCGCCGAGGAGGAGCCCGCGTCGAATGCCATCAGTGAAGTCCGCATCAGGGGAGTCGATCACCAACGCGCCGCCACGCTCTGGTTTGCGCGATGCAGCGCCGTCAAAGTGATCAACGCGCCAGTTGGCCATGGCAAGACCTTCGGCGAACGCGCGTCCGAGCGCTTCCACATCGGTGCGGTTCTTAGGGAACCCCGCGGAGAGATCCACGCTGATGGCTTTGTCCTTGCGGCGGTCGAGCGCGCGGACGAGCTTTGCTGCGGCAACGCGCACGGTGGCGGCTGTGAGCAGGGCGGGGTCGCCGAGTCCCAAGAGCACATGCTTGGCTCCTGCTGCAAGCACTTCACCATTGTCAGCAGTGAAGCCCGGGGTCTCAAGCGCGTCGGTAACAGCCTGCACCTTTGCATGGGTGGCCGGCACCGTTTTCCCGTCAGAGGTGACCCCTACGATAACGACGGGCGAGCGGGATGATCCGAGCGTGATGGAACTGAACATTGGGCGGTTAGTGTAGGTGGTTGCGTGCCCTCTTCGCGCCCATGCCGATTATGAACGACTAAAAAGAGCAAGACCCCGCCAATTTGGCGGGGTCTTGAGTTGCGTTATACGGTGATGAGCGTATTACGGGTTAGCAGGAACATCGATCGCTGCGAGCATGTCAGCGTTCTTGTCCAGACTGGACCATTGCGGACACGGCTGTGATATCGATTGGGGGTCATTGCTATGCGCCACAGAGCAGAGTCATTATCAGTGATGGCGCGATAGTTTCCATGCGTACTGCCATTGTGGATTCGGTGACCGCAAGCAGCGTGTCAAAGTTGCTCCTTGGTGGTGAGATCGATGCTCTGCGAGAGCCGGTTGTGCCAGGGCGCGCGCGCTTAGTTCATTAACTGGGATGAATGAAGTTAGTGCTGAGCGCATATGCAGGGCATGCGCACTCACCTATCCTTACGGAATGGAACGCTTCGGCGTCATTGTCATTGGTGGCGGACATGCAGGCGTTGAAGCCGCATGGGCTGCCGCGTCGGCGCTCGGCGCGGGTGGACGCGTGGCGTTAGTGACGATGGATCCAGGCAAGATCGGCGCGATGAGTTGCAACCCGGCGATCGGCGGACTTGCCAAGGGACAGATGGTGCGCGAGATTGATGCGCTTGGCGGCGTGATGGCGCGCGCAACGGATCACGCGGGCATTCTCTTCAAGGTGCTGAACATGTCCAAGGGTGCTGCGGTGCGCGGTCCGCGCGCGCAGTGTGACAAGTATCACTATGCGGCTGAAGTGCAGCGGTTGCTTGCGTCATGCGCAGCGATCGAAGTGTTTGCTGGAACAGTGGATGACATTGTGACCAGTGCCATTGCAGGATCAACGAGCGAAAGTGGGCCGCAGTGCGCAGGCGTTCGATTGCCCGCAGGATGGCGGCGCGTGCGTGTGGATGAAGCCGCCATCGAACGCAATCTTGCTGGTCAGCACATGGCACAGCCGGTGTACTGCGCGTTCGGCGCACCGCAAGAAGCGTGCGAATTGCATGCAGGCGCAGTGGTATTGACCACCGGAACATTTATGCGCGCCCTTATGCACACAGGTGAGTCGCGCACCGAAGGCGGACGCGTTGGCGAAGGAACCGCGGTGGGAATTTCCGGCATGTTGCGCTCGCTTGGATTTGAACTCGGTCGATTGAAGACCGGAACGCCGCCGCGATTGCGGCGTGGAAGTTTGGCGTGGGATTCGCTGGTGCCGCAACTTGGTGATGAACCGCCAGTGCCGTTCAGTGACATGCCGCTCCGTGCTTCTGCCACTGGGAAGTTTCCGGCGCTGCCGCAAGTTGATTGCCGCATCACACAGACAACTGCTGATATTCATGCGTTGATACGCCAGAATCTGCATCGCGCGCCGATGTACAGCGGACAAGTGGATGCGGAATGCGGTCCGCGCTACTGCCCAAGTCTTGAGGACAAGGTGGTGCGATTTGCTGATCGCGAAAGTCACCACGTGTTCCTTGAGCCGGAGAGTTTGTTTACTGATGAGGTGTACTGCAACGGTATTAGCACCAGTTTGCCTGCTGATGTGCAGGAAGGAATTGTGCGTGGAATGCCGGGTTGTGAGCAGGCGGAAATTCTGCGCTGGGGATATGCGGTTGAATATGACATGGTGTGGCCGCATCAAATTGGTGCAACATGCGAAACCAAGCGCGTGCCAGGATTATTTCTTGCTGGGCAAATCAACGGCACAAGTGGTTATGAAGAAGCCGCCGCGCAGGGATTGGTTGCCGGTCTCAACGCCGCGCGCCGCGTGTTGGGCGAAGACCCCATACGCATTGGGCGCGAGCAGGCATACATCGGCGTGATGATGGATGATTTGGTAACGCGCACGCCGCGCGAGCCGTACCGCATGTTCACGAGCCGCGCCGAGCATCGATTGCTGTTGCGCGCGGACAACGCTGATGAGCGTCTCACTGCGATTGGGCGCGCCGCGCGTCTGGTTTGCGACGAGCGTTTGCAATCGTTTGCTGCTCGTATGGCGGCGCTTGAAGTTGTGCGCGCAGGGTTGCAAACGGTGCGTGTTCCCACGGGGCGGTTGCATGAACGCGCGCGCAGGCCGGATGTTCCGATGGCAGAAGTAGCGAATGCGTTGCGCGAGGCCGGAGTTGCGGCGAGCGATGCGCTGGTTGATCGCGCGGTGACGGAGTTGCGTTACGAGGGATACATCGTGCGCCAGCATGCAGAAGTGAAGCGGCACGCAGAGAGCGAGCGCTCGCCGATTCCGGCAGCGATTGATCCCGATGCAATCAACGGACTTGGGTCGGAAGCGCGCGAGGCGCTGCGTAAGTTCCGGCCGGCGACGCTGGGGCAGGCGGGGCGGCTTGCGGGGATTTCGCCTGCGGACGTGGGTTTAATTGCCATTGCTGTGAAGCGGTGGCGCGGGGCAGGGGCTGTGGGCTCTTAAGTTGCAGGAACGAAACCCACTTCGGTGTACGCTGTCGACCCCGCCGCCGTAGCTCAATGGTAGAGCACGTGATTTGTAATCTCGAGGTTACCGGTTCAAGTCCGGTCGGCGGCTTTCAGATTTGGAGTGATCATGAAAGTCACTATTGAAATCATCGATCAGGCTCACGCAACGCTCGCGATTCTTGACGGGCACTTGGATTCCATTCATTACGAACGCGTCGAGCGTGAGGTAGTGGCAGCCATCGAGTCAACGACGCATCGTTCCTTGGTTCTTGACTTCGGAGATGTTGCGTTTGTGAGTAGCGCGGGGTTGCGCACGCTCATTAATCTCATCAAGCGCACTCGCACGCGTGGCGGAACGGTGTGGCTTGCGGCCGTGCGTCCGCCCGTTCAGCAGGTGTTTGAATTGAGCGGACTGACTTCGTTGTTCCGCTCGGCGTCGGCACGCGGTGAAGCGCTGCGTGAAACTGCCGCCGCTGGACCGGGTACAGCAGCCTCGGGCGCGAGCGTCACGAAGTAACGGCGACTGGCGGGCTCGCTGGGCAGATCAATACTTGTGTGCTGGCGACGCGCTCTTCAAGATCAGCGCGGATTGCTTCGATGCGTGATTGCACTTCGCGCATGCGGAGTTCCGGCTCGAATTCCAAGAAGATTTCCACATAGACATGCGGCCCGGAGCGGCGCGATCGCACTTTGAGAATGCGCTCGTATGCGTCGATGTGTTGCACGAGACCGCGCATGATTTGGATCTGCACGGTCTCTTCAACGGCGGCGTCCAAGAGGTCTGGGACCGATGACGAGGTCATACCCCATGCGGCGTGCAGCAGGAAGCACACGCCAACGAGCGAAGCGATCGGATCGATGTACCACGCCCATTCATCGGCGCGGAAGATGAGCGCAAAGAGCAGGCCGCCGCCCATGAGCGTGTCGAAACTTCCTTTAGCGAACCAGAGTTTCGCTTGCGACTGCATGATGGCAGACGGTTGCGCGCGCGCGGCGGCGCGGGTGCGCATCCAGATGACGAAACTGATGATTGCGTAGATTCCGAAGAGGATCACGCCGGGCAGGGTGCCTTCGGGCTGCAGAGGTTTCTGGAGATTTTGCGCGGCGTGCGCGGTGATGTACAGCGCCGCCAAGACCATCATGCCGCCGATGGCGATGGAGACCAGGTTCTCGAGCTTGCCGATGCCGTACGCGAAGCGGTGGTTGGGCGAACGGCGCACGGCGCGGACGGTGAGGAACGCGGCGAGCACGGCGAGTGTGTCAGTGCCTTCCTTCAGCACATCACCGAGGATGGTGACCGAGTTGGAGTTGAACGCAACGGTGCCCATCAACGCGAGGTCGATGATGCAGAAGGCGAGTGCGAGTTTGAGGCTGCTTTCGCGGGCGCCGGGGCCGTGTGCGGACATGAGGGAGTTATAACGCTCGGGGACGTGGCGGGGGTGAGGCGCGGGCGTTGAACTCTGATAACGATGGCAGATTGAAGGGGTTGGAGGTGGGGATGGTCTTGATACAATCCCTGTCCCGATGGTTTGACACGCGGGCGTGCTCGGCGATCCGAGCGACATGTAGTGCGGGCGGATACTCAAGTGGCCAACGAGGGCAGACTGTAAATCTGCTGGCTTACGCCTACGGGGGTTCGAGTCCCTCTCCGCCCATTACGCTCCAGAGCACGGTCGCCTTCGGCGAGCGTGCTCTGTCGCTGCATAGGCGGAGAGCGTCCCGGCTGCGCCGGTCCGCGCGCGGCTGCGCCGCGCTGGGCCTGTACGGCGCTCGCGCAGCGAGCGTCGAGTCCCTCTGTGCCCATTACGCTCCAGAGCACGGTCGCCTTCGGCGAGCGTGCTCTGTCGCTGCATAGGCGGAGGGCGTCCCGGCTGCGCCGGTCCGCGCGCGGCTGCGCCGCGCTGGGCCTGTACGGCGCTCGCGCAGCGAGCGTCGAGTCCTTTTGGGTGGCGGACGGCTCGCCGGAGGCGAGCGTCCGGGGGCGGGGATTTATGTTGGCGGGCGTCTTGCGTAGTTCCAGCGCTCGAGGTTGCGGCGCGGCGCGAACCATACCCAGTCGATCGTGGGGCCATCCTCAGGATCAATCTGTACGTCGGGGTTGGTGGAGGCCAGCGCCTCTTCTGGCTGCCCGACGAACGTCGGAATACGCCGCGTGAGGTCACCGCGGTCATCCACGCCGTCGCGACCCACGGACCAGATGCGGAAGCCGTCGCCATCGTTTGACATCAGCACCGGCTTGCCGGACCAGGGATCCTCGGGAATGCTTTGCATGAATTCCGGCACCAAAGAGGCAGCGTCCACCGGCCACGCGCCGTGCGCGCGACGGTAACGCTCCGCGGCGAACGCGGTGGCGGTGGCCAGGCACACGGCGCGATCGATGGCGAACGCGTGCGAGCCGCGACCGAGCGCAGGTGTTAGGTACGCCACCAGGTACCAGTGGATCTGCTCCTGTGGGTTCATCTTCATCATTCCCAGTTCTTCGTCGGAGATGATTCCCTTGGCATGGTCCATCTCGCGCAGTGGCAGCGTGGCGTCCTCCTCGTAGCGCGAGATGAGGGACTCGTAGCGCTCGAGCGTCTCGCGGCGGCCGGCGACGTACATCGCCGCGGCCGGGGCAATGACATGGCTCGCGGCACTCACTAGCCGATCGTCGAGGCCGCCTGAACGATCCGAGAGGATGTTGAGCCTGCCGAGTTGCGAGGTCGTGGGCCGGAACAGACCATCGCCGTTGCCGTCGTCGGTGTACATCCGCTGCACCACGTCCGCGAACGCCAGCCGCTCCGTGTCCAGGTTGAGATGCTGGAGCGCGGCAGGAACGCTCATTGCCGCCGCCTGCATGCGCGCCAGCTGTGAGTCGGAGAGGAGTGCCGGTTTCCACTCAAGCACGGCGGTCATCCGCTCGAGCGCCACGCGGCGGATCGCTATGCCGACAAAGTCGCCCACCAGCACGCGCCCCTCTTGCGCGAGCACCGAGAGCGCTATCACTGCCTCCGCGTCGCGTGTGGCGCGTTCGCCATCCCCTTCCTCTGCCGCCGCAAGCATGTCGACGGCGAGCATCCGCGCCGCCATGCGCAGGTTGGTGAGGTACGGCAGCCGCACCTCGAACATCGGGAACTGATCGTTGGATTCCTGTGACGTGGTGGTACTCGTCTGCGCTTGGTCCTTGCCAAACAGTCGTGCATCCGTATCGCTCGTTGGCACTCCCACCGGGAATCCGAGGATGGGCTCCCGCGTCGCCTCGCGCATGGATGCAAGCGGTGCGCGCTGCGCGTGCAGCCATTCGCGCGCGGCGAGCCACTGCTCCTGTCCGGGATACGGTGTGGCGCCCACCGCCAAGGCGCCTGGTGATTGCCGAAGCGGATCATCCGCTCCACATCCCATCACCACCAGGGCATCGCGTATTCCGGGCCATGCAGTGTGTTCAGGCGCGGTGACTGGCGGCAGCATCGCGCGGAGGCGCGCCACGGGATCGAAGCGGATCACGGGCTGCTTGAATGCAAGCCAGATGCCGAACGCCGCGTAGGCCAGGAACACCACCACGATGGTGCGTGCGGTCCACGTGAGGGTTTGTCCAAGTGCTCGGTCGAGCGGCGAGCGCTTGGCGATGGCACCATGACGCAATCGGCGCGCAGCCTCTTTCGGGTCGCCGAACGAATCCACAGCTTGGCGCACGGACTTGCCGGCGGCGAGCGCTTCATCGAAGTGGGACGTGAGCTCGCGCGAAACGTCCGCGCGTTCGCGGCGTCGCAGGCGTGTGCGCCGGGCGATGGAGTCCACCAGCGTGCGCAGTTCGTCGGGAAGCGCGGCGGGCGCCATGCCCGAGCTGCATTGTCCATCGGTGCTGGTGGACGCAGATGCGCCGTTGATATGAGGTTCGCCGCTCATGCGATCACCCCCGGTCCAGTAAAGGTGAATCCGAGCGCGCCCATCGCCGCGGTCAGGCGTCGCCACGTGCGCGTGTCCTCTGCGAGTCGCTTCTTCCCGTCGGGCGTGAGCCGGTAGTACTTGCGCGGGCGAGGGCCGCTCTCGTCCCAGCGTGCCACCACGAAGCCCTTGGCCTCCAGGTTGTAGAGCATGGGGTAGAGCGTGCTTTGGCCCATGGCCAGCACGCCGTCGGTGCGCTTCTCGAGCGCCTCGACGATCTCGTATCCGTACATCTCGCCGCGCTCGAGCAGTTTGAGGACGGCCACCGGGCCGGCGCCGCGCAAGAATTCGCCTTCGATCAGGGACATGGTGGACCTCCTTTAGACAGTCTTGTGAGAATCACTGAACTCCGTACCACATACTATACGGCGCATAGTATGTCATGGTTGCAGCATTCGTAGCCTTGCATCGCGTCGCGGGAGGTTGGTGGCGGCTAGCGGGAGCAGAGCATTACTGAGCTTCTCTTGGAGCGCTTCGAGCCGGTGCATGCCCGAAGGTCCCCTGAAACTGACCGTTTGAGAAGGACAGATTGGCGGGAATCTGGCCGTCTGAGAAGGACAGATGAATGTTGCGTATTGGGCTTCCGGTGACAGAGACGTCTGCCTTCGGCGAGCGTCCCTGAGGGTTGTCTGGCCCGGGCGTTCAGATGGCAGAGGCTTCGGGAGTGGCGATTCGCTGCCTGAAATCGATCGCGAGTTTGTCGATCGCTGCTTGGTAGTCCTGGTAGCTGACCTGTCCTTGCTGGGCCCGCAACGCCTTGATCTCGTTCGCTGCCGCGAAGAGCGCTTCGGTCATCCGAATAGTGCTCGGCTGGTAGTTGATTTTCAGGCGCGGCCACAATTGCTGCAGCGTGTCGCTCTGCGCCCAATTGAGGAAGTTGCCGAGCCAGATGTTCACGCCGGTCTTGTCATGCGTGTAGATCGTCTTGTAGTCCTCAAAGATCTGGAAGATCGAGATGGCGAAGGCAACCTGATGCATGTCTTGGGAAGAGTTGATCGATAGATCCGGATACATCTCCGCCGGAATCGTTCCGAGGTTGTCATAGTCGTGCGCGAGCCGGAGATTTGGCGTGATCCACAGATCTTTGATGATCTTGATGGTGGAAAGTTCCAAGGCCTTCTCGGTGGCGACCTCTTGGCTGCGTGCCTGGTGATAGAGAGTCAATGCCACGAACAACCCGGCGCCTCCGGTGAGCAGCATCATCAACCGGTAGACCGTGGATTGTTCGATGGGCTGATTCGGCACCGGGTCTTGACAGAGCAAGTACACGAAGAATGCGCTGAGGGCGATCATCGCCATGAGTAAATATCTTGAGAAGGTCATCGTCATCATTCCTTGAACATGATCCGTGGGTCCGAAACGAAGCAGGAGTTTAGGAAGCGCGCCACCACGGCGGGTAGCAGAATGCTGATCTCTGCGCCAGTCCCCATGGCGCTCAGCGCGGTGGTCTGGTTGGTGCTTTAGACTTATCTCTTCATGCCACGCGACATCCCACCCGTCACCAACATCAACATCACTGGTGCGATCCTGCAAAATCTGATCGGGGAGCATGCGAAAACTATTCTTGAGATCGGTGCGCACCATGGCGATCACACGGCCGCGCTGCTTCGGACGTTCCCGCACGCGCATCTCTATGCCTTTGAACCCGACCCGCGCGCGATCGCTGCGCATCGCAGACTCGTCAAGGACCCGCGCCTCACGCTCTATGAGATGGCGATCGGTGGCACCAACGGACGCGCGGAATTCCACGTGAGCGATGGCTTTCCACCGGGCCAAGCGGATGCGCTGAAGGCAAACTATCCCAAGGGATGGGATCAGTCGGGCTCGCTGTGTGCGCCAAAGGGTCATGTGCAGAAGTTTCCGTGGTGCAAATTCAAGCGCACGATCTCTGTTGAGGTACGTACGCTCGATGCGTGGGCTTCGAAGCATGCGCCCGGAGCGATCGACTTCATCTGGGCGGACATGCAAGGTGCGGAGGGTCAGCTGGCGCTCGGTGGCCCGCAGGCACTCGCTCGCACGCGGTTCATCTACTGCGAGTACAGCAACGAGGAACTTTACGAGGGCGAACCAACGCTCGAGCGACTGCTGGAACTCATGCCGACATTTGAAATCGTGCACCGCCTTCCGAACGATGTGCTGCTGCGGAACACGGCGCTGGTTGGCTGAGTGCGTGCGCCGAGCCGTCCGCTAGTCTGCTACCTGATGGCGCATCAAACGCAATCACAGGATGATGAACTCTCCGGCGATCTTGAGCATGGCTCGCCACTCGTGGAGCGGCTGGGTCTTGTCATTGGTCCCGCGCTTGCCGTGGTTGCGTGGTTTGCAGGACCGTCGTTGGGTCTGGCGCCCGATGCAACGTGGGTGTTCGCGTTGCTGGCACTCATGGCGACGTGGTGGGTGACGTTGGCGGTGGAGCCGGCAATCACGGGGCTGATTCCATTGGTTGCGCTTGGTGTTCTTGGCATCGGCACACCCGCAGAGATTGCCGCGCCGTTTGCGAATGATGTGATCTTTCTCTTTGGTGGCGGGGCGCTGCTTGCGTTTGCTCTGGAGCGCACTGCTGTTTCGTCCCGCTTTGCTTCGTGGCTGGTGCGGCGCGCGGGCACCTCACCGCTGCGCGTGTTGACGGCCGTCATGCTGGCCACCGCACTGATGAGCGCATTTGTAAGCAACTTGGCAACCACCGCCACCATGCTGCCGCTGGCAGTGGCACTCGCGGCGCGTGCACGCAGCGCTGCAACGGATGACGCGGGTCGAGCAGCGGCCGGGCGCTTTGGTACTTCGCTGTTTCTTGGAGTTGCGTTTGCGGCCAGTATCGGTGGCGCACTCACCATCATTGGCAGTCCGCCGAATCCGATCGCGGTGGAGTGGCTTCGTAAGAACGGTGTGGAGATGGATTTCGTTCGGTGGTTGCGCTTCAGCGTGCCAACCACGGCGGTGTTTCTACCAATTGCGATTGCAGTGCTCGGCGTATGGCTATTCCCTGCGCGCGGAATCACTGTTCCAGCCGGTGATCAGCGCGAGCAGCCCGTGAGCCGCGACGGATGGATCGCGCTTGGAATCTTTTTGCTCGCCGTAACAGCGTGGGTGAGTCAGCCGCTGTACGCCAAGCTGTTGCCATCGTTGAAAGATGGAACCATCGGTGTGGGCGCAGCGGTGCTTCTCTTTATGGTGCCGAGCAAGGATCGACCCGGTCGCGGCATTCTTGACGGCGCGGCGTTTGCAAAGGTGCCGTGGCGCGTGTTGGTTCTCTTTGGGGGCGGCTTGTGCCTTGCCGATGCCATGCAGCGCACTGGGCTTTCTACATCGCTGGGCACGATCATTCATTCGGCAGGGACGCTTCCGTCACTGGCGGTGCTCGCCATCATGGTGGCGCTCCTCGTGTTTAGCAGTGAAGTGGGATCGAACACCACGCTGGCGGCCATGGCGGTGCCGATCGTGGGCGGTCTGGCGCCGGGTCTTGGGATGAAGCCGGAGACGCTGGTGATTCCGGCCGTGTTTGCTGCGAGTTGGGCATTCGCATTGCCCGTTGGAACGCCGCCCAACGCACTTGTTTATGCAAGTGGCCGCGTCCGCAGTCGCGACATGATGCGCGCTGGCCTGGTCCTTGATGTGGTGTCGATCGTGGTGATCGTGGTGATGGCGAAGATGTTGCTGTGACTGATCGCGGGCGAATGGCTGCGTTCCGTGGGATACTTGTCGCATGAATACGATCACGCTTGCCGCGCTGCTGCCGCTCGCACTTACATGCACCGGGTTTGTGCAAGAGAAAGCGAAGCTGCAGAATGCTTCGCTGCAGGACGCCACGCCGCAGGACGCTTCACCGCAGAATGCAACGCCGCAGAACGCAACGCCGCAGGCCACTGCGCCGCAGAACGCCGAAATGGCGGGCTACATGCTTGTCGGCTGTGAGCAAGTGCCCGCGGAATTCAATGCAGGTTTTTCGTTGTACGCCGCGGCGTGGCCGCTGCTTGAACACTATCCAGGGCATCGATTCCAAACGGGATTGTTCGGTACATGGATGCACGCGCAGTACGAAGGCGAGGCGCCGAAGGATCTGTACTCCGACATCGAGGGCGGCCTCGGTTGGTGGCGCGACACGCGATTTCCAACTGAAACACCCAAGTTCATCATGGGCGGCGTCGCGGTGAATTTCACGGAGATCGCGAACGGGCCCGCCCACGGCGCGGGTGACTGGAAGAAACCCGCCGGTCTGTACGGGGTTGCGCAACTGAGTCCGTGGCTCTTGTTTCCAATTGACGGACTGAACATCGCGCAGGGAACGCGCGGTGATTTGTTTGGCTACGGATATTTGCCGCTGCCACTCATTGCGGCGAAGCCAACTACTGGCGGCACGAACATTCCGAGCGGCGACAACTGCTGGACGCTGTTCTTAAACACGCACAACTTCAAGGGGCCGGTGTGCTTCTTCACGCCGTATTTTTGGTCACACTCCGCGGAGGTTGATGCCAAGTACGCGGGTCAGCTGCTTGACTCGCGTGCTTCTGATCCGAACAAGGCGTTTCAGATGGAGACGCAGTACGTGCCAGCGATGCTTGCCGTCGATGCGAAGGGCGATTCATTTGCGCGCGTCGCGCCGACGCGGTTTCCGGTGGGTGCGGATGGCAAGACGGTCGTGCTGCATCGCTTGACGAGTTACAAGAAGTCAGCGATGTGGGATGCGGTGAAGGCGTGGTTTGATGGTGGTGCCAAGGCGAGTGGGGCGGTGAATCCTGCGGGTGAATTCGTGCAGAAGTTTCGATCGGAGGGTGACTCGACGTGGCAGATTTATCCTGATGGGGCGTCGAACGACCAGAAGATTGGTATCGCGTGGAAGTCATTCGGCAAGCCGATTGCTGCCGATCCGACCACGTACGGATATGAGTGGGACACCTCGCGCGTACGGCGCATGTCCTCGCCTTCAGGCGACCTCGTCGTGCTACCGGAGTATTTCAAACTCAAGACGAATGAGAAGAAATCGCAGTGGGTTGTTGCGGCTGCAAAGGATGTGCCCAGCTCAACTGGGCTTGCGCGCGTTAAGTTCGATCGCCCACGTGAGGATGCAGAAGCGCCGTACGACACCCCAGACGACGCGCAGAGCGCATGGAAAGTTCCTGGGCCGGTAGCTGGTCCGTTCCAAGCGCATCTTGGTGATGGCAGCGTGGTGACGTACTACTGGTATCGCTTTGCCGATCAGCCCGCGATGCAGCATGCAGACATCACCAAGGCAGAACGCGAACGTATTCAGCTGCTTGTGGAGAAGATGCACCGCGAGTGGACCAAGGACCGCGAGTATCTCGCGCCGCCAACGGTGGGCGCGCTTGCGAAGCTTGATCCGGCACAAATCGTGCAGCCGCCAAAGGGCTTTGAGATTGGCTACGTGCCGATTGCAACGCGGCAGGAGATTGACAGTGCAGCTGCATCGCGTAAGTAGGCGGGGTGGTCTCTTTGCACTTCAGGAACCGATCTTCGCCGTCGTAGTGCTCGCTGATAGGCAAGATCTAATTCTTGCAAATTAGAAATCAAATGGTATATTGCAAGGATGATTAAGCGCCTCGCCTTGCCTCTACTCCGATCGTCGCTAGCCCACTGGCCTGCAGCGGTCATTGTGGGTCCGCGCCAATGTGGGAAGACAACGCTTGCAAAATCGCTCGGTGGCGAGTATTTCGACCTCGAACAGGAACGTGACCGCCTCCGCCTCGACATGCAGTGGGATCAACTCTGTGAAGGTCGATCGTTGATCATTCTTGACGAAGCGCAGTCGTGGCCAGCGATTTTCCCGCGCTTACGTGGGGCGATTGATGCGAAGCGGCGCCGCAATGGCCGATTTCTACTACTCGGTTCAATTGCACCGTCACTCATGACTGCGGTGAGTGAGTCGCTGGCGGGGCGAATGGCTGTCCTCGAACTCACTCCCTTCCTCATGAGTGAACTTGCAACGAAGCCGATGCGCGAACGCAGTTGGCTGTGTGGTGGATTCCCGGATGGCGGTATTCAGCGACCGCGTGCCTTTCCGGAGTGGGAATCGAACTATGTTCGTTTGCTGGCAGAGCGTGACCTCCCGAATCTTGGTTTGTCATGCACGCCACAGACCACCATGCGACTCATCCGAATGCTGGCACTCACCAATGGCCAACAGTGGAACGCATCTGAAATCGGGCGGAGTATGGGGCTTTCCTATCAGACGATCAACAGTTACACAGACTTTTTGGAAGGGATTTTTCTGTTGCGTCGGCTCCCTGTGTTTCACGGCAACATGCGCAAGCGTCTCGTGAAGGCGCCCAAATTGTTGTGGAGGGACAGCGGAATTCTGCACAGTCTGCTGGGCATCGAGAATGGTGATTCGTTACTCACGCACCCGGCGATCGGTGCGAGTTGGGAGGCGTTCGTCATCGAACAAGCGCTCGGACTGCTGAACGCACTCGGTGCTCGTCATAGTGCAACGCATCTTCGCACCAGCGATGGCTACGAAGCGGATCTGGTTCTGGACTGCGCAGGTGAGCGGTGGGTGATTGAGATCAAGTTGACTTCCAATCCGGGAGCACGAGCGTTCGATCGGCTCGACATCTGCGGCGAATTGACAACAGCCACGCGCCACGTGTTGGTGTCGCGAGTGCCGACGGACTCTGCGAGCGCAACGCGGCTTTCGTGTGGACTAGACCGATTCCTCAAAGAGATCACAGCGTTGGCGAAACGTGCAACTCAGTGAATATCAAACCGATCCAAGTTCATCACCTTCGTCCATGCGGCAACGAAGTCGTGCACGAACTTCTCCTTGGCATCGGCGCTGGCGTACACCTCGGCCAACGCGCGGAGCTGTGAGTTTGATCCGAAGACGAGATCTACGCGGGTGGCGGTCCATTCGACCTTGCCCGTGCTGCGATCGTGGCCTTCAAAGGCTTGCTCGGCTGCAGATGTTGGCGCCCACGTGGTGCGCATGTCAAGAAGATTCACGAAGTAGTCGTTCGTCAACGTTCCAGGGCGTGCGGTGAACACGCCATGCTTGGAGTGGTCGAAGTTGGCGCCCAAGACGCGCAGGCCGCCGACGAGCACGGTCATCTCTGGTGGGGTGAGCGTCAGCAGGGAGGCCTTGTCGACCAGCAGATATTCAGCTGGTGCGGCATTTCCCGCACCAACATAATTACGGAATCCGTCCGCGGTTGGCTCGAGCACTGCGAACGAATGCGCATCGGTTTGATCTTGTGATGCATCCGTGCGGCCGGCAGCAAACGGAACCGTCACTGCAACGCCAGCAGCCTTCGCCGCATGCTCAACAGCTGCGCACCCGGCAAGCACAATGAGATCGGCAATGGAAATTTGCTTCTTACTAGCAGCATGTGCCGCGTTGAATTCACTGCGAATTGCTTCAAGCGCCTTCAGAACTTTGGCGAGTTCAGCAGGATTGTTGACCGCCCAATCCTTCTGCGGTGCAAGACGAATGCGCGCGCCGTTCGCGCCGCCACGCTTGTCGGTGCCGCGGAAGGTGGACGCCGAGGCCCACGCCGTGGATACCAACTGCGCAACGGAGAGACCTGCGCC
>JBDKKN010000064.1:0-5334 GCA_039796075.1 Planctomycetota bacterium | reverse complement strand
CGAGCTACACAGTCATTCGCTCGCTCATCTGGACCATTCCGATTCTTGGCTTCATCGGCACCGTCGTTGGTCTATCGCAGGCGATCGGTTCATTCACCGATGTTCTGACGCAGACTGGTAGCGACGCAGGCAGCATCAAAAGTAAGCTCGGACCCGTGGTTGGTGGATTGGCTACTGCCTTTGAGACAACGCTTGTTGCACTCGTCGCCGCCGTCATCATCCAGCTGCTTTCCACTTGGGTGTACAAGCGCGAAGAGGCGCTGCTTGACGGCATTACTGATTTCACCACTGAAAATGTGCTTTCGCGACTGAAACTCACCGATTGGCAGTGACCCATGGGACGACGCAAGAAGCGCGAAGAGGCTCCGCTGAGCCTGTTTTCCTTCCAAGACATCATGGCTTGCCTCACCGGCATCCTGATTCTGGTGGCGCTGCTCATTGCCATGGATGGCTTGACGGAGGAGATGGAGGCAACGCCCGGCCAGAGTGGCGCGCCGAATCCAGAGGTTGCAGCAGCGCGCGTGCCGGTGCTTCGCGAACAGATTGCAATCTTGCAGCGCTCGATTGACGACCGCAAAGGCGGTCGCGATGTAACGAAGGCCGAGGTGGATCTTCTTGATTACAGCATCAAAGACAAGGCGATGTTGATGGAGCGCGCGCGTAAGCGCCTTGCGGATACTGATGCAGAAATGAAACGTATTACTGCGGAGCAAGCCGCGGCGACGCAGCAGATTGAAGAACTGCGTGAGCGCATTGTTGCTGCTACGCGCGCTGCAGAGGCGCAGGTGTTGCGTGAGCGCGTGAAGTTCCGTCCAGGAATGAAGTACCCCAAAGCTCCAGTTTTTGTGGAGCCAATGGCGAGCGGAGTGGTGCTTGGTGAACTTGATGCAACGCGCACACCGGTTCGCATTGCCGACCTCAGGGATCCCAACGCCGACGCACGCATTGTTGGTGCGCTTGCTAAGCGACTGCCCGACACTTCATACATCGTGTTCGTTGTACATGAGGACGCAATCCCGCGCTTTGAAACACTGCGCAATGCATTGATTCGCCGTGGTTACGAGGTGGGTTGGCAATTGTGGGACGGCGCAGCAGGCGGGTTCTTAGATGGCGCATCCGAATCCACCGGGCCGGTCCCGTTGACATTTCCAGCGGTCGCCGACAAGCCAAGTGAGCCTGTGAAGTCGGGCAAGTCTTCTACCGGAGGTGCACCATGAGTGCAGGTGGTCGACGTCGTCGGCGTGGTAGCCGCAAGAGTTCATCACTTGCGGGTGATCCCTTGGATTTGTTCTTGGATGCCATTACCAATGCGCTCGGCGTCGTCATGTTCATTCTGCTGATGGTGGTGCTCTTCGGTCGCGCGAGTGATTCGCAGTCAGACACCGCTGCTCCAACTGCGGTGGAGGTTCGCGAAGCGCGTGACCTTGAAGAGAAACGCCAGCAGATGCAAGCGAAACTTGACGCACTGCCGCCCGCAGGCGACCCAGAGTTGAACGCCCGCTGGAATGCAGCCAACAAAGCGTTCCAGAAGTTGGAAGATGAATTGGTCGAACTTCTGAGCGAAGCCCAGCGCCGCGAGGCGGACGCGTCAGCCGCCGCCGCCAAACTTGCAGAGTTGCGCAAGGCGCTTGAGAAAGTCACCGCGGAAGCATCTACGAAATCAGAAAGTGCCACGCCACCGAGCGGTTTTGTCCGTGTCAGCCGCTTTCAGCAGGATCAACGAAAGTCGGTCATCCTGCTCCTCTCGGGAGGCAAGCTTTTGCGTTTCCGCGCCACCGCGGAAACCAAGGAAATCAGTGCTCCCACGAGCGGATTTGCGGTCAGCAACGCGGTCAGTGCAGCCGAGTGCGTCATCCGGGCGCTCGATGGATTCCAGCCCGCCACGTACCGCGTCGAATTGCTGGTTTGGGAGGGTTCGTTCGCGCAGGGCAAGATGGTTGAGCAGGCACTTCTCGACTTGGGGTTCGATTCAAATCCTCTACCTGTTCGTGCCGGCACTTCTGTTCAGTCCGGAACCGGCGGCGTGCAGTAGCGTCTGCGACATGCGCCTGTACTCCCTGCTGTACATCCCCTTGCTCGTCATCATGATTGGCTGCGGCAAGCCCATCGTGGTGCACGCAGTCACGGAGTCATCGCTCGATCCCATTGCAGACGTGCGCGTCTACCGTCATCGCTTCGGGTTCTTCAATTTCTTTCCGGGCACCAAGTTTGTGGAGACTGGACCGGACGGCCGCGCCGAAGTCAGTGTTGGTTCCGCCAACACCAATCTCACCATGCTGCGCGCTGGGTTTGAACCGGTCATCTTTGGTGTCTTTGAAACGCCATCCGTTGCCATTGCGCCGGATGTTGGTGGCTATGACCATGTAGTGATGTTCAAGGACATCAAGTCTGCGCCGAACAACGAATACCAGGTGCAGCTACGCCCGGTGCGTCGGGAGCCGCTCCATCTCACGGTGCGCGACTCTGCAACGAACGCGCCGATCAGTGGCGCGGAAGTCTTTGGCGCAACATTTCTGTATCTGCCGCAGCCGGGGCTGGAGGCAGACTGGGGATTCCCACCGCTGCAAGTTGCCAAGACTGACGCTTCCGGCAAAGTCACCATTGACCAGATTTCCGGCTTTCGTAACAGCATCACCGTTCGCCTTGTTGGGTACCAGAATGCAGTGATTGCCTTTGATGGCCGCGCGATCACTGGCCCGTGGGCGATTGATGTTCCGTTTCGCAAATTGCAGTCCAAGCAGATTGACTTTCTGGTGATTGACGCCAAGACCAAGGCGCCGGTGCCGGGTGCAGAAGTACGTCTTGGCGAATCACGCGATGGGCTGCCGCCGAATCCGAATGGTTGGACAAAAGTAGTCGGGGTGGACGGGCGCACTGGGCCGATGCCGGTGGCAGACATGTCACCGTTTCTGATTAGCGTGACGAGTAGCAACTACCAAGAGTGGCGGGGGGCGCCGGTGTGGCGGGCGTTGACTGCTGGGCAGACGAAGAAGCTGGAATTGCAGCGGAAGTAAGTCATGGGGCGGTGTGCTTGATTGCGTTGTTGCAACACGATTTGCTACTGGCCCGCATTCGCCTTACGAGGACGGCCGCTGAGCGCGGCCCAGTCCTCTCCGGCGCCTGCGGCCAGGGATCGCGTTGATGCATCACGGTTGCCTACTGGCCCTGATGCAACACGATTGCATACTGGCCCGCATTCGCCTTACGAGGATGGCCGCTGAGCGCGGCCCTATCCTCTCCGGCGCCTGCGGCCAGGTGAACGGGTTCCAGTCCGTGGTATGCACGTGCCTTCCGTTTGCGAGCCCCCGCAGTGAGCACGGGATCCTCGGTAAGCGGCGTGTGAAACTGAGAAGTCCGGCAGTTGGACGTGCGAGTAGTGGGTGCCAACCGGACGAACAGATTCGCCCGAGGCTAAGCGGAACCTTGTGGAGCGCAGCCGTCCGCGTCCGAGGGTCCCGCGCGCAACGGAGGGGGCGGGGGACGACTCAACTCACTTCAACCGCGCGGCTTCACAACGACAACAGGCGTTCGGCAATCTGTACACCGTTGAGTGCTGCGCCCTTGCGGATTTGGTCGCCGGAGACGAACAAGTTCAACCCAAATCCTGCGGCTTGGCTGGTGTCCGCGCGGATGCGTCCAACCAGTACTGCGTCGCGGCCGGTGGCATTTACCGGTTCAGGGAATCGGTTTGCTGCGCGATCGTCTACTAACTCAATTCCCGGTGCAGCCGCAAGTACAGCCCGCGCGCTCTCTTCGGTGATGGGTGTTCGGAACGTCAGATTGATTGACTCGCTGTGCGCCCGCAAGACCGGTACGCGCACGCATGTGGCAGTGATTGCAACGTCCGGATCGCGCCAGATCTTCCGGGTTTCCTCAAGCAACTTTCGCTCTTCCTCATTCTGCCCGTCCGTGCCAATGGCACTGTCGTGGCTGAAGAGATTGAAGATGTATTGACGACCAAAGATTGGTGTCTGCAGCGGCCGACCTGCGGACCAGTCGCCTGCTTGCTGCGCAAGTTCTGCCATCGCTGCTGCACCCGCACCACTGGCTGCTTGGTACGTGGAGACAACCATGCGTGCCACACCCGCGTGATGATGCAGCGGTGAAACTGCCATCAATGCAATGATGGTTGAACAATTTGGAACAGCAATAATCGTCGGCACTCGAAGCGCATCAAGTTCAGCCCCGTTCACTTCAGGAATCACCAGCGTGTAGCGCTGATCCATACGAAATGCGCTGGACTTGTCGATCACCCACGCACCGGATGCAACCGCTTGTGGCGCCCACTCTTTGCTGATGGCGCTACTTGCTGAAAAAAACGCAACGTTCGTTCCCGCGAAACATCCCGGCACAAGTGGCTCGACCGTCACATCACGTCCGAGGGCTCGCAGCGTCTTCCCCGCACTGCGAGCACTGGCAAACACCCGCACGCTTCGCGCAGGAAATGCGCGTTCCGCAAGCAGTGTCAGCAATTCCTCGCCGACCGCTCCGGTTGCTCCAACGATTGCAATCGCTGGCTCTGATGGGATCCGTCCCTCGATCACTTGCGGCGCTTCGGCTCAATGCCAACTAAATAGAAGCGCGCCACTTGCGCATCAAAGGCAGTGTGATCCATACGTTCGAACGTGAAACTGCCTTCCATGGTGCCCCAGTGCGTGAGCAATGGCGCAAAGCTGTGATATTCAAATCGACCACCCGGGGCGATAGTTGGCTGCTGGCCAACCACACCGTCGCCGTCCACGTTGCGCACTTCACCATCACCGTCAACGATCGTCCAGTGACGCTTGCGCAGAACTACGTTCTCGCTACCGTCATTGGAAATCGTCACGTGGTACGCAAAGTTGTACCGACCACCCACCGGATCACTCGTCTCTGGAATGAACTGCGGCGTCACCCGAATGCGGATGCCGTTAGTGACAACTTCGGAACTGAGATTCGTGGTGGTTGCAGAGGAAGAGGACATCGGAAGAAGTATAGGTGGCTCGACAGGCAGATCAAACTGCGGTCAGTACTTCTTTGCTTGCAGTGCGTCCGTGGCCGGCAGGCTTATCAGGCAAGTAACGCCCGCAGCGCCGCGCCGGGATCCGGCTCGCGCATCAGGCTTTCGCCGACAAGCGCAATGTGAATTTCGTGTTTTGCCAAACGGCGCATATCGGCGAGCGTCCGAATACCACTCTCGGCAACCATCACGCGTCGCGTGGGGGCCTCCACCATGTCGGCCACCCGGAGCGCATGCCCAAGGTCGGTTTCCATGGTGGCAAGATTTCGGTTGTTGATTCCCAGCAGGCCGTAGCCCGCGTGCGGAAATCCCACGTGGTTGATGACGCGCCACAG
>JBDKKN010000063.1:0-10965 GCA_039796075.1 Planctomycetota bacterium | reverse complement strand
GTGGGTGCCAACCGGACGAACAGATTCGCCCGAGGCTAAGCGGAACCTTGTGGAGCGCAGCCGTCCGCGTCCGAGGGTCCCGCGCGCAACGGAGGGGGCGGTCAACGACTCAACTCACTTCACCCGCGCGCAACGCCGGGAGCCTACGAACGGCACCCATTTGTGCCGCCCGGGTTGTGCCGCGCAAAGCTATCCTTGATCCTTCACCCTGAACCCCCCACCATGCTCAAGCGCACGCACACCTGCGGACAGCCACGCCTTGCCGATGCCGGTAAGACAATCGCCCTCAACGGATGGGTGAACACCTATCGCGACCAAGGTCGTGGACTCTTGTTCGTGGACATTCGGGATCGAGACGGCCTCTGCCAAGTGGTCTTCAATCTGGAACATGCCAGCCCCGAACTCGTGCAGCAAGCCAAGGCGCTCCGCCGCGAAGACGTGATCGGGGTGCGTGGCATTCTTCGTCTCCGTTCGGGTGAGCCAAACCACAAACTCGCGACTGGCGAGGTGGAACTTGCTGCCGAAGAACTTGAGATCTTCAACAAGGCGGAAAATCCGCCCATCCTGCCCGATGATCACGATGCTGAGAAGATCGGCGAAGAAACTCGCCTCAAGTACCGCTACATCGACCTGCGCCGGCCGCGCATGCAGCACATCTTGCGCACACGTAGCAAGGTCACCAAGTTAGCGCGCGACTACTTTGCAGCCAACGGATTTGCGGAAGTCGAGACCCCGCTCCTCATCAAGAGCACCCCCGAAGGCGCGCGTGACTTTATCGTGCCCGCACGTCTGCACCAAGGCATGTGGTACGCACTGCCGCAGAGCCCGCAGCTCTTCAAGCAAATCCTGATGGTGGCTGGTTTCGATCGCTACATTCAGATCTGCAAGTGCCTGCGCGACGAAGACCCGCGTGCGGATCGGCAAGCAGAATTCAGTCAAATTGACTTGGAAATGAGCTTTGTTGAGCGTGAAGACGTCATGACCATGATGGGCGGCTTTGCACACGCCGTGTGGCATGACATCCTTGGCTATGACATTGGTCGCATTGAGCAAATGACTTGGCAAGAAGCCATGGATCGGTTTGGCATCGATCGCCCCGACCTGCGTAATCCGTTGGAGATTCGCGAGATCACCGACATCGTTGCTGGCAGTGAATTTCAGGTCTTCCAACAAGCCGTCGAGAAGACCCGCGCCGGTCGTAGTGGTTGCGTGAAGGCGATCCGCGTTCCGGGCGGTGCTGAGAAACTCACGCGCAAGATGACGGACGGGTACACCGAATTCGTCAAGCAGTTCAAGACCGGCGGGGTGGCGGTTGCCAAATTCACCACTGCTGGCTTTGATACCGGCGTCGCCAAACACTTGGAGCCCTTCAAGGATGCACTCGTCGCGCGTCTGGCACTGCAGCCAGGGGACAGCGTTCTCATCGTGGCCGACCACTGGGATTCGGCCACAAAGGCGCTCGGCGAACTTCGCCTGAAGGTTGGTCGCGACATGGGCCTCGTCAACGAATCAGAGTGGCGATTCCTCTGGGTGATTGACTTCCCGATGTTTGATTGGGACGAGGATGGTCAACGATGGGTGGCTATGCATCATCCATTTACTAGCCCAAATCCTGACCAATTCCACCTTCTTGAGAGCGAACCAGGTAAGTGCCTGAGCGCGGGTTATGACCTGGTTGTCAATGGCAGCGAAATCGCCGGCGGTTCCATTCGTATTCACCGCATGGACGTGCAAGAGAAAGTCTTCAAGCTCATCGGACTCACCAAGGAAGATGCCGACGCCAAATTCGGCTTCCTGCTCAGTGCACTTCGGCACGGCGCTCCGCCGCACGGCGGAATCGCCTTTGGACTTGATCGCCTGCTCATGCACTTGGTCGGCACCGACAATATTCGCGACGTCATCGCGTTCCCGAAGACGCAGTCCGGCGGCGATCTCATGATTGATGCTCCTGGTCCGATTGATGAACAACAGATTCTGGACTGCGGCATGAAGGTGACCCTCTTAGAGAAGAAGTCGTAAAGCAGCGATGGCCAAGCATCCCACTGCAGCAGGTAATCCACGCAAAGCAGACACTGCTGCGGTCGCACGCGCTGCAGTTGTGAAGATGGATACACCTGTGCAGTCAAACCGACGCCGCTGGACGCTGCGCATCGGAATGCTGCTGGTCGCGTGCGTCATCATCACGTTGGCGTGGCTCGGATTTGATCGCCTGCTCAACGATCGACGCCCGATCATCGTTGGAATTCTCCATTCACAGACAGGGCCGATGGCTGTCAGTGAATTGTCGATGATTGAGGCTGAAGTGCTTGCGCTTGAAGAAATCAATGCTGAAGGCGGCTTACTTGGTCGCCCAGTGCAATGGGTCATTGCTGACGGCGCCTCCGATCCACCAACCTTTGCTAAACAAGCCGACCGCCTCATTAGTAAAGATGGCGCGTGCGTCATATTTGGTTGTTGGACCAGTGCCAGCCGCAAGGGAGTCCTTCCCGTTGTTGAGGCTGCTGACCATATGTTGGTCTATCCGATGGCTTACGAAGGACTAGAGCAATCGCCCAACATCATCTACACGGGCGCTGCGCCGAATCAGCAAATCACACCGGCCGTTCAATGGTGTCATGAGAAACTGGGGGCGCGTCGATTCTTTCTGGTCGGTTCCGATTACGTCTGGCCGCACTGCGTCAATGCGATCATCGGCGACCAACTCGCAGCGCTCGGCGCCGAGAAGGTGGCCGAGGCATATATCCCCTTTGGCTCCATGGATGTAGCCGCGGCAGTGCGCGCTATCGTGGAAACGAAACCCGATGTCGTTCTCAGTTCCGTGGTCGGCGATTCAGCGCTTGCATTTGCGCAGGCACTCCGTCAAGCTGGAGTCGACCCGATCAAGACACCTGTACTGACATTTGCCCTCGGCGAGAATGAATTGCACGCGATGCCGCTGGCGAGCATGGTTGGCAACTATGCCTCATGGAGTTACTTCCAGAGCATTGACCGTCCAGAGAATGTTCAATTTGTAAACGCATTCAAAGAGCGCTACGGGCGCGACCGCACCGTGCAAGACGTGATGGAAACTGCGTATTTCAGCGTCAAACTCTGGGCGCAGGCGGTACGTGAGGCGGCTGACACCGATGTTCGCCCAGTCCGATACGCGCTTCGTCGCCAAAGCCTGAACGCCCCTGAAGGCACCATCGCCGTTGACCCGCAGACGCAGCACACTTGGCGCCCCGTATCGATTGGGCGCATTCGAACCGACGGTCAGTTTGAAATCGTCTGGCGAAGCCGAACCGCGGTACGACCCGTGCCGTTTCCATCCTCCCGCCCGCGCGAGGTATGGGAGAAATTTGTTTTAGACCTCAACCGTAATTGGGGTGGGCAGTGGATTGCACCAGCGGCGGACCCAACCCGCGTCGTACCTGCTCTGCGGGAGACCACGGCACCATGAACAAGCCAGCCACACCAGCCGTTGCTGACAACCGAATTGCCTTGCATCGCTCCATCGCCGGGCGACTGCTGACGTGGTTCATACTGATCTCGCTGGTGCCGTGCATTGCGCTTGCGGTGATCACCGCGAACATCGCAACACAAGCGCTTGAAGGCTCAGTCCGCGAGAAACTGGTGCAAATCAATGCGGCAAAGTCCAGTGAGCTGGAAACATACGCACTGGAAAGACTCGCCGATGCCGCAGCGATGGCGGGCAGCGCAGGGATGAAGGAGGCGATGACTCGTCTCAATACTGCCGCTGCCGCAGATCCGAACGGGCCAAAGCCAACAATCAACATCAGTCGCACCGCCACTGCCCTCGGATACAAGAGGCTTCTGCTCATCGACACTGCGGGCATCATTCGTTTGTCCGTCGACCCATCATTCACGGTGGACTCTTCGATTCTTGCCGGTGAACTCGCCACCTCGGAACTGACCGCCGGCTTTGATCGCGCACGCACGCTGTTGCAGTCGGAAATCACAGCCTTTCAAACCTACGGATCATCGCGCGAGCCGATCATGTTTATCACCAGCCCCATCGTCAGTGATGGGAGAGTCATTGGTGTTTCAGCTGGCGGTCTTGGTCCGGAGCAAATCTGGCGCATGCTCGCGGATGTCACTGGTCTCGGCGAAACTGGCGACATCGTCACCGTTCAACGTGACCCGGCGGGTGTCACGGCCACCTCCCCCACCCGTACTGACCCCGATGCTGCGTTCAAGTTCCGCCTCGCCACCGGTAGCGTTGGCGAGATCACCGCCCGAAATGCCGCGAGCGGAAGCCGCGGATATGGCACCGTGATCGACGGCCGCGGAGTTGAAGTGTGTGCCGCCTGGTGCTACCTGCCGAGTTACCGCTGGGGCATGTTGGTGAAGCAGGACGCGAGCGAAGCCTTCGCGTTGCTCAACTTTCAACGAAATCTCATCGTCTCGCTCACCATTGCCTTGGGCATCGGCGTATTCGTCATGGCACTCTTCGTAGCACGCTCAATTTCTACGCCCATTCGCGCGGCGGTAACCGTTGCTCGGCAAGTAGCCGGCGGCGACCTCCGTGCAGAGATGGGCACCATCTCTGCGGACGAAACCGGAGCGTTGCTTGACGCCATCCACACCATGACCACCGACCTGCGTGCACTCATTGGCCGGATTCAGGAGTCGACTGCCACGCTTGACGCCACCGCCACGGTGATGCAATCAACCGGTGCAGAGCAGAAGCAGGTGATCGAGGATCACGGAGCGGCCACCGCCGAAGCATGCGCTGCTGTCCACGAGATTTCTACTACCAGCCAAGAATTGTTGCGCACCATGAACGAGGTCAACGAAATGGCCTCGCACACCGGCCATCGTGCCGAAGAAGGTCGCGCCAACCTAGCAGGCATGGATTCCACCATGCAGCAATTGGCGAAGAGCACCGCATTGTTTGGTGACAAGTTGACCAAGATCCGCGAGAGTGCCGATCGAATCAACCTAGTCATTGTCACTATGGCCAAGGTTGCCAACCAGACCAATCTTCTATCCATCAACGCTGCCATTGAAGCTGAGAAGGCCGGCGAACACGGGCTTGGGTTCCTTGTGGTCGCGCGCGAAATCGCCTACCTCGCCACACAGACCGCCGTGGCATCGCTCGACATCGAACGCATGGTGCGCGAGATGGAAGGCAGCGTTAAGGCTGGCGTCAAAGAAATGGGCACCTTCTCCACTCAAGTGCAGGGCGGCGTTGAAGAGATCCGCGACATCTCCCGTAATCTTGGTGAAATCATCTCGGCAGTGCAAGGGATTTCTGGTCGATTTGAGCAGGTCACCGTTGGTATGCGAGCCCAGTCACTGGGCGCGGATCAGATCCGTGACGCCATGGGCAGACTTGCCGAGGGCACTGCACGAACGGCTGCTGCCCTCGGCGATTTCAACAGCGCTACCACGCATCTTCGCGACGCGGTGGATGGTCTCGACAATGAAGTTTCGCGCTTCACTACGTAAACCCCAAGACTCAAATCCAAGCCACAATCAGTCGGGCGCGATGCGGGTCATGATCCGTGCTGCACCCATGTCACCCCAAACGTTGACGGTGGTGCGACACATATCAAGCAACCGGTCAACGCCGATCACGATGCCCATGGCGCCCACTGGCAATTTCTCGCTACCGAGCGAGGCATTGACCGCAGTGATCACAATCACCATCGTCACCAAGCCCGCGCTGGGAATGCCAGCAGCACCCACTGCCGCCAGTGTTGCGGTCGCCACTACCACTGCGAGTTCGCCAAAGGAAAGTTGCACGCCGTACAACTGGAACAAGAACACCACGGCAACCGCCTCATAAAGCGCAGTTCCATCCATATTGAGTGTGGCACCAAGCGGCGCACAGAAACGCGTCGCGCGCTGCGAACAGCCACCCTCGGTCTCGCACACTCGAATAGTCACCGGCAGCGTGGCGCTTGAACTGGCCGTCGCGAACGCCGTTGCCAACGCCTCGCGCATGGCCCACATGAACTTGAACGGATTGCCCCCGCCAAGAAGCACCTGGAAGATCGGCAGAATGATGAACATGTGAATGATCAATCCACCGATCACCACCGACATGTACAAGCCCAGCGGCCCCAGCAATTCCGCCAGGCCAACCTTGCCGACACTGGCGCTCACCAAGAGGAACGCGCCGATTGGAATGATCCACAGCACCCACCCCACCGCTCGCAGCAACGCTTCGTTCAATCCATTCAGTACCCGAGCGGCAGAATTGCCAGCATCGCCGCTCAGCGCCAGCGCTACACCCAGGACGATCGCAAAGATGATCATTCCCAATGGCTGTCCCTCAGCCATGGACGCGAAGGGGTTGGCGGGAATCAACTGCCGCGCGATCTGTAGCCACGCCGCGCCGAGCCCCTGCTCGCCCGCTGCCGTCGCCTGCATCAATTTGGGAGCAGCCTCAAACCGCTCAATACCACTCGTTGTGAGCGCTGCCACATCGTCCGGCGCAAGGCCAAGGCCCGGGCCAACCAACGTCACCAGCGTCGCGCCCAGCGTGGCAGCCACCAACATGGTTGCCAAGAAATAAGCGCTGGTACTCAGTCCCAACTTACCGAGTCGAGAAGGATCGCCAAGCGAGGTGATTCCGGCAACAACGCTGGTGAAAATCAACGGCAGCACCAGCATCATCAGCGGGCGCACCAAGATGAGATCGCCAGCAACTGAGAACCCAGAAACGGTGGCGGTGGCGCCAACGCGGTGCAGCATTTCACCAACAATCATTCCGCCGATCAGCGCGCCGATCGAGCCGGTGGCAACCCAGCGTTCCTTGCCTCCCAGCGTGCCGGCCATCAGTGCACGCCCTGCTCTGCAAGCCATCGTTCGCAATCAAGGGCCGCTTGGCAACCCATGCCCGCGGCACTGACTGCTTGGCGGTACTGCTGATCCGCTACATCGCCCGCGGCAAATATGCCGGGAATATTGGTGGTACTGGCACGCGTGTGCAACGCCACGTAACCCTTGGCGTCAAGTTCAATACCCGATCCTTCCAAGAACTTAGTTGCTGGCGAATGGCCGATGGCAATGAATAGACCGCGGACATCAAGATCTCGCAGTGCGCCAGTCTTGAGATTTTTCACTCGTACCGACTCAAGCCGCTCGTCGCCAATGACATCCTCAACGGCGCTGTCCCACACCATCTCCACCTTCGGATTGGAAAGTACGCGGTCCTGCATGGACTTGCTCGCGCGCAACGTGTCGCGACGATGGATCACATAGACCTTACTGGCAAACTTGGTCAGGTAGCTCGCCTCTTCCATCGCGGTATCACCACCACCAACCACTGCGAGCGGTTGATTGCGGTACACGGGAAGTGCACCATCACACACCGCGCATGCACTGACGCCGCCGCCATTCATGGCGAGGCGAATCTCGTTGGCCAAGCCCATCCAGTTGGCGGTCGCGCCGGTGGAAATAATCACACTGCTCGCTAGTACCGTTTTGCCGTCCGAATCAACCATTCGAAATGGTCGCTTGGAAAAATCACACTGATCAATGTTGGCGTCGACCACTCGAGTGCCGAATCGCTCCGCCTGCTCGCGGAACTTGGCCATCATGTCTGGACCGGTCACGCCGTGCGGAAAGCCCGGGTAATTCTCGACTTCGGTCGTCAACATCAACTGCCCACCTGGAAGCACCGGCGCCGGATTGGTTGCCGGTACGCCCACGTACACCACGGGGTCAAGGTTGGCGCGGGCTGCGTAGATGGCCGCGGTCCAACCAGCGGGACCGGATCCAATGATCAACACCTTCTCAGTCGATTGTTCAGACATGTGCTTCCTGTCCGCGAGCATCGCTCGCAGTCACTTACTACCAGTGGACCGGCTCAACGCCCGCAGTGCAGGCCAAGCTACAAAGTCACCCGTCAACCCATCGTTGGTTGACTTCTGCGCGCCGCCGTCTTCTTTATCCGCACCGCGTGCGTACAAGACGCCGCCGGAAATTTCTAAACGACCATAGTCGCTCTCGATCGCGCGCGGCGCCGAAAGGTTCTCATATTGCCAACGACCCGCGGCTGGATCCCACGGATCGAAGTCAAAGCGCTTCATGGTGAACTGCGTGTACGTCCGGTCGATACCGCCCGGCCACGAGCCGCTGTCACGATAGGACGCCACCACTCCAAAGGCCAACACGGTTCCATTGAATTCGGCGTTGAGGCGCTGCCGCAATGCAAAGAGGCGCTGAATGTCATTGGCCATCGCCAACACCATCGCGTAGCGCATCTTGTTGGTGCGACTGATCACCGTGGGGTTGTCGAGCAGCCCGTCGTAGTAACGAACGCGCCAGCGGCGCCACCAATCGTCATAAATGCTGGTCAAGCGCGCGCGCGTGGAATCAAGCGAGCCGTGAATGTCTGCAATTTCAGCCCAGCGCTTGCCGGCACCAAAGCGCGCCAGTGGTTCCTTGCTCGCCTGCAAATTGCCCATGGTTGCCGCAAATTTCACAGTATCCGGCTGCCCCTGCGCATCAAAGAGCTGCATGATGAGCGCCTCGGCAAGCACGCGGTCCCCTTCGGGCATTTCAATGCGCCGCAAGCGCTCGCCATCGGTGGGATGAATGAACGCGTAACCGGACAGCGCAAACTTCTTCACCACTGCAGCCGGAACATCGGCAAGGAATGTCTGCAGCACATCACGTTGCACCGATGCAACGTCGCACATGGCTTCCATGGCAAAGATCTTCTCTGCGAGCAAGTGCTGGTCGGCAACCTTGCGGAGAAACTTCAAGCTGGCAATGCCGAGGTCGAATGCCTCTTGGTATTTCTTCTCCTCGCCCAGTCGGTACATCTCCACTGCAACGAAGGTATTGATGACTGCCAGCGGCTTCAGGTATGCGACATCCGACTCATACACGGCCAGACCGTCACCGATTCCAATGAATGCGCCCTTCTCCACGTAGACGGGAGGGACACTGGTCCGACCATAGGGGAGGCAAAATGCCACTGCAGGCTGTGCATCCAGGAGCGCCTTCGCCATCGGTCCGTTGGCAGCCGCCCACTCCTTCGCCTTCGACCAGTCCGCCATTCCCGGCCAGACCGCCAGAACGTTGAAGGTCGGACCGACCTTTATGGGCGGCGCGCTCATGGCTACATACGCGTCAAGCACACCCTTCCAGCACTTGCTCTTCTCCTGAATCACCTTGGCGGGCGCATTCAAGGCATCGACCGCCTTGGGGTCATCAGCGCGGGCAATCGCTCCGGGCAGATAAGCCATGGCAATGGTGGCAACGGTAGCGAGGGTCGTGGCGCGTGCAAGACGCATGGGTGGTCTCCAAATTGGGCGGCGTTCCCGGCTCAGGATTTCCGATCCAGGTCGGGCGGCGAAGGGTAGCAGAAACTGCGCTAGACTCGCTCGGTTCTTCCCCACACCCCGCGCTCACCATGCACTTCCAGCCATGACCGAAGTACCAGCTCCCTGCAATGTTCTCCTTCTCGGTACCGGCGGTCGTGAACACGCGATCGCATGGAAGTTGCGACAGTCACCACGACTCGGCACGCTGTGGGTGCAGGCCGACGCCAACGCCGGTTTGGCGGCGCTCGGTCGCCGTTGTGATGCACCGCTCTCACCGCGCGAACGTTTCTTTCTGAAGAGTTGGCTCGACAAGAACGACATTCATCTGGTGATCGTTGGTCCGGAAGGTCCGCTCGCAGATGGAATCGTTGATGATCTTGCTGCTCCAGGGCGCCGCATCTTTGGCCCAACGCGTGACGGTGCGCGTCTTGAATTCGACAAGTCATATGCCAAGACCGTCATGCGTTTGGCCAGTGTGCCCACCGCCGACGGACGTAGCTTTTCTAACTATGAACAAGCACGAACCTACGTTGAAGCGCGCGATACGCCGCTGGTCATAAAGGCCTCCGGACTCTGCGCCGGTAAGGGCGTGGTGGTCTGTGAGGACCGCGAAGAAGCGCTCGCAGCACTTGCCCGCATCATGGGCAAGCGCGAGTTTGGTGATGCTGGATCAACAGTCGTCATTGAAGAGCGCCTCTCCGGTCAAGAACTCAGCGTGATCGCACTGGTTGATGGCAAGACCATTACCGTGCTCGACCCCTGCCAAGACCACAAGCAGGTGGGCGAAGGAGACGTTGGTCCGAACACCGGCGGCATGGGCTCCTATTGCCCGACTCCGCTCTCGACCGACGCGGTCATGGAGGAAGTGAGCCGCGATGTACTCGTCTCCACCGTCGACGCACTCCGGCGCGACGGGATCGAGTTCCGCGGCGTCCTGTACGCGGGCATCATGCTCACTGCGGGTGGCCCGCGGGTTCTGGAGTTCAACACCCGATTTGGGGACCCGGAGACCCAACCCCTGATGGCGCGCCTGCAGGGCGACTTGGTGGAAATCCTCTGGCGGACCGCTGGCGGGGAGTTGGACGGCAACGAATTGTCCTTTGACCCCCGATCAGCCTGCTGCGTGGTGGTTTGCAGCGAGGGCTATCCGGGTACGGTTCGTACGGGTCAGGTGGTCGAGGGCCTGGAGACGGCCGCAAATGTGGCCGGTCCAGGCGAAGATGTGATCATCTTTCATGCTGGAACGACCACGAATCCACAAGGAAACATCGTTACGGCGGGCGGGCGAGTCTTTGGGGTGACCGCCCTCGCCGCCGACCTGCGTCGCGCGCAGGAGTTGGCCAACCTCGCGGCGAGCCGGATTCGGTTCCCGGGGGCGTTCTTCCGACGGGATATTGGGCATCGAGTACTGACCCAGGCGGCAGCCACCGCGGCCAACGTTCCCGGGCGTGGCTAGACCGATCGCCGCAATGACCGATATGCGAATCTGCGGTAATCGAACCCCTGATTGCCTTGATCCCGCATCAGCGCGCGAGTAACCTACGTATGGACTTTGAGAAATGGCCATTAGGAGGCGCCTCCTTGGCCGGAGTTGTTGTTGTTACATAACGCCCGCGCGAAGGATCGCCGGGCTGGAGAGTTGACCCATGCTGATCCGTCTTGCCGCAACGGCGTGCGCCGC
>JBDKKN010000062.1:0-2600 GCA_039796075.1 Planctomycetota bacterium | reverse complement strand
ACGGTCAGCAGCCCGCACTCCTTATTGATCACCAGGAGGTGTTCATCCGCATGCAGAAGTTCGTACCCGCGTCCATCCATCCCCCGATGGTATTAAATAGGTGCCGTTCACCCCTGTCCCTCATTTTCAACGCATTCGGGCGGTCAACCCCGATTCGTCAATTTCAATCCATTTGCATCGTTCGCCCCTGTTTCTCGATGTCCGCAGTGCCGGAAGCGATGGTGCCGTTCGCGCGCAATTTCCAGTCGCAGGCGCTACTTTCAGCCCGGGTCGGTCTTAGAATCGCGGAATGCTCGCATCCCGGCTCGTTTACATCGCTGTCGCCGTTGGCCTCCTGACCGCATGTGCCTCGCAGAAGGAGGCCGCCGCGCCAGCTGCCAGCAATGCCGCGGCATCCGCCGCCGCGAGTGCGCCCGCGCCGCTCACTGACTTTCGCACCACCGAGGCATCGGTCCTCACGCATCATGTTCAGTTGACGTTCCCTGAGCGCTTTGCGAAGGCAGGCGAGAGTTACTTCAGTCCAGACGATCGCACCATTGTCTTTCAGGCGATCGAGCAGCCGATCGGTGACGCAGCACCGGCCGAGTTCTATTCCATGTACGTGGCGGATGTGGCACGCGGTGCAGACGGGCGCATTGCTGCCCTCGCGAACATCAAGCGCATCAGCCCGGAAGGCAGCGCGAACACCTGCGGGTGGTTCCACCCAAAGCATCCAGAGATTCTGATCTTTGGAAGTACCATCGTGCCGCCTTCCAACAAAGAGACGCCCGGCTATCAGCGCGGCACCGGCAAGTACCGCTGGCAGTTCCCGCCGGAGATGCGGATTGTGCAAGTCAACCTTCGCACCGCCGATGGCACCGCCAGCAGCCTGAAGACGCTGGTCGGTGATGGCAATGGCTACGCCGCCGAATGCAGTTTCAGTCCCGATGGACGCACGCTGCTTTACACGCAAGTGGATCCCAAGACGCAGGGCGATCTCTGGGTGATGGACATGCCCAGCGGTGAAATGCGCAAGATCGTTGACGCACCGGGCTACGACGGCGGCCCGTTCTTCACGCCCGATGGCAGTGGCATCATCTTCCGCAGCGATCGGCAGGGCGACAGCCTCCTGCAGATCTTCAGTGCCGATCTCGTGCGCGATGCTTCCGGGAAAGTCACTGGAGTTGCCAACGAACGCGCACTCACCAAGAACGAGCACGTCAATTGGTGCCCGTACTACCACCCCGATGGTCGTCACTTCATCTATGGATCAAGTGAGATGGGCCACCAAAATTACGAAGTCATGATGCGCGATGCGCTGCATCCGGAGAGTTCTGTTCGCATTACCAACTGCAGCGGCGCTGATGTTCTGCCGGTCTTCAGTCATGACGGTAAGTGGATGATGTGGACGGCGCAGCGGGGAACCGGAGAGAAGTCCAGTCAGATTTGGGCAGCGGAGTTTGATGCAGCGATATTGCATTCCGCGCGTGCCAAGCAATGAACAGCACGACCAGTCGCCCACTCAACCATCAATGAATTCGCATTCCGACTCCACCGATCAACGTCGCGCACATTGGGAGGGCGTCTATGCGACCAAACCTGACGCCGATTTGAGTTGGTTCCAATCGTGTCCAACTGTTTCTCTGGCACTCACTAACACGCTCAATCCGCCTCCAATTTGCGTACTTGACGTTGGCGGTGGTCAATCAGCGCTCGCGTGCGAACTGCTCACGCGGCGCCCATCAGATCCTGCTGAGTCAATTGCTGTTCTTGACATTTCCGGAAGCGCGATCGTGCGTGCCAAAGCTCGCGCGACTTCATACGCAGATCGCATCCGTTGGATAGTGGGCGATGTGCTTGAATCTCCGTATCTTGGCACCGTGGACTTGTGGCATGACCGCGCCGTCTTTCATTTCCTCCATGAGTTAGATGATCGAAAGCGCTACGTTGAGTTGGCATCACGAACGGTTGTTTCGGGCGGCCATGCGATCATCGCCACCTTTGCGCTATCGGGTCCGGAACGGTGCAGTGGTCTGCCAGTCTGCCGTTACAGTGCAGAAACGCTCGCCGCCGAATTTACGCCAGCATTTCAGATGATCAATTCTGTGCAAGAGCAACATGAAACACCATGGGGCAAATCGCAGGAATTTATCTACGGACTATTTGTCCGAAGGTAAAATTTGCGAACCGATCGTCGGCCATTGGCTCATATGGGTATTCACATGCGTTGGCTACTTCAATTCACTCAACACCTACAGGAACTCACATGACCCCAGAAACCGGCGCAGCATTCAAGCAACTTCATCACGTAAGCCTCGCTCCCAATGCACTCGATACCAAGACCAAGGAACTGATCGCTATCGCCTGTGGTGTTTCCCGCCTTTGTGAGGGCTGCATTGTTCATCACACGAAGGCCGCGAAAGTTGCGGGCGTAACACTGCAAGAACTGAAGGAAACGCTTGATGTTTGCACGCTGATGAACGGTGGACCGGGGACGGTGTTCGGCAAGAAGGCGCTCGATGCGTATGGGGCGTGACGGAAAGGGTCGCACGCGCATGATGAGGTGTCAGGCATGTGTTCTGAGCCCGCCCGTGCGCTATTCGTCGAGGCTCAGGGCAATC
>JBDKKN010000061.1:0-17130 GCA_039796075.1 Planctomycetota bacterium | reverse complement strand
TGGAGTGCATCCTCAACGCGAGCCTTCTTCTCCTTCATTTCAACTTCGGTGGCTGCACCGACGTTGATCTGCGCAACGCCGCCAGCCAACTTCGCCAGACGCTCTTGGAGCTTCTCGCGGTCGTAATCGCTGGTGGTGCCTTCGATCTGGCTCTTGATCTGCTCAATGCGACCCTGGATGTCCTTGGTCTTGCCACCGCCATCAACGATGGTGGTGAAGTCCTTGCCGATCGTCAACTTCTTGGCCTTGCCGAGCTGCTTGAGCTCGACATTCTCCAAGTTGACTCCCAGCTCTTCCATGATCGCTTCGCCGCCGGTGAGGACTGCGAGGTCTTCCAGCATTGACTTGCGGCGATCGCCGAAGCCAGGTGCCTTCACCGCGCAGCACTTCAAGACGCCGCGCAGCTTGTTGACCACCAGCATCGCCAAGGCTTCGCCATCGACGTCTTCAGCGATGATCAGCACCGGCTTGCCGCTCTCGGCGATCTTGCCGAGGATCGGAAGCAGGTCCTTCGCACTGGAGAGCTTCTTCTCGTAAATGACGATGTATGCGTCTTCGAGTTCGCATTCCATCTGCGTCATGTTGGTGACGAAGTGCGGGCTCAGGTAGCCCTTATCGAACTGCATGCCCTCAAGGAGCTGCACTTCAGTGACGAGGCTCTTGCCCTCTTCGACGGTGATGACGCCGTCCTTGCCGACCTTGTCCATTGCTTCCGCAATGATGCCGCCGATTTGCTTGTCCTGGTTGGAGCTGCATGCGCCAACTTGCGCGATTTCCGTGCTGCTCTTCACTGGCTTGGACATTTTGCGGAGGTGTTCCACAACAGTCTCCACAGCCTTGTCAATGCCGCGCTTCACCGAAGTGGGATTGGCGCCAGCAGTGATGTTCTTCAGGCCTTCGGCGTAGATCGCCTCGGCGTACACGGTGGCAGTGGTGGTGCCGTCGCCCGCGTCCTTCGACGCCTTGCTGGCAACTTCCTTGACCATCTGTGCGCCCATGTTCTCGTAGGGATCCTCGAGCTCGATCTCCTTGGCAACAGTCACGCCGTCCTTGGTGACGGTGGGAGCGCCAAAGGACTTCTCAAGAATCACCACGCGACCCGATGGTCCGAGAGTGACCTTGACGGCCTTTGCGAGTTTCTGAACGCCGCGGAGAATCTTCTCACGTGCGTCTACGTCGTATGCAATCTGCTTTGCTGCCATGGTGCTATTCCTTTGCTTGCTGTGTGTCGTTAGTAACTGTCTTGAATGTCTGTGTCGTGTTGAACTGCTGCAAACTCTTGAGCTGGCGCAATCGCGTCAGCCAATCTCTATCCAGACCACGCGCTCGGCATCGAGCACGAAGATCTTCAATCCGTCACTCACCTTCACCAAACCATCGCTTTCCTGTGGAATCAGGAACGCGCGCTTCATGCTCAGCACATGAGCGGTTGCGAACTCGATTCGCACATCACGTTGGCCGTTGAGTTCGGACAGCGCTTTGCGAAGCTGAAGTGAATCCATCGGGTGTCCTCGATGAGTCAGTGAGTGGCGAATCAGTGCATTAGTCGACGATGCCGAGGATCTCTTCCTCAGTCATGATCAGGTACGGATCGCCGTCGATCTTGACTTCGGTGCCCGAGTAACTGGAGAAGATGACCGTGTCACCCTTCTTCACAGTGAATGGGACGTAGGTGCCCTTGTCCTTGTTGAGAATGCCGGCGCCGAGAGCAACAACCTTGCCCTGCTTTGGCTTGTCCTTGGCGCTCTCTGGAAGAAAGATGCCTGAGTCAGTCTTAGTTGCGGCTTCGTCGCGCTTGACGAGGATCTTGTCACCGAGTGGTCGAACCTTCATGAGTATCTCCTGATATGAGTAAATGGATACGGAGTCTGATTCGCGGGCTACTGCCCGCCGGCGGCGCGACGCGCGTCCGCTCGTTCGATCGCGGCGGCGCGGTCTGCCGCAACCGCCCGATCGATGAAATGGCGTTCCATGATCCGCTGCATGATGCGGAGCATGAGTTCTGGGTGGCATGGACGATCGACAACAGCGAAAGCGCCGTCGAGAAGTGCGTCCACCAGTCCGCGCGATGCTTCGCGGAGAGTCGCCTGCGGTGGTCGAACGACAACAACCGGCGGCGGTGCATCAAGGCGGCGCAACAGTTGCATGACGCGTGCACCAGCGGGTTCGCTGCTGCCAATGGAACTGTCGTCGAGCGGCAGCGCAAGGTCCACCACTGCGATGTGCACGGTGACGCTGCGAATCACGTTTGACGCTTCGATCCCAGAGCGGGCCTGAATGACGTTGACGCCGTGGGCGCCCAGGATCTGCGGAACAGCGGTGGTCCACGCGTCTTCACGCCAACCACCCGAAGTCAGCAGGACGTTCATGAGCGGGGAACGCTTTGGACCTGCGCCATGGCCGCTGCCGCCAAAGGCGGTGTGGTCAGCTGGCTGGGGATGGAGCAGTCGAAATCGCATACGCAAGGAGCATGAGGAGATGCAACAGACGTGCCAGATAGGTTTCTTGTGCTACATTATTAAGTCCGGTAATAAATGCTCTTTGGCACGCCAATTGCGTGCCGGCGACAATCTGCTTGCCATGGAGCGATGCCGCCCGGAACACCCGCTGCCAGTCTGGCAGCAGCCCGCCAGGGCGGCTCGCTATTTCCTACGCTGCCCCCATGCACGCCGGCACCCCGATCGCAGTCATCCGTCGCTCCCCTTCTGAGTGGGCCAACCGCCGCGCGGTGGTTCAAGGCTGGGTTCGCACTCGACGCGACTCCAAGGCAGGCATCAGCTTTGTGAACCTGTCGGACGGTTCGTGCTTTGACGCGCTGCAACTGGTGGTGCCGAACACGCTGGCCAATTACGCCACTGAAGTGATGCGCCTCACCGCTGGCTGCAGCGTTGAAGCCGAGGGCACCTTGGTGCAAGTGCAAGGCAAAGATGGAACCGTGGGCGTGGAAATGCAGGTTGAGAAATTGCAGGTGCACGGATTTGTTGAAGACCCCGACACCTATCCAATTCAACCGAAGGCACACAGCATGGAGTTCCTGCGCGAGCAGGCGCACTTGCGTTCGCGCACCAATACGTTCGGTGCACTGGGGCGTATTCGTCACACCATGGCGCAGGCAGTGCATCGCTACTTCAGCGACAACGGCTTCTTCTGGATTCACACACCGATCATCACTGCAAGTGATTGCGAAGGCGCTGGTGAAATGTTCCGCGTCAGCACGCTTGACCTCGCCAACCTGCCGCGCACTCCCGATGGCAAGGTGGACTTCAGCCAAGACTTCTTCGGCAAGGAGAGTCACCTCACCGTCAGTGGCCAATTGAACGTGGAATGCTGGGCATTGGCGCTGAGCCGCGTGTACACGTTTGGCCCTACTTTTCGAGCCGAAAATTCCAATACCAGCCGGCACTTGGCGGAGTTCTGGATGATTGAACCCGAGCTGGCCTTTGCGGATTTGAAGATGGACGCCGACTGCGCGGAAGGATTGATGAAGGCCATGTTCGCGGCCACGCTGACCGAGCGGCACGACGACATGAAGTTCTTCGTTGAGCGCGTTGACAAGGAAGCAATTACCCGCCTAGAGAAATTCTGCGCCGCGCCGTTTGAGCGCATTGATTACACCGAAGCGATCCGCCTTGTTGAGAAGGCCGCCGCGGGCGGACACAAGTTTGAATACGCGCCGTTCTGGGGCATGGACATGCAGAGCGAGCACGAGCGCTATCTCACCGAGCAAGTGTTCGGCAAGCCAGTGGTGGTGATGAATTATCCAAAGGACATCAAGGCCTTCTACATGCGCTTGAATGACGACGGCAAGACCGTCGCCGCGATGGACATCTTGGCGCCCGGGATCGGGGAAATTGTCGGTGGCAGCCAGCGCGAAGAGCGACTTGATGTACTTGACGCGCGCATCACTGAAATGAAGTTGGACCCAGCCGCCTATTGGTGGTACCGCGATCTGCGCCGCTATGGATCAGTCCCACACGCTGGATTTGGACTTGGATTTGAGCGAACCATCGCCTACGCCACCGGGCTTGGAAATGTGCGCGATTGCATCCCGTTCCCACGTACGCCGAAGAGTTGCGCCTTCTGAGATCGCCAAGCGGATGCGGCAGAGGCGTCCCGTGTGATGCATCACTTCAGTGTGATCTTGCTCAGGTCTTCTGTTGGCTCGGGCCACTTCATGTTGAGGGCGCTCAGTTGGCCGAGCAGTGCTTCGCTAACCAAGAGATTGCGGAACCACTTTCGGTTTGACGGGACCACTATCCACGGTGCGTGTTCGGTAGATGTTGTGGACAGCATGCTTTCAAATGCATCGATGTACTGCGGCCACTTGGCGCGCTCGTTCACGTCGTTGATGGAGAACTTCCAGTGCTTGCTTTGGTCATCAAGCCGCGCGTGCAATCGTTCCAATTGCTCTTCATTGCTGATGGTCAGGAAGAACTTCAGGACGATCGTTCCCTCCTCAACCAGCATGCGCTCAAAGTCGTTGATTTGCCGCTGTCTTCGCTCAATTTCCTTGGGTTTCAGAAATCCGTGCACGCGGCCAACAATGATGTCTTCGTAATGACTGCGATTGAAGACGCTGATCTCACCCTTGCCTGGGCACAGGGTGTGTACGCGCCATAAGTAATCGTGCGCCAACTCAACATCATTGGGCTTCTTGAAGGAATGCACGGTGACGCCCTGCGGATTGAGCGCGGTCATCACCTTCCGGATCACGCCATCTTTGCCAGCCGTGTCGATTCCCTGAAGCACCACCAAGAGCGAACGGCTCTTGTTCGCCCAGAACCTCATCTGCAGTTCGTCAACCTCGGCAAGATTTTTCTCAAGACGCGCTTCGCCGTCTGCTTTGCTGAGACCGCCATCGTCATCAGGCTTCCAATCGGAAAGAGAAACCTTCTTGCCCGGCTTGACTGTGAAGTCCTTGAGTTTGATGGTGGCCATCAAGGCACTCTAATCGACCGCGTCTGGCTCTTACTCTGTCCACCGGACATCCACCACCACATCACGCCCCACCTTCAAATCACTCCGTATCCACTCGGCGAATCGCTTCTCAAAGAAGTCCCGGCCGGCCTGTTCTGCCTTGGCGCGCACGGCGGGATTGCTGACTGCCTCAAGAAGTTTGGGGCGCAATTGCCGCACCAATTGGTCGCGGTTGTCCATCCCAAGCCAACTACGTGCGTAGAGGAGACCGGTGTTTCGCTCCGTGAACTCGATTGATTCCGGCACAATGGCCAGCATTTCGCCATCGACGCGCGGCCGAGGCGCAAGCACAACAATCCGCGCTGGCTCCCCTTCTTTGCCGGGGATGAAGATGACATCCTGATCAGTCATGCGATCCACTGGCACAACAAACTGCGCTCGGCAATTCTTTGCTTCGATGCGACTGTAGGTGTCGCCAAACATGGTGTCACTCACCAGGTCAACCGATACATCTGCCAGATGCGTGAAGACCACGATCTTTGGTGTTGCATCGTCGCCGCGCAATACCACCAGCGGCGCATTTTTTACGCTGGGCTTCAATACATCGGCAATTTCCTTGAGTGAGGCGCGCGCTTCGCGGATCGTGTCAACCACCGCGTCTCCGCCCGCGCTTACTACTTTCGCCGGGGTGCACTGCCGCAGTAGGTCAGTGACAAACCAGACGATTGCTACTGCAGCCACCAGCGTCAACACCCAGGAAGCGAATCGAAATCGAGAGCCACTCACTGCGGTGGATCCACTGGCGCTGTCCTGCGGAGCGCGATCGGTCACGATGCAGGCTTGTCCTTGCCCGTACCCTTGGACTTGTCAACAGGCGGAGCTTGCAAAATGCGATCCATGATCGCCTGCATCTCCAAGCGGTCGGCGTTGGTGAATCGCTCTTGTGACATGTAACTGGCCGCAGCTGACATAAGCTCCGTGACCTTGCCCTGCATCTCGCGCAACTTCAGGACGTCCTCGGTGGTTGCATCCGGATTTCCTTTGACCTTCGCCATCAGCGCGGACACTTCGTCCTGCTTGGCCTTGGCAGCCCGGCACTTGGATTCAAACTCCGCGTACTTTCCTCCACGCGGGGTCTGCTTCTTGGGTGCGTCATCTTGAATAGGCAGCGTGGACGCAGTGGCGGCAACGGGCGCAACAAGGGCAAACACCAAGCTAAGTGCAGCGAATTGGGCGGATTTGACAGATTTCATGTCCGGCAGGGTACCCAAATCCGTATCTCACACCAATGGCAGCCGCTACCCTTTCCATCGGCGGTGTGCGCCGGCATGCGCAGCCGTGCGCGTCCATGATGTCCATGATTTCCGTAGTGTCCACGGTCTTCGGCGCCTGAGCCCTGACCGATCAAAGCCCCCTAACAGAGAAGCCCCGATGGCCCGAACGCAACACCACGCACGACGCCACACTGGATTTACCGTCACGGAACTGATCGTGGTGGTCTCCATCATCGCGCTGATTATTGCACTACTCGTACCCAGCATTGCCAAAGTGCGCGCTTCAACACGCACTTTGCGCTGCCTGACCAATCAACGGCAGATCACTCAGGCTGCCTATACCTATGCCACCTCCAACGCGGGGCGATGGGCGAGTCCTCGTACCGATGAGTACGGATGGACCTACCCAGATAACACTTCTGGTAACGCTAAGCACTGCTGGGTGAAGGCGCAGGGTGGAAATGTTGCGGGCGCGTATGAGAAAATATCCGCATTGGAACAAGGGGTCTTGTGGCCCTACATTGGAACGGTTGCTGCATACGTCTCGCCGGAAGAGCCGACCAACCCATACGCGCTGCAAAATCCCGGCGCGAACACGCGCGTTCGCAGCTATTCATTCAACGCATGCTTAGGCGTCACTCGCCCCGATGAGTTGGCCGACTATGACACGCCGTTCATGAACCCCGCCACCGGTGTCAGTGTGCCGCTGAGTATCTACAACACCACCACCATCGCCACCGTCAAGCAGCCGTCGCGCATGATGTCCACCTTGGTGGAAGATGACAACGTCGCGTGGAACAACGAAGGTTGGATCATTTCGCCACAACCAAGTACTCGCCTGTGGGTCGATCTGCCGGCGCCGTGGCGACCTGATGCGGTCACGATGACCTATGTGGACGGATCCACTGAGTCGTACGAGATGACCAACCCGTTGATTCTTGAATATAACTTCACGGCGCCGCATAACACGCCTGGCCCAATTGACGCTTCTGGAACCTGCTGGGATTGGAAATATTTCCGGGATCGCTTAAATCCGGGAGTTCTTCCAGCACTGCCCAATCTTCCGCCTACATAAGCACTATCGGAGTGGGGCAAGTCCCCGTACACTCCTCCGTTCACACGGGGCGTAGCTCAGCTTGGTAGAGCGCCTGCTTTGGGAGCAGGAAGTCGTCGGTTCGAATCCGGCCGCCCCGATTGGTTTGGTTCTGATTGACTCGGATTGATCGTGATTGACGAGTGCAGCCCCCTGACTGCCGCCACCGTCTCCACCAACTTTCAAACAATGCTTCCTCCCGACTATCGGCTCCGCACGATGCTCGAATCGGATTTCGATGCGATCGCAGAAATCTGTGCGCGCGTCTATCCGGCAGAGACGCCGTACACGCACGCTGAATTGCGCGAACACATGATGCGCTTCCCGCAAGGGCAAGTGATTGCGGAGTACGCACCCGCGGGCAGTGCGAAGGCAACCGTTGCAGGCGTGCACTTCACGTTGCGGCTGATGTTCAAAGACTTTCACATTGATGATTCGTGGGATGTGCTCACAGCCAACGACACATTCAGTGATGACAATCCGGAGGGGCACACGCTCTACGGCGCTGACATCATGGTGAGCCCTGATCATCAGCATCACGGATTGGCGCATGCACTCACCGATGCTGCGCGCGCGATTGTCACGGACGAATCGTTGTGGCGCATGGTGGGTGGAAGCCGCCTCCCTGGTTACGGCGCAGTTGCTGCGCGCATGAGTGCCGAGGAGTACGTTGCTGCCGTGCGCGCGGGCACGATGGTCGACCCGGTGCTGACTGCACATCTCAAGGATGGTTGGGCTGTGGTCCGACCGATCCAGGGCTACCTGCAGCATGACCCGGACAGCGCCGGATGGGCCGCGGTGATCCAGTGGGTGAACCCCGAATGTCCGCCGCCGCCTGGGTTGGAACTGCGCTAATCACGCTGGATCATTGGCAATTGTGGCGCGTTCTGCGTGGGCTGCACGATCCACGTGATCCACATCAGCCGCTCACTTCAATTGCGCCGCCACGAACATCGAGTGCGGGCGAAGAGAGATCACCCCGCGAGCTGATCCGTGCGGCGTTGCTGATGCGGTGTTGGCATCTGCAAGCACGCTCCACTCACCAGGTGGCAGTGTGAATTGCCGCTCAACGGGGTCGCCATTCAATACAACAATGAGTTGGCGCGCCGAGTCCTTCGACGCTGCTCCATTCAGTGTCCACGCCAACAAGGGTGCCGCTTGTAGCTGCGTACAACTGGCGCGAATGTCCGCTGCATTATCCATACGAAACACCGGATGAGCCGCACGGATCGCAATCATGCCGGCAACCCAGTCACTGACATCGCGACACTGCTCCGCTGCTACCCAATCGAATTGATTGATAGCGTCGCCTGCTTCGTAGGAGTTGTGATTTCCTTGCTTGGTTCGACAGATCTCACTGCCGCCTTCAATGAATGGGACACCTTGACTGACAAGAACAATTCCAATGGCCAGTTTCTGCATGGCACGGCGTGTCGCGACATCAGCGTCCGGCGCGGTCTTGGCAATCTTGTCGACGAGCGACAGGTTGTCATGCGCTGACGCGTAGTTGATGGACTCTGCTGGCGCGCTAGTGAAGTCGTCGATCGCACCCATCGCGCCGACCGTGATGCCGTTGGCGCTTGAGCTTGAGCTCGGGTTCGTGTTGGTATTCGCGTTCGTGTTGGCGCCCGTGCTACCACCCGCATTGATGGCAAATCCTCCGACGGCGCCGTCGGTATCGCCACGGATCGCCGTGCGCAGATTGTCGTTGAACACCCCGAGTGGCAACCCTTTTTGAGCGCCCTTACCGAACCGAATAGGCCCGCCGCCCGTCCACGGTTCGCCATAGAGCGTGGCATCGGGTCGCAGGCGTTTCACCAATGCGCACGCCGCGCGTGCAGTCTCTGGTGTGTGTGTTCCTAAGAGGTCAAATCGAAAGCCATCGACCTTGTATTGCGTCAGCCAGAACGCAAGCGAGTCCATGATGTACTTGCGAACCATCGGACGCTCGTCTGCCACGCTGTTACCGCACCCCGCATCGTTGCTGTATCGACCATCCGGAGTGGTGCGAAAGAACCAGTAAGGAACTGTTCCATCAAACGGACTTGCCGAGCCACTTGATGATGTGTGGTTGTATGCAACATCCATGATCACACGCAGGCGCGCGCTATGAAGTTGTTCGATCGCTGTTCGGAACTCACGAATAGCCGCTAGTGGATCGGATTGGTCGCTGGCATAGTTTGACTCTGGGACATTGAAGAGTGCGGTCCAGTAGCCCCAGTTGTAGGCGTTGGGTGCAGCCGAAAAATCTTGCACCGGCATCAAGTGAACAGCGGTAATTCCAAGTTCTTTCAGGTGATTTATGCCGGTTCCGTGACCATCACGCGCCCTGCCGCCATGCGCGAGCCCACGGTAGGTTCCGCGAATCTCAGGCGGACATGTTTGGTCTGCGACAGAGAAGTCGCGAACATGAATTTCGTAGATCACTTCATCAGTGGCGCGCGCAAGGAGTGGCACTGGCGTGGAGTCCCAGTTTGCTGGTTTCAGTCGATCGAGGTCAACGATGGCCGACCGTGTGGAATCTGCCGTGGCCGCAAACGCATGAATGTCCGGAACGGTCGGCGAGTCACCGTAATGCGTAAACCGATACGAATATCCCTTGCCGTGCAGATCACCAGTGACGGTTGTCTCCCAGACCCCGTGCGCACCGCGGGTGAGTTGTATGGGAGCGCGTGTGTCCAGCCGCTGAGGGTTGTCATTGATGAGAAGTTCAACCTTCGTTGAGACCGGTGACCACGTGCGGAACACCGTTCGCTCGGGTGTGCATCGCGCGCCAAGCTCGGCGTCTGCTGCAACAAACACGGGGTCTTCTAGAACGCCACGCGCAAAGACTCGAACAGTGGCTGGCTCCGTGTTGCTTGACTTCGGCGCTGTGGCCGATGGGCTTCCAGTACCGATCGCAACAGAAAGGCTTGAAATCTCGTCATCTTTCACCGAGCGCGCCAACTCTACGCGCGTCATTGATCCCTCTGCGCCTGGGACCGTCACTGGCTTGGCGGACACCACATTGATGGGCTTTCCATTCGCCGTGGACGACACCACCAGGCGCTTTTGTTGCGCGACATCAAGCGGTGTAGTACTTGCAAGCATGATGATGTTGCGAGCATCAAGGAACGCAGCCGTCAACCGGAGCGTTCGATCAATCACTGGTGGCGCGGTGTGCACCACTGCATCGCCTGAACGCAGCCACACTTCAGTGACCCGACGATCATTGAGATCTACAAAGCGGTCCGCGTCGATGTCCTTTGCCTCCCACTCGCCCTTACGAACGATGAAGCCAACTCGCGGCGCAGCGACACGCAGCGGCATGATGGCGTACGGGCCATAATCGTCCACGCCCTTGAAATCGAGTTGTTGACCAGTCTGATCAACCACCCACGCCCATACATTCCACGCGGTGTAATTTTCATCGGTCCGTGCGTAATGCACCACCAGCAACTGCTTCGCTCCAAATGTTGCCGGGTCAAATGCGGTCCGCTTTGGTACCCCGGTGGTGGGGGGCGCGGCGGTGGCAAGGGACGCGGCGATATCGGGGCGCGCAACCGCGAACGGGCGCGTGGGGGTGTCGGGGAGCGCGCCGGTAACGGGGAGCGCGGCGTCGACTGGCGCAGCGGCACCAGTACGGACGTACTGCCCGGCCGAGCACAGGGAGCCCGCTATCAGGACCACGGCAACAATGACTGTCTGAAACAGGTGCATCCGACAGACGATATGCGGACTTTCGTGGAAACCGCGCGGTGATTCGGCACTATGTTTGAATGAATGCTGCCCCGTATACCCCTCTGTCCGCACCACGCTCTGCGAGCGCCCGCCGCGCTCGGTGTTTGCGCCGCTGGAGGTCACGGTCGGTCGTTGGCAGGGGTCACCGGGCTTGGCGCCATCGTTGCCTCAGCCATGCTCACATCGCTTCCGGCGTTCGGGTTTGCGCCGCCCACTGACACCGCTGCGTCGACACCGACGTCAACATCTGCACTCTCATCGCCCGAGTCACCATCGGCTGCGGCGCCAAGCGCGCCCACGAACGCCAATGATGCAAAGTCGCGCGCTGCGGCCGCTCAAGCCCTGATCGCACAACGCGCTGCAAGTGCGCGCGACTCGTGGTGGAGCTGGAAGCCACTCGTTGCGCCAGCGCCACCAGCCGTGCGTGATGAAGCGTGGGTTCGTACCCCTGTTGATCGATTCGTACTTGCTCGCCTCGAAGCGGCTGGTGTTTCGCATGCTCCTGAAGCTTCGCGCGAAGCAATGATCCGTCGCGCAACGTTTGACCTGACCGGCTTGCCGCCCACGCCGGAGGATGTTCGCGCCTTCGTAGCGGACACGCGTTCCAATGCGTGGGAGTTGCTCATCGACCGTCTCTTGGCAAGCCCTGAATACGGCGTGAAGTGGGCGCGTCACTGGCTTGACCTGGTGCGCTATGCAGACACCAACGGGTTTGAGCGAGACGGTGAAAAGACCTCCGCGTGGAAATACCGGGACTGGGTGGTCGACGCTTTCAATGAAGACATGCCCTACGACCGTTTCATCATGGAACAGTTGGCGGGCGACGAATTGCCCGACCGCGATTACTCATCACTTCTTGCCACCGGCTATTACCGACTGGGTATGTGGGACGACGAAGTTCCCGACCTCGCCCAGGCAATCGCTGATGACATGGACGGCATTGTTGATGTCACCGCCCGTACTTTCTTAGGAATTGGGCTTGGCTGCGCGCGCTGTCATGACCACAAGGGTGATCCGATTCCGCAAGCCGATTACTACCGATTTGCGGCGTTCTTTGCTGGGGTCAAACCGTATAAGTCCAGCCCGTTCAACAGTATTGATGCTGAAAGCGTGCTGCGCAGGGTGCGCACCGACTTTGGCCATGTGGATCCAGAAGTCGAGCGCGCCGCGTATGTCGCGAAGCGTGCATCGTTGTTGAATGAAATCACTGCCATTGAACGCGGCGCCGAAGCGGGCGCTGATGCGGCAGGTAGCGCATTTGTGGATCGTGCGCCCACCGATGGACTGGTAGCGCACTTGGCGTTTGAGGATGACAAGTCGCGCACCGCCATCAACTCAGCACCTGGTTCAACAATCGCTACTGCAAATGTTCGCGACGCTGGGTTTGGCGCAGCTGGTCGAATCGGCAAGGCGTTCTCATTCGATGCCGGTGATGACCGCGTGGACATTGATCGACCGGTGCAAGACAGTTTCACCACCAGTTTTTGGTTCAAAAGTACAGATATTGGCGGTGGAAATGAAAGTGACCGGCGCTGGTTTCTTGGCAAAGGACTTGTCGACGGTGAAATCCCAGGCATCGTGCATGACTGGGGAATCAGCTTGGTTGGTCACGGATTTGTCAGTGCTGGCACCGGCGACCCGGAGACATTTGTTTCAAGCGGTCCGGGACACAATGACGGGCAGTGGCACCATGTTGCCTTCACGCGCGATCGCACCACTGGGCGCATTGCGCTGTGGGTTGATGGCGTGATGGAAAGCGATGCAATCGGCAGCACCGCGCGGCTTGACTCACCCAAGACCATCGCGATTGGTTCACTGCACCCCGAGCACGCGCATCCATTCGCCGGAACTATCGATGAGGTGCGCTTCTATGACCGCGTCCTGAGTGAAGAAGAGATCAGAGCCATTGCCACGGGTCTTGCCAAAGAGGCGGAGGCCGCGCGCACACTTGCCGGGCACCCTACCGATGAGATAGCCCGGTGGCATGAGATGCGCGGCCAACTCAACACCCTGCGTCCACCACCGTGGGAAGGCGAGACGGTTCTCACAGTGCGCGAGGATCCAATGCCGCATGAGGTTCATGTGATGACCCGCGGCAACCCACACTCGCCGGCTGCCTTGGTGGAGCCTCGTGTTCCGCTGATTGCAGCTCGATTTGAGCCAATTGCTCCCTCGGCACGCCCGTTTGGCGAATCCAGCGGGCGCCGGCTTGCCCTGGCAACATGGATCGCCGACGATCGAAACGCCTTGGCATTGCGGACAATTGCCAATCGCCTTTGGCAGCACCACTTTGGCGTTGGTCTGTGCCCAACATCAAACGACCTTGGAAAGTTTGGCGAATCAGTGACTGATCCGGCGCTCCTTGATTGGCTGGCGGCACAAGTGCCTGTCAATGACGGAAGTCTGAAGCAGATGCACCGCATTCTGATGAACAGTGCTGCCTATCGAATGTCAAGTATTGCCACCGCTGACGCGCTAGCGAACGACGCGCCGAATGATCTGCTCTCGCGCTTTCGAATGCGCAGGCTGAGTGCGGAAGAAGTACGGGATGCCATGCTCGCGTGTAACGGGACCATCAGCTCAGAGCACGGTGGTGCAGGTATTCGTCCGCCGATGCCGGCAGAAGTGCTGGCGACAAGTAGCCGCCCGGATGAAGTGTGGCCCGTGACAGACAAAAGTACCTGGACCCGGCGCACGCTCTACATTGAACTCAAGCGCTCGTTGCAGCACCCGCTGCTTGCCGTGTTTGACCAAGCCGATGTTGATGGTGCTTGCCCAGTGCGCTTCAACACCGTGCAGCCAACCCAGGCGCTCAGTATGTTCAACGGGGCCTTGACCAACTCACTGGCGATGGACCTTGCGCTCCGTGTCATGCGCGAACACCCAGAATCCCTGCGTTTACAGCTTTCATGGGCCCGCGAACTCACCGCCGGGCGCGTACCAACGGTGCAAGACCTGGATGAATCGGAAGCGTTCATAGCCGAACTCCGGGAACGGGACGGCCTGACCGCCGAGCAGGCCATGCAGGCCTACTGCCTAGTCCTCTATAACTTGAATGACTTCCTGACCGTTGACTGATGAAAGGCATGAGTAATGTCTGAAGTACCCGAAACACCACGCAATACATTCTGCGGTAACACGCGGCGCGAGTTTTTCTGGGAGGCCGGTGGCGCATTTACCAGTGTTGCTTTAGCGAGCATGATGGCGCAGGATGGATTTTTAGCACGCCAAGCGCTGGCATTTGATGGGCAGACTCCTATTCCAGCGCCGAATCCGCTTACCCCAAAGGCGCCACAGTTGCCGGGCACTGCAAAGAGTGTGATCTTCCTGTTTATGTACGGTGGGCCAAGCCACATAGACACCTTTGACTACAAGCCAGATCTCTTCAAGTATGACGGGCAAACCATTGCGGTGAAGACCAAGGGTCGTGGTGGAGACAAGAGCGAAGGTCGCGTTGTTGGCCCCAAGTGGAAGTTCAAACAGCGCGGCCAGTGTGGCGCATGGGTCAGCAGTCTGTTTCCACATCTTGCCAGTTGCGTTGATGACATTGCGTTTGTGAAGAGCATGTACGCCGACAGCCCTATTCACGGTAGCGCCATGCTGATGATGAATAGCGGCAAGTTGCTCGGCGGCGCGCCCGCGCTCGGCAGTTGGGTGAACTACGGGCTGGGCACCGTAAACCAGAATTTGCCTGGTTTTGTAGTCATGTTGGACTCCACCGGCGGCCCAATCAGTGGCGCCAAAAACTGGAGTTCTGGCTACATGCCTGCCAGTTTCCAAGGCACCGTACTGCGTGGCGACGGGCCGCCAATTTTGGACCTCGCCAATCCGCCCGCGCGCAGCGATGACCTGCAACGACGCATGCTCGACCGGCTCAAGATGTGGAACACGCGCCATGAACTGGCCCGACCAGGAAATCCTGATCTTGAGAGCCGCATTCAAAGTTACGAGTTGGCATATCGCATGCAATCCACCGCTCCAGAGTCGGTGGAACTGGCCAATGAGAGCGCTGCTACCAAGGAGCTCTACGGCATTGACGAATCGCGCACCAATGAGTTTGGCAGCAAGTGCCTGCTAGCACGGCGGCTTGTTGAACGCGGCGTTCGTTTCGTGCAGGTGTATTCCGGAGGATCGCACAACGATGCCAACTGGGATGCGCATGGTGACCTCAAGAAAAACCATGACTATCACGCCGGTCGCACTGACAAGCCGATCGCGGGACTGCTCAAGGATCTCAAGCAGCGCGGCCTCCTTGATGAAACCCTGGTCGTGTGGGGCGGCGAGTTTGGCCGCCAGCCAACCGCGGAATATGCGGAGGGCACCGGTCGCGATCACAATTCGTACGGCTTCACCATGTGGATGGCTGGGGGCGGAATCAAGGGCGGCGTCAGTATTGGCGAGACAGACGAACTGGGGTCAACCGGCGTGGGCGAGCGGTTCCACGTGAAGAACCTGCACGCCACCATCCTGAGCCTGATGGGGCTCGATCCGAATTCGCTGACGTATTTCTACGCAGGGCTCGACCAGAAACTTGTGGGTGTCGAGGGCGCCGAGCCGATTCGCGGCGTGATAGCGTGAACCGTTCATGAAGACCCCCGATTTCAGACTTGATGGACGCGTGGCGGTTATCACCGGCGCATCCCGCGGTCTTGGCAAGGCGATGGCCTTCGCCATGGGAGCCGCCGGCGCAAAGGTCGCCATCAACTACGCCCATTCGCAAGAAACGGCCGAGCGAACTTTCGAGGAGTTCCGCGCCGCTGGCTACCAGGGGATGTTGGTCCGCGCCAATGTGATTGATGAAGCGAAAGTGGATGACATGATCACCCAAGTCGAGGCGACACTTGGCAACGTGGACATTGTGGTGATCAACGCAACGCCCGATCAGCCGCTCAAGCCGATCGAGCAGTATGACTGGGCGTTCTATCAACAGATGTTGGACTTCTTTGTGAAGAGCCCATACCTGATTACCCGCCGAGTGCTTCCGCATATGAAGCGTGCGCACCACGGGCGCATCATCAATATCACCAGCGAAGTATTCCGCCAGGGCGTCAGTCCATTCAGTGCATACGTTGCTGCAAAGGGCGCACAAATCGGCTGGAGTCGATCGATGGCACGCGAGTTGGCGCCATGGCAAATCACCGTCAACATGGTGGCGCCGGGCTGGATTCCGGTTGAACGACATGCACACGATTCGGCGGAAATGAAAGAGGGTTACCGCAAGGGGATACCCATGGGTCACTTCGGGGTGCCGTCCGATGTCGGCGGCGCGGTGACATTCCTTGCTTCAGAAGCTGCGTCGTTCATTACTGGAGTTGAGATTCCAGTCAATGGTGGCGTGACTGTTTGGTGACGATCGCAACTACAACCCAGCAGAGAGAAACACATGAATCGAAAGTTGATTTCTATCGTCGCACTGGCAACACTCGGCCTCGCATTGACCGCCGCCGCTCCGCAGGCTGATTTGATTGCGGCGCAGAAGGCGCGGATCGCTGACTTCAAGAAGGCACCGAAGGCCAAACCACATTTGGCATTCGTTTCAAATGGTGTGGCGGACTTTTGGACTATCGCCAAGGCGGGAGCCATGGCTGCTGGCAAGGAGCTCGGCTGCCAAGTCACCGTTGAGTTCCCGGGTGGTGGCCTTGGTGATCAGAAGCGAATGCTTGAAGATCTGGTAACGCGCGGTATTGACGGTGTTTCGGTCAGCCCGATTGACCCAACCAACCAAGCGGAAATCCTGGCGCTCGTTGCAGAGAAATCCCTGTTAATCACCAATGATTCAGACGCGCCCAAGGCGCCGCGCCTCTGCTACATCGGCATGGACAATTACGATGCCGGTCTGATGTGCGGCAAGCTCGCACGTGAAGGCTGCGCAAGTGGTGAAGTAGCGATTTTCATCGGGCGGCTTGAGCAAGACAATGCCAAGCGTCGCCGGCAGGGTTTTATTGACGGCCTCCTTGGTCGCACCGCAGATGCCACGCGCTATGACGAGCCGGGCAAGGTGATTTCTGAAGCGGGCTACACCATTGTCGGCACGTGGACGGATTCGTTTGACCGCGCCAAGGCAAAGGCGAACATTGAGGATGTGATGATCAAGCACCCAAAACTTGCGCTGATGACCGGCCTCTT
>JBDKKN010000060.1:0-42855 GCA_039796075.1 Planctomycetota bacterium | reverse complement strand
TCCAATGCGTTGGAAGCGATGAGCGCATCGATGCGCGATATCGCCGCCGCAGTGGAGCCAGCGGTTGTGCATATCAGTGTTGCAGGTGAAGCGAAGGGGAGGCTCGGGGCGCGTGCGTTTACGCAATCCGGGTCGGGCTGGATCTGGGACGCGAGCGGCAACATCGTTACCAATGCGCATGTGGTGGACGGAGCAACAGCGCTGGAGGTGCAACTCCATGACGGATCACTTCATCCGGCAACGTTGGTGGGCCTCGATCCGCGTACTGACATTGCGGTACTGCATATTGAGGCCGAGGGATTGTTGCCGGCAACGCGCACGGCCACTCTGCCCGCACAGGGTGATTTAGTGTTTGCGTTTGGCTCACCGTTTGAGTTTCGATTCAGTATGTCCAGCGGAATCGTCTCTGGAGTGGGGCGCAGTGCCGGCCTTGCCGAAGTGGAATACGAGAGTTTCATTCAAGTAGATGCTGCTGTAAATCCTGGCAACTCGGGCGGTCCGTTGACGGATGTACGTGGTCGTGTGATCGGCATCAATACTGCCATCGCTACGAGCCGCGGTAGTACCGTTGGCAGCGGGCAGTTTGCGGGTATCGGATTGGCCATTCCCATGTCGATTGCTGAGAATGTGGTTACGCAATTGATTGCAAGCGGAAGTGTGACGCGCGGGTTCATGGGCGTGAGTATGGTGGATGCGGAACGCTTGAAGACGACGTCTTCGCAGAACCCCATCTTTCGCGCGGTTGCCGAAGGTTTTCAGGGCGACGGCGCGGTGATTACCTCCATCACGCCAGGTAGTCCCGCTGCCAGTGCCGGGCTGCGACTTGGCGACGTGATCACTGCACTTGGTGATCGACGTATTAGTTCCCGCGATGAAGTACTCAGCGAAGTGGGTACCAAACCCCCCGGCACGGAATTGCCAGTGGCGCTGTGGCGCGCCACGGCAAATGGCAAAACGGGCGAGCGAATTGAGTTGCGCGTCACATTGGCAACGATGGATCCGAGTGTCAATGCCGGATTCTTTCTTCAAGCATTTCAGAGCGCAGGGCTTTCGGAGTTAGCCAATGGTTCGCGCGGTGGTCGACCGGGCGCGCTGGTTGGCGCCTCGCAAGGGCCGATCGCTGCAGACGTTCCGGCGGGCTCGCTGATCGTTGCACTTGAGGGGCAGCGAGTGGCGTCTGTTGATGACCTGTGGGTCCGCCTCGCCCGGAGTACGGTGGGGCGCACCCGGCTTGCTTCTCCGCCTGCGGCCAACATGACGGTTCTGCGTCCGGACGGAACAGAGCGGGATGTTGAAGTTCCGCTGCGCTGACGGCGCCTGCGGTGCCGGATAGCATCCCTGCTCCCAATGGTTGCTTCGGCACAGGAATCCCCGAAATTGCACGGCGAACAGCCAGTCATCCTTGATGTGCGCGATTTGCACATGCATTTCCCGATTCGCAAGGGTGTACTGCAGCGGGTGATTGGCCAACACAAGGCGGTTGACGGCGTGTCCTTCAAGATTCGTCGCGGCGAGACGCTTGGGTTGGTGGGGGAGTCCGGCTGCGGCAAGACCACGGTGGGGCGCACGGTCTTGGCGCTCCAGCAGGCCACCTCTGGGCAAGTGCTCTTTGAGGGCAAGGATGTATTCCGGCAGAACGCTGCCGACATGCGGCGCATTCGTCGTGACATGCAGATCATCTTCCAAGATCCGGGCGGAAGCCTGAACCCTCGCATGCGCGTGGGGCGCATTGTGGGTGAGCCACTGGAAGTGCATGGCATTGCTACCGGCGACGCATTGCGTGAGCGGGTGGAGGAACTGTTGGAGCAATGCGGTCTGTGGCGTGCCGCTGCGGATCGGTACCCGCACGAATTTTCCGGTGGTCAGAAGCAACGCATTGGAATTGCACGCGCGCTTGGATTGCAACCCAAGTTGATTGTGTGCGATGAGCCAACCAGCGCGCTTGATGTGAGTGTGCAGAGTGAAATCTTGAATTTGCTGGGCGATTTACAGGCGCAACTTGGCTTGAGCTACCTATTCATTAGTCATGACATGGCGGTCATTCACCATGTGTGTGATCGCATTGCAGTGATGAAAGACGGCAAGATTGTGGAAGAAGGCACGCGCGAAGATGTGATTGGGAATCCCCAGCATCCGTATACGAAGCGACTCCTGCTTGCTGTGCCAGAGTGCGACCCGCGTGTGGATGCAGTGAAGCGCACCGAGCGTCAGCGCATGTTGGCCGAGGAGATTGAGCGATGAATGAGTATCCACCACAGATGACGCCTGAACAGGCTGCACGCAATCGACGAGTGATTATTTGGGTAGCCGTGATCTTTGTATTGGTGTGCATTTCAGTATCGGTGTGGGGATTCATGGTGACGCGTACTTCGCGTGAGCGTGCCAAGCAGACGGATGCGGCGCTGCGATCTGTAGCGTGGAGCATCCTGTGCTACGCCAGTTCCAACAACGGCGCGTTTCCGACATCAGATAAGGCGATTGAAGTATCTACCGCTGGCGTAGCTCCCCCGACTGGAAAGCCCTGGCCTTCGTCGTATGAATCCGCCATGGGTGGACTGCCACCGATTGCGCTTGGTACCGCGCAGGCGATGATCGGAATCAGTTGGGGAGCGACTGCCGATGTTGTTCCGAACCTCAATACCAAAGGTCTTCCAAGTACCTTTGGAACGGTGGACACGGTGAATGGATGGATGGCGGAGTTCGCCAAAGACAAGATTCGTGAGCGTGCGCCCGCTGGTGCAAGTGCTCCGGAAAGTAATAGCGCCGCCCCTCGCGGCGAGAAGTGAGAAGTGAAGTGAGCACCGCATCGAAGCATTCAACCGCAACCTCACCGGCCATCAAGATTGTTTCTCCTGAAGTTCCACTTCGCGACGTCATGGACGGAGCGTCGCGCTGGGAGATTCCGTGCTTGGATCATGGATTTGTTGCCTTGGTGGACTGCATGCCGCGGCTGGTGCCGGAGGGCAAGACTGCAGACTTCGCCATTGTGCAAAGCGCGCGCGTGAGTTACGGCCAGGGCACCAAGCATGTCAATGAGGATCGCGGTCTGGTTCGATACCTGATGCGGCATCGGCATTCCACTCCATTTGAAATGGTGGAATTCAAGTTCCACATTGCCATGCCGATGTTTGTTGCACGGCAGTGGATTCGTCACCGCACCGCGAATGTGAATGAGTATTCAGCGCGCTATTCGATCGTTCCGGATCGCTTCTATCGCCCGGATATTGATGCGGTGCGTAAGCAGTCCAAGTCCAATCGTCAGGGTGGCGACGAGCCGATTGATGTTGGCACGGCGGAGGAGTTCATGCAGCTATTGGAGAAGGCTGAACTTCTGTATCAGGATTACATTGGCTTGACGGAGAAGGGCGTGGCGCGCGAATTGGCGCGTGCGGCTCTGCCGGTGAGTGTTTACACCGAGTGGTATTGGAAGTGCGATCTGCACAACATCTTCCACTTCCTTTCGTTGCGTCTTGATCCGCATGCGCAGTTGGAGATCCAAGTCTTTGCGCAGGCGATGTATGACCTGCTGAAGCCGATCGTTCCGGTGAGTGCGGAGGCCTTTGAGGACTATCGTTTGGAGTCCATGCACCTCACGCGCCTGGAGATTGAAGCGATGCGTACAGGTCAGCCGCTCGCCACCGACAACAAGCGTGAGACTGCCGAGTGGGAAGCCAAGCGGGAGCGGCTTGGGTTGGGATGACTGGCGCGGCGGGGGTGAATGCGGTCGTTATTGGTCATTGAATACCTGCGTGCGGGGTTGCAACTCGATCGTTTATTGGCGGTATTTGCCCGTAGATGAAGCTTCGCTCGACGTATCCGCTACTGGTGCTTGCCCTCATGCTGCTTGGGTTTGGCATGGGTGGTTGCTCGCAGCAGATCGGCGTTGAAGGTCGGAGCGACCGCTTGTATGCCGAAGCAAAGGGCGCGCTACTGAGTGAGGGATTCCGATCGGTGGGCCGGTCGGGTGCGGTGGCTGGTGCGCAGGGCAGTGACCCACGCACGGGCCGTTTGCAGTTCCTGTACTACGGCGACACCTTGGCCCCAACGATTGTTGAAGTGCAGATTCAGCCAAGCGTCGCTGGTCCGGATGCAGAGCAAGCCACGGTCGCAGTGGCGCCGACTCCAACGTCCGGCCGGCTTGGAGCGGATGGCAAAGCTGGTGATCACATTGTTCCGGGCTCCAAGGCTGCTGTTGCGCAACCGCCGGTCTTGCTGGGCGCGCATCTGGTGATTGTCAAAGCGTGGTCGAGTATCACCTTTGCGCCCGATCCGTTCATCACCGACTTGGCGATGGGTGTTCTGCGTCGCGCGTACTCGCTGTCTGGCAACGCGCCCTGATCAGTGACTTCAGCGCTTCGCGGTTTCCGGCGGCTTGGAGATCAATCCAATCAGTGGCGATTCCGGGGTGACTTGGATTTGCACAAGCACAATCGGGGTGGGTTCAAAGTAGCGAAACCATCCGCCCGGGAATGGGCCTTCGCCGCGTTCGTCCCAGAAGGACTCGATCGCTAGATCAAGGCTCTCGCCGGCCAGGAGCGCGTCAACATGCCTCACATAGCGCTGGTTGATCCAAAGATCGAAGTTTCGATATGAAACGGCGGTGGGGTTCACCACCTTGATGGTGCCCTCAGTCACCGTGGGGATCACTTGGATGTCCACCATGGACGCCTGCTTCAACTGCTTTGGAAATGGACGAGTTGCCTTATCCGGGTCATAGGGATAACGCTGACATGCAACCGGTGCCACGGCTAGCAAGAGCGCGCAGGCGATGAAGTTCATGCGTTGGCGATGCATCGGCTACGTAGTATCCACAAAATCGGCGCAGGGCGTGCCGTGCTCGCCCGCAGTGGGTGCTGCACCCGCGCCGCGCCGGGCATCTATGGGCGTTGAACTCAACCCTTCCCGCATTCCGCCTCGCGAGCTTTCGCGTTCCGTTGAAGAGACGGCGCGGCTGTTGCGCATTGATCCGCGGATTCCGGCGGCAGTCCCGGGTTTCGACGCGCCGTTCTTCCAGGCAGGACTTGCGGGATATTCCGACGGTGCCATGAGGCTGGTGGCGCGCATGCATGGTGCCCCATTCTGTGTCACGGAGGCGCTCCTTGATCGCACGCTGATCAATGGCGGGAAAGGGCGTCGCAAGGAAGATCCGGATCTCATCGCAAGTGAGATCGGTATGGGAGAGATTGAAGACAACTGTGCGGCGGGGGTTGGCGATCATCCACTGGCGGGGCAGATCATGGGCAGTTGGCCTGATGAGATTGCTCGCGGAGCAGAAATTCTTGCGGCCATGGGACATGAGGTGATCGACGTCAACTTGGCATGCCCCGTCAAGAAAATCAAGCGCAAGGCGCGCGGCGGGCATTTCTTGGCATTCCCGGAAGAGGCGATTGGCGTACTGCGCGCGGTTCGCGAAGCCGTTCCAGCCAACATTCCCTGCACGGTGAAGTTACGGCGTTCCTTTGACGACACGCCGGAGATGGCGCATGCATTTGAACGAATCTTCGAAGCTTCGTATGAGATGGGCTACGTGTGGGCGACCGTGCATTGTCGCACCGTGCAGCAGAAATACGCCGGTCCGGGGCGCTGGGAGTTTCTCCGCGATTTGATGAAGCGCCGACCGGATCGCATTGTGTTTGGTTCCGGCGATATTTGGACTGTGCGGGACATCTTTCGGATGATTGATATGTGCGGCGTGCATGGCGTAAGCGTTGCGCGCGGATGCATCGGAAATCCATGGATATTCAGACAGGCGCGGCAGATGATGGACGGGCTCACGCCGTTCGGGCCGACTATTGATGAGCAGCGCGAAGTGTTGTTGGCGCATTATCGATTTAGTGAAGTGATTCATGGTGCGCGGCGCACTAGTCGGCACATGCGTAAATTTGGAATCAAGTTTGCGCAACATCATCCGCATCCATACGCGGTGAAGCAGGATTTCATTCGCTGCGAAGATGCCAGCGAGTGGGCGGCCGTCATTGATCGCCACTACGGGCGTGAGGCGGTTGAACGCGCGGCCTCCGATGGTTGGGTTCCGGCCGCGGTCACCGACGCTTCAGCGGCGCTGGCCATGGAGGACGCGGACCTTGATTGTTCGCCCACCGATTGCGGCCCCACCGATACTGCCACCAGTGCGGGCAGCGGGCCGTCATAGCCATAAAGATCCACCGATCCAGCTTCAAGCGGTCGTTCTTGGTCTTGCCGATGCCCGACGGCAAGGAAGTAGCGCGGGCCAGTGCGTGTGCTTCCGTGCGCTGATCCGAATGCAAGTCCTGCTCCGAATCCATCGCCGGCGCGTGGGGTTCGAGCCAGCAGGCGTTCCATGGAGAGCGAGCGAAGTTCCACGGCCCATGCGGCGCCGACGTCCTCGGAGTCAGAGCGATCGGTCGCCGGTCCATCGGTGCCTGGTGCGCCGATGGCTGCCCAGCCATTTCCAAGCGCCACGGCCATTCCGAACGCATCGCCCGCACGGCCGCTGGGTGCAACGATCACTCTGCGTGGTAGCCACTGGCCGTCCTTGAGTGAGCAGTGCACCGCGGCTCCGCACGACACCGTTGATCCAACCGCGCGTGCAACCGGCGCGCCGATCAGCAGCTCGCAGCCCGCGAGCGCGACACTGGTACCGAACCAGCCGACCGCGCCCGCGGGTGCACGCAAGGATGATTCGATCTTCCACCCATCCGCGCTGCGGTGCACCAGGTGGACGATGCCTGGACGGGGATACGTTTCGCCCGCGCCGGGTTCGCCGATCGCGATCCAGTCCGCGCTGACCGCCACGGCGGCACCGAATCGTGCACTGGCGCGTGGTGACGGTGGGCGAAGTCGTGTGACGAACGTCACTCCGTGTGCTGGCGCTGGTCCGACCTCAAAGATGTCGACGGCACCACCATCGCGGTCCGGCGAATCGGCGCGTGGCGATCCCACCACGATCGTGCGGCCATCCGTGGCCACCGCTGCGCCAAACTCGGACGCAGGATTTGCGTCAGGGCAGGTGACCTCGTCGACTGACCACGATCCGTCGTGATCGTGTGCAACCAGATGCACCTGCCCCGAATCGCATCCGCGCTCGCGGCAGCCTGCGTGTGGTGAACCCACGACGCAGATGCCCTGTGCTGCCGCAAGCGCAAGTCCAAACCCCGCATTCCGCGCGGCTGCCGGATGTTCGACCATGACCGGGTCGAACGAGGGCAGCCCGAAACCGGCGCGGATGCTGAAGGCCGTGACCTGTGGCGGTCCGTCGCCGACGTCCGTGTCGCGCGCCGGGCCGATCCAAAGGCGGCCCTCAGTCACCGCAACCGCGGGACCGAATGTCCCGAAGACCGGTCGTGCCGGAATCTCCGTGCGCACTGGGCGCCAGCGTGGTGCGTCATTGGCTGCCGATGCAGTCACCGTGCCGAGCGTGTGCGGCACGGTGACTGCAGCGGATGCAGCAAGTGCTACGAGAAAGCACATCACGGCAAAGCAGGCAGCCACGATTCCAGCGGGAATATGTAAGAGGTTTCGCATGACGCGCATCCTCAGGCCTGCGCGGAAAGGCACTAGCAGTGGCCGCCCTTTTTCTTTGCACTTTCTTTTTTTGCCATGCGCAGCCGCCGCTTCCATAGGATGCCGCTCCACGCCAGCTTTCCAAGAGAGTGGCTACGCCCGCCAGGTGAATGAGGAACTTCCATGCACGCAGCAAACGAGACATACCGCGACGGATCCACTGAATTCGAAGGTTTCCTGGCCTACGACGGCGCACGTGATATGCGCCGACCGGCGGTCTTGGTGTTCCATCAATGGTCGGGGTGCTCTGCGCTTGAAACGGAAAAAGCGGAGTGGCTTGCGGGACTTGGCTACGCGGCGCTGGCGGTCGACATGTACGGCAAGGGCAAACGTGGCACGACTCCTGAAGAGAACAATGCATTGATGACGCCGATTGTCAGCGATCGAGCACTGCTTCGGCAGCGTATTGATGCAGCGGTCCGACATGTGAAGTCACTTCCAATGGTGGACTCAGAACGGATCTGTGCAATCGGATTCTGCTTCGGCGGCTTGTGCGTCCTTGACCTCGCGCGTGCAGGCGTGAGCGGTGTCCGTGGCAGCGTCAGTCTGCACGGGTTGCTTGGATCGTTTGACGCTACGAAGCTATCGCGCCCAGCCCAGATGCAGACCAAGGTATTAGCACTTCACGGCTGGAATGACCCAATGGCGCGTCCCGATGCAGTCGAAGCATTTGCGCGCGAAATGACGGATCACGGTGCTGATTGGCAATTGCACGCATTCGGTGGCTGCGGCCACGCATTCACCAACCCAGCCGCGCAAGACGCGAAGGGCGGCATGCAATACAACCCGCTTGCGGACGCGCGCAGTCTCGAGATGGTGAAGGACTTCCTGGCCGAAGTCTTTGGACCAGCATGGGGAACCAAGGTAACGATGTGCCCCATGCCGAAATAGGTGCCGTTCACCACTGTCCCTATTTTGGGGGCATCACTGCGCTACCAACGGCATGAATTCCACGCAGTTCTCAACAGCGTCACCTGGCCGCAGGCGCCGGAGAGGACTGGGCCGCGCTCAGCGGCCGTCCTCGTAAGGCGAATGCGGACCAGTACGCGGGCGCGCGGCGCAGTGAGTTCAGCCGCCCCCCGCCCCCTCCGTTGCGCGCGGGACCCTCGGACGCGGACGGCTGCGCTCCACAAGGTTCCGCTTAGCCTCGGGCGAAACTGTTCGTCCGGTTGGCACCCACGAGTCGCACGTCCAGCTGCCGGACTTCTCAGTTTCACACGCCGCTTACCGAGGATCCCGTGCTCACTGCGGGGGCTCGCACACGGAAGGCACGTGCGTACTAGGGACTGGAACCCGCTCTCTGGCCGCAGGCGGCCAGGAAAGATTTTGGGGCGCAGCGCAGTCAGAACCGCACTTTTCATTAAAGACATAAATTCCAAATATCACATGATGGCTGAGGGGGGCAGATTTCGTTCTTGTCTTTGTAGCGATATCAGACGCAGATTAGCCCTGCAAGTGATGATCGCAACTCAAGAAGCTTTTGCCCCCGTGGGGCAACCGTATGTATCAACCGCGCCGACGGTTTCGGCGAAGTAACGCTTGCACGCGAGTGTGGGCCAAACGGGCGAAATCCCAGTTTCGGAAATCACAACATGCGTCTATCGAACCGCTTTGAGAAGCACATGGTTGCTGCCGCTGCTGTCGCCATGGGCGCTGCTGCCGCCGCCAATGCCGCCGTCGTTTACAGTGGCGTCATCAACTTTGTGTGCGCCGTCGACAGTTCTGGTTGCTACATCAACGTGCAGACCAACGTGCTGAGCAACGGCCCAGGCGGGGACGCTCCGGGCTGGGATTTGAACATCTTTAAGCCGTCAACCGGAAGCGGCATGGGATTTCGCAGCTCATCCTTCGGCTTGGTGTCCTCGAGCACCACCAGCACGGCGAACAAGCTTGCCACGGGAACGGCCATCGGCGCGTCGAGCACCTTCAGCGCTAGTTCTAGCAGCGTCACCTTCGGCGCTGCAGCCGGCAACTGGCAGTACGGCTCCGAGAACCTGGTTGGCTTCAAGTTCAAGACGGCGGATGCCACCACCCACTACGGCTGGATGCGCTTCCTCATGGGCGCCGCTGGTAGCTCGGGCACCTCGGCGACTCGCACCGTGGTTGACTACGGTTACGAGTCAACCGCTGCTACTTCCATCCTCGCTGGTGCAGGCATAGTCCCAGCCCCAGGCGCACTCGCCCTCCTGGGCGTTGCCGGCCTCGTTGGCGCCCGTCGCCGTCGCGCCTGACATCACTCTGCACTCCACGCTGGCCTCGGCCAGCGTCCACACTCCACGCCCCCAAGCGCTCACGCGTCTGGGGGCGTATGTGCGTTGGCGCGCTCCAACAACCGCAGTTACTTCGGCCCAGACTCGTAACTCTGCGGAACCTGCGGCGCTGCATACGGCGAGTTGCCGTTGGCGCCCCCCTGCGTGAGTGCCTGCTCGCGCTGGTTCTGTGCCTCCAGCTCGCCGCGCTCGTTCTCTCTCCACTGTGGACCGTTGTTCATGTTCCCCGCACTCACCGGCGGCGAATACGCGTCGTAATTCTGCGCCTGCGCCAAACGCGTTGCCTGCCCGTTGCGATAGATCGCCTGCAATTGCTGCTGCCGCGCTACGGCCTGCTCTTGCGTTGCGCCCTGAGTCATCGGCACCGCGCGCCATGTTGGTGGCAATGGCGGCATCGGCCGCGAAGGTGGCGGCGGCGCATGCGCAGGCGTCGGTGGCGCAATCTTGAACTGCGATCCAAGCGGTTGCGCACTGCCGGTGAGCACCGGTGCGTATGCCTCAATGACACCGCGAACATCACCTTGCGCGGTATTGAGCGGCGTCATCACAAATGCCACCACCTGCGCCGGATCGCCGCTGCCGGAGATTGCCAGCAACATGTCCTTGGGAATGCTGTAATCACTCACTCCCGAATAAACGGTGTGCTGCTCCAGATGCTGCATGATGTTGATGTTGCGCGCCGTCGGAAGCGACCACTGCCACACGTTGGATGTCAGCAACGAAGCCTGCGGCACAATCATCCACATCCACGGTGCGTTGTTCACTTTGTCGTTACGAATCCCCTGCGCCGCGTTCGGCGCGGTCGGCTCCATGGGGGTCCACGCAACGTATCCCTCGCCGTACGCCCAATTCACATAGCCAGGGCCCCACGTCTTGTCCGGAATCCACACCCATCCCTTGTTGCCGCCCCACCACGCCCATCGACCATAGTGATAGACGGCCCAACCAAACGGCTCGTAGCTCTGCCAGTACATGCCAAAGCCTTCTGCCACCAACCATTGTCCGTGCGAATACGGCCGCCATCCCGGAAGTACTCCGCGCGGCTGCCACACCCAACCCCACTGCCGATCAGGAATCCACGTGCCGTAATTGTTCAAGTCCGTCATCATCTGCTGCACAGTGGTGGACGTGGCAATGCCGATCGACCCCTGTGCATGCACTGATCGCCCCGCACACAGCGGAACGATCGCGGCCACCACAAAGAGAAGTACACGAACGAAGCAATTCATCCGAGATGCAGTGCGAATCATTCCGGAGATCGTAACCCCGTCAAGCTGATTTGCGCAGCCGCGCCACGCACTCCGGAACAATTCGTTCCGCTTCACGCACCTCCGCGTCGGTGCTCAATCGGCTCAAACTAAATCGAACACTCCCGTGCGCCACCCGGGGCGGAATCCCCATCGCCAGCAACACTGGCGATGGATCGAGCGAACCACTTGAACACGCCGCGCCCGCGCTCGCGGAAACGCCTCGTTCAGAAAGTAGTAAAAGAATCGCTTCAGCCTCCAGACCAGGGAATCCAATATTAGATGTGTTCCACAGTCGCTCCGCTCCGCATGCATTCACCACCGCATCAGGAACGGCTGCAGTCACCGCGCGCTCCAATCGATCCCGCAACGCCGCGCCCTGCACGCGACCGTCACCCGCAAGCCACGAACGCGCCGCGTCTGCTGCCGCGCCCATGCCAGCAATTCCCGGGACATTCTCAGTTCCACCGCGTCGCTCGCGCTCTTGCGGTCCACCAATCACCTGCGTCGCTACCCGCACGCCGGAACGAATCCACAACGCACCCACGCCCTTCGGTCCGTGAAACTTGTGCGCTGCAAAGCTCGCCAAGTCAACATGCATCGACCGCAGATCGCACGGCATCCTCCCGATCCACTGCGTTGCATCGGTGTGAAAGCGAATACCACGCGCGCGACACCGTGCGCCAATCTCCGCGATCGGCTGCACTGCGCCCGTCTCGTTGTTTGCCCACATCACGCTCACCAGCGCAATCTCGGCGGCGCGCGTCTCCAGAATTCGGTCAAGCGCGGCCATATCCGCATTGCCCGCGGCATCGCACTCCAGCCATACGACTTCGGCGAGAGCGCGTTTGGCAAGCACCTCGCACGCCTCACGGACCGCGCTGTGTTCAGTGCGCATGGTCACCACCACGCGTCGCTCCGGCAGCATCGCCAGCGTTCCCGCGATCGCCAGACCTGCCCCTTCCGTACCGCCGCTCGTGAAGACGATCTCCCGGTCCGACGCGCCAACCAACTGCGCCACCGACTCGCGCGCCAGTTCCACCAACCGCCGCGCCTCCATACCCGCGCGATGCACGCTGGAAGGATTTCCCCAGCCGCGCAACATCGCATCGGTCACCGCCGCCACCACCTCGGGCAGCGGTTGCGTGGTGGCGTTGTTGTCCAAGTAGGAGTGCATGCCACAACGGTAGCCGCAAAAAGCAAAACGGGCTCCCGAAGGAGCCCGCGATGCGCCAAGGCGATCAATGCGGATGAGAGGACTTGAACCTCCACGGGTTTAACCCCACTAGAACCTGAATCTAGCGCGTCTGCCAATTTCGCCACATCCGCAAATCAGGTGGGGCACAAGTATACCGATCCGGATCAACCGCCGTTCCCGGCGATCGCCCTCCGTACGATGCACCCGTGTCCTACCACCCACCGTTCGTTGATCCCGCCTTCAAGATGGTGGAAGCGCCGCACCCAGCAACACTGGAAGAGGAAGTCCTCCTCCGCTACTGCGAAGTGCTGACCGGCCGCGTCGGTGGCCCCGGCGGGCAGCACCGCAACAACGTTGAGACCGCGGTCTGGGTGTGCCACACCGCCACCGGCGTTGAAGGTCAAGCGACGGAGCGGCGCAGTCAGGTGGAGAACAAGCGCATGGCCGTCCGGCGCCTCCGCCGCAAACTTGCATCGCATGTTCGCACACTCGCTTCACGCGACCATCACGTGTGCAGTCCTCTGTGGACGCAGCGTCGACAAGGCAACAAGATGACCGTCAATCCGGAGAGCGAGGACTACCCAGGTCTCCTCGCCGAAGCCATGGACTTGGTGGTGGTGCGCCGCTACGACCTCGGCGGCGCTGCCAAGATCTTAGGAATCACCATGAGTCAACTCAGCCGACTCATCCATCACGACAAGGGCGCGTTCGCAAAGATGAATGCCGGTCGCGTGGCGTGCGGCCTTCCCGCACTTCGAAAGTAAGTCATGGTTTCACCAGTACAGCAACCCGCGCATCCCTTCACGGACATCATTCGCACCTTGTTGCGTGAGGAACTTCCGCGCCTCATCGAACTTCGTCATGATCTGCATATGCATCCGGAGATTGGTTACGAAGAAGTGCGCACCAGCGGCGTAGTGCTTCGCGAACTATCGAACGCCGGCATCGCCCACGTTGCAGGACTTGCAGGCGGAACAGGTATTCTTGCGCACATTCCCGGCACCGGCCCGCGCGCCATCGCGCTGCGCGCTGACATGGATGCACTGCCAATCAACGAACGCAGCGGTCAGCCGTGGTCGTCAAAGACTCCCAATCGGATGCACGCCTGCGGCCATGATGGGCACACTGCGGTACTGGTCGGCGCAGCGCGCGTACTTTCGCGCCTCGCTGCACAACATCCGCTGCCGCGTCCGGTGACCTTCGTCTTCCAACCCGCGGAAGAAGGCGGTGGCGGTGGCAAGCGCATGGTGGATGAAGGTGCCCTGGACGGTACGCGCATCGGACCGCCCGCAGAAGAAATCTACGCCTTACACGGCTGGCCAGAACTTGCCATCGGCACCATCGCCACGCGTCGCGGCGCCGTCATGGCTGCTAGCGATCGATTTGAAATTCATGTCATCGGGCGCGGTTCGCATGCTGCATGGCCACACCAAAGCGCCGACCCGGTGTTGTGCGCCGCGGCCATCATCACCGCCATGCAATCGATCGTGGCACGCAACATTGATCCACTTGACTCCGCCGTTGTCAGTGTCACGGTGATTGAATCCGGAAGCGCATTCAACGTCATTCCTGATCGAGCGCTACTGAAGGGCACCTACCGATCCCTCAGCGAAACCACGCGCGCCACGCTGGAACGCCGCATCACTGAAGTCGCCGAAGGCGTTGCCCGTGCCCACGGTTGCGAGGCTCGTTGCGAACTCCTGCGCTGCTACCCGGTCACCGCCAATGATGACGGTGCTGTCACGCGCTTTGAGCAGGTCGCCCGCGAAACCTTCGGCCCGGAACGCGTCAACACCCTGCCCGCCCCAGTCATGGGCGGCGAGGACTTTGCGTTCTACGGAGAGCATGTTCCGGCCTGCTATTGGGCACTTGGGCTCGCCCGACCCGGTACGCCATTCCCAGCGCTGCACGCGGCTGACTTTGACTTCAACGATGACGCCATCGCCGTCGGAGTTGAACTCATGTGCCGATTGGCAGTCCAAGGCACTGCAAACCGGTAACTTCGGGGAATTGGCGGCAAATCCCCAATGCGCTCGGTGACTTTGCGGGAATGCGCACTACATTTACTGCAATGCGCCCACACGCCCCCGCTGTTCATTGGATATTCGCCCTCACATCGGCAATGATTGCTGCGGGGCACAGCCATGCGCAATTCCCATCGCAGAACCTCGGCTCGCCGCTGGTGACCGTGTCCGCCGACGCTCTGCCGGCACAACTCCGGGATTCCGTGACCGCACTCGCGCCGGATGAACAGGTGTGGAAGGCCATGGCCACCACCGAACACGTCCGTCTTGAGGCTGTCCCGGTGAGCCCCACCCGAACCGTCAACCTCCTGCTGAGTCGCATCGACCCGTTTACGTCCGACGCCCGATTGGTCACCGCCATCATCGACGCCAAAGGCCAGCTGCAAGAACAGGCAATTCCCCGCCCCGCTGGTCAATGGTGGGGCGGCACCGTGGAGGGTGAGGCGAAATCCACCGTCATGCTGTCGCGGAGTGCCGCGGGCATCTTGGGTTTCATCCAAGACCAACACGGAACCACCATCATTACTGGCGACCGCATCGGCGGTAGCGGGCCCCTGGTTTCCTATGTCTTGGGCGAACTCCCCCCCGGCACCATCGCTTGGGAACCATGGACGTGCCAGGAACTCACCGCACCCGGCGACGAGGAACTCAATCAGCAGGGTTCGGCACCGCTCGTGCAGCGGTGCCGACAACTTCGCATTTCCGTGGAGACGGATGCTGAGCTGTACCAGCGCTTTGCTGCCAGCACCGATCCCACCGCTGCTGCAAGCGCGTACGTCGGAACCATCTTCGCTGGCATGAATCAGATCTACCAACGCGACCTGCAGATCAAGCCACACATCAACTTCCTGCGCTTGTGGCCAACCGCCGCCGATCCATGGACGATGGCCGGTGCAGGCGATCAGTTGAATGAGTTCCGCAACTGGTGGCAAGCAAATATGGTCGCCCAACCACGCGACCTCGCCGCCATGCTCTCAACACGCGGCCTCGGCGGCGGCGTTGCATGGTTGAGCGTTGCATGCAATACAGCGTGGGGTTATTCCGTGTCCGGCAATCTTGCCGGCGCGTTCCCGTACCCGCTGATTGACAACGATCCGCAGAACTGGGACATCATGGTGACCAGCCATGAAGTCGGGCACAACATCGGCACCACGCACACGCACAATTTCTGCCCAGAACCAGGCGATAGTTGCTCGCCATCGGGTTACTTCGGATCGTGCCAAACGGCGCAAGTGTGCACCACTTCCGGCACCATCATGAGCTACTGTCATCTGTGCTCTGGCGGGCTTGGCAATGTGATCTTGTCGTTCCACCCGCTGTGCGTCACAGCGGTCAGTTCCTACATGTCCAACTCCTGCAACACCGTCGAGGGCGCGTCGGGTGCTGCATCCGTCGACGACTGGTTTGAGATGGTTCAAGGCAGCGGATCGATCCTCATCGATGTACTCGCGAATGACATCGATTCCAATTGCGAAGCCATCACGCTCGAGTCTTTCGATGCCGTGTCCGAGCGCGGCGGAACCGTGACGCGCGTAGTGGGCGCTGGTGCAGGCGGCCGCGACCTGCTGCGGTACACGCCGTCGCCGGAGTTCGTGAGCACCGATCGAGTGACCTACCGCGTGCGCGAACAGTCAGGCGCCATCTCCCCAAGTGCCACAGCGAACATCAGCGTTCGGGCGATGCGTCAACCTGAAAATCCCTTCGGCGATACGCCCGGCCTGACCACCAAGTACTACGCCGTGACGGGTGCCGGCGTCCTCCCCGACTTTGCTGCGCTGACGCCGTACCTCACCAATATCTCCACGCAGGTGAATTACGCATCCACCAATGGAAACTTCGCAACGAGTTTGCGCGCCGATGACGTGGCCGCACAATGGACCGGCTGGGTGCAAATCAGCCAATCGGGTACCCACACCTTCTCATTGACCAGTGATGATGGATCGCGGCTCCGCATCGGCAGCACGGTGGTCATCCTCAACGACGGACTGCACGGCATGCAGGAAGTCACCGGCACCATCGCCTTGGCTGCCGGAAAGCATGCCATCACCATCGACTTCTTCGAAGCGGGCGGCGGCGCTGGCTGCATCGCCCAACTGGAAGGTCCCGGTTTGACCAAGGCTCCCATCGCCGCGGCTCGCCTGACCCGGGGTGGAACGGTCAATCGCTTCGACCTCACCAATGATGGACGCGTCAACGGCGCTGATCTTGGCGGATTCTTGGCACAATGGGGCGCGCCAGGCGGTCCGGCGGACTTCGACGGCAACGGCCGTGTGGAAGGCGCCGACCTTGGAAGCCTTTTGAGTGCATGGACTGGCTGATAACCAAGGCGCCTGCTTCCCGCTTCACTCTCTTACTCCCAACCAGCGCCCCGTGATGCACTTGCATTCACCGGGGATATCGCTATCATCCCCCCCTTCACCCCGCACCGCTTGAACGACTGATCCGAGCCAGAACTCCACCTGTCAATGTGGGAACACTGGCTTCGCCCGAAGTAGGGCCGGCTCGGTCGGAGGTAGGAACCATGGCCAAGAAGGTCACGAAGCAATTTAAGTTGATGGCACCAGGCGGCAAGGCCACTCCGGCCCCACCGCTCGGTCCTGTCCTCGGCGCCAACGGCGTTAACCCCGGTCAGTTCATCACGAAGTTCAACGACTTGACCAAGGCCCTCAACGGCCGCGTGGTCGGTTGCATTGTCACGGTTTACGCCGACAAGAGCTTCGACATTGAAATCAAGACCTCCCCGGTCTCCGCGCTCATTAAGGACGCGATCAAGATCGAGAAGGGCTCGCCAGTCCCCCACACGCAGAAGGTCGGCAAGATCACCAAGGATCAGATCCGCAAGATCGCCGAAGAAAAAATCAAGGACCTCAACACCACCAGCCTTGACGCTGCAATGCGCATCGTCATGGGAAGCGCACGCTCGATGGGCGTGACAGTGGAGGGGATGTAAAGCCATGGCTATCGCCAACAAAGATGTGAAGAAGATCGTCGGCAACTCCAAGCGCATGCGCGCTGCGCAGAGCCACATAGTTGTCAATCCCGTCACCGCTGCCGAAGCAATCGCAGCGCTCCGCAAGTTCAAGGCCACCAAGTTTGACCAAACGGTCAACGTGGTGTTCCACCTTGGAATCGACCCGAAGGCGGCCGATCAGGCGCTTCGCGGTTCGATCGCCCTGCCCCACGGCATTGGCAAGACCGCGCGCGTCATTGCGTTCTGCGGTTCTGACAAGGTCGCGGCTGCAAAGGCCGCCGGCGCTGTCGAAGCTGGGTCTGATGACCTGGTTGCAAAGGTCGAAGGCGGATGGATGGAATTCGATGTCGCCATCGCAAGCCCAGACATGATGCGCGTCGTCAGCAAGCTCGGAAAGGTGCTTGGACCGAAGGGTCTCATGCCCTCGCCGAAGGCTGGCACCGTAACTCCCAATGTTGCAGACGCCGTCAAGGAATACGCAGCAGGTAAGCAGGAGTACCGCAACGACGATGGTGGCAACATCCACGGCGTCATCGGCAAGTTGTCGTTCAAGGACGACCAACTTCTCGACAACCTGAACGCGTTCGTCCAGACGATCCTCAAGGCCAAGCCAGCATCATCCAAGGGTCTCTACGTCAAGAAGTGCGTCGTAGGTGCTTGCATGAGCCCCGGCGTCCCGGTCGCAGTCTGACGCCCACAGAATTCATCGCAGGAACAACAACATGTCTAAGCCAATCAAGCAGATGATCGTCAAGGAGTACCGTAAGAAGTTCTCCGGCATCGAAGGCGCGGTGCTCGTCGAGATCCGTGGTCTCGATGCACTCGCTACCAACAAGATGCGCAACGACTTTGCTCGCAAGAGCGTCAAGGTCGCTGTCGTCAAGAACGCACTCGCACGCGAAGCCTTCAAGGGCGGCGCGCTCGAGCAACTCGGAGCCCACCTGTCCGGGCCATCAGCACTCGTCTACTCACAAGACAGCGTCGTGGATCTCGCGCGCGATCTGGTGAAGTGGGCGCGTACCGTTGAGAAGTTCGTCTTCAAGGCCGCCATCTTGGAAGGCGTCGTGTACGAAGGCAAGGCCGGCGTCACGCAGCTCAGCAAGATGCCGACTCGTGAAGAGGCGCAATCCAACGTCGTCACCCTCGTCCTCTCCCCTGGTCGCAATCTTCTCGGAGCCGTCAAGGGTCCGGGCGGTCGCGTGATGGGAATCGTCAAAGAGATCGAATCGCGCTTGGAAAAGGGCGAAACCATCTCAGCTATTTCTGCCTAAATCAATCCGGCACATCTGGGAGCTCTGATCCCAGTTGCCGTTACTGATAGTTACTGATACTGACTGTTACCCAACCACCTTCCGACTGGCCCGCTTGCGGGTTAAAAACTGGGCGTTCCAGTTCCACTCGGAGGTTCATCAAGTGATTTGGAGTCCACAATGACCGCTACTGAAACCAAGACGTTCGAAGCAAAGATCACCACCCTCGGCGACTCGATCGCCAGCCTCACCCTGAAGGACGCGGTTGACCTCGCGGACTACATGAAGGACAAGTACGGAATCGAAGCCGCTGCTGGCGGTGGCATGATGATGGCCGCTCCGGCTGGCGATGCAGCTCCTGCTGCTGAAGCCCAGTCCGAGTTCGACGTCATCCTCAAGGAAGCCGGCGCGAACAAGATCAACGTCATCAAGGTTGTCCGCGAGGCCACTGGTCTCGGTCTGGCCGATGCGAAGGCTGTCGTCGACGGCGCCCCGAAGGCCGTCAAGGAGAAGATCTCCAAGGAAGACGCCGAGAAGCTCAAGGCTGCTATCGAAGCAGCCGGCGGCAAGGTCGAGATCAAGTAAGTCTCGCCTCCGTTTGCAGATCGTTCCACTCGCCCGGCCTCGTGCCGGGCGAGTGCGTTTTTAAGGATGCCCCGCGGCGTCCAATAACTCGATTTTTGATTTCCTGCAAAGCGCGTGCCACAATCGAGCCGATATGCCGCCGCCAAACACGGAATTGTGTACAATATTCGATCTTGGCTTCGGAACCATCAACAATCCAAAACAGCTGACATTCAGAGGGCTTGCGAAAGCCACTGTCCGTTCTTTTTGCACTTGGAACGAGAGGCGATACACACTATGGCAACAAAAACCATCCGCGATTTTTCTAAGAAGCGCGGCGAAGCAGATCCCGTTCCCGATCTCATGAAGGTTCAGCAAGAGGCGTATGACCGCTTCTTGCAATTGAAGAAGGACCCGCAGTCGCGCGACACCCACAAGGGTCTCGAAGCATTGCTGCGCGAGATCTTCCCGATTGAATCCTATGACTTGGCCATGCGCCTCGACTACCTCCGCTACCGGCTGGAGGAGCCGCGCTACACGCCTGACGAATGTCGCGAACTGCGATTGACCTACGGTCGTCCACTCCGCGTCACCGTTCGCCTCACCAAGGGCGAAGGCGAGCCAATCACTGAAGAAGACATCTATCTCGGTGACATTCCGATCATGATGGGCGGCGGCGAGTTCATCGTGAACGGCGCAGAGCGCGTCATCGTGAGCCAGCTGCATCGCTCACCCGGTGTTGACTTCAGCGTTGCATCGCGCATCGGTGATCGTCCGCTCCACTCCAGCCGCATCATTCCTGAGCGCGGTAGTTGGATCGAGTTGGAAGTCACCAAGAAGGATGTTCTGGCGATGCGAATCGACCAGAGCACCAAGCTTGCTGCAACTACCTTCCTGCGTGCGCTTGACGAGAAGTACTCCACCACCGAGAAGATCCTCGAAGAGTTCTACGACGTTGAAGACCTTGCAGCAAAGAAGCTCACCCCGCTCCACTACTCAGCGGAACTCATCATCGACAGCGAAACCGGCGAGGAACTCTGCCGCGTTGGTTCGCCGCTCGGTGAGAAGGGCCTTGAGAACATTCTCGCCAGCAACCTGAAGAGCGTTCGCGTTGTTACCAATCCTGGTGACTCGCTGATCCTCAACACGCTTGCTGAAGAGAAGCTCGACTTCCTTGCCGAAGTCAGCGAACACGAAGCCGCCCTGCTCAAGATCTACGGCCGCCTCCGTCCCGGCAACCCGCCGCAGGTCGACAAGGCTCGCAAGCTCTTTGAAGAGAAGTTCTTTGACGACAGTCGCTATCGCCTCGGACGCGTTGGTCGCTTCCGCATGAACCGCAAGTTCGACCACGACCCGAAGTACAAGAAGGTCGGCGAAGACATGCAGCGCATCCGCGCCGAGGACTTCCTCGCCGTGATCCGCTACATGCTCGATCTGCGTGGCACGGGCAAGGAACAATTTGTTGATGACATCGATCACTTGGGCAATCGTCGACTCCGCACGCTCGATGAGCTGGCGACCGAGGAAATGCGCAAGGGCTTCCTGAAGCTCAAGCGCACCGTCCAGGAGCGCATGAGTGTCAAGGAGCCAGGCGAAATCAGCAAGATCGCTGATCTCGTCAACTCCAAGAGCATCTCCAGCGCCATCGAGTTCTTCTTCGGCCGCAGCGAACTTTCGCAGGTGGTTGACCAGACGAACCCGCTTTCCATGCTTGTGCATGAACGGCGCCTCTCGGCACTTGGACCAGGTGGACTCAACCGCAAGCGCGCAGGCTTCGAAGTGCGCGACGTGCATATCTCCCATTACGGACGCATCTGCCCGATTGAAACGCCGGAAGGCACCAACATCGGTCTGATCGCATCGCTCGGCATTTATGCCGAAATCGATGACTACGGCTTCCTGCAGACCCCGTACCGCGAAGTTCGCAACGCGAAGGTCAGCGGCAAGGTCGTCAAGCTCCGTGCTGACGAAGAGTTGAAGCACATCTTGGCTCCTTCGGACGCCATGGATGCCAGCGGCAACATCTCCAACATCCGCAACCCCAAGCTGGAGAAGGTGCTCGCGCGCCGTCGCAGCAACAAGGACGAGTCCAACGATGTTGACTTGGTCCTCGTTGAGCCAGGTGAAGTGCAGTTCGTTGACATCAGCCCCAAGCAGATCGTCGGCGTCAGCGCATCGCTGATCCCCTTCCTTGAGCATGACGATGCCAACCGAGCCCTGATGGGTTCGAACATGCAGCGCCAAGCAGTGCCGCTCGTCAAGAGCGACCCGCCGTGCGTTGCAACAGGCATGGAACGCGTCGTCGGTACGCACTCCGGCATGATTGTGAAGGCTGCCCGTTCGGGCGTCGTCACCTTCGTGGACGGACAGCGCATCATCATTGACAACGCCGATGAGTACAACCTGCGCAAGTTCGCTGGACTCAACGAGCGCACCTGCCAGAACCAGCGTCCAGTTGTGAAGCCCGGCCAGAAGGTGAAGGCAGGCGAGATCATCGCCGACGGCGCCTCCACCATCATGGGCGAGCTCGCCATCGGCAAGAACGCACTCGTGGCGTTCAACACCTTTGACGGCTACAACTTTGAGGATGCCATCGTCATCAACGAGCGCTTGGTGAAGCACGACGTGTTCACCTCGATTCACATCGAGAATTTCGAAGTGGAAATCCGCGAGACCAAGCTTGGTCGCGAGGAGTTCACTGCGGACATCCCGAACGTCTCCGAGAAGATGCTGCGCAACCTTGATGAATTCGGTGTCATCCGAGTCGGCGCACGCGTCGGCCCGAACGACATCCTGGTCGGCAAGGTCAGCCCCAAGTCCAAGTCCGAGCTCAGCCCGGAAGAGAAGTTGCTCCACGCGATCTTCGGTCGCGCTGGTGAAGACGTCAAGAATGACTCGCTCGAAGTGCCAGCCGGCACCGAAGGCGTCGTCATTGGAGCCAAGCGCTTCAGCCGTCGCATGCACTTGAATGAGGAGCAGAAGAAGCAACTCAAGAAGGAGATCTCGGAGTTCGAAGAAGAGCTCGACAAGAAGGCCATCTCGCTGTTCAAGCAGATGGTGCTCTTGGTCAATGCCGCTCTCGGCGCCGAGATGGTCGACCCGAGCACCCGCCAGAAGGTCGGTGCAAGTGACATCGAAGAAGTCATCCTCGAGCAGATCCAGAACTTCTCAGAGAAGTGGATGAAGGGCTCGAAGGAAGCACGCGATATCGCCATGGTGACCTACGGTCAGTTCTGGCCGCGCATCACTGGCATCTTCTCCGAGAAGGAGCGCAAGGTTGGCCACATGAAGCGCGGCGATGAGCTGCCTTCGGGCGTCCTTGAGATGGTCAAGGTCTATGTCGCTACCAAGCGTCAGCTCTCCGTCGGTGACAAGATGGCCGGTCGACACGGAAACAAGGGCGTCATCGCCCGCATCGTTCCCGAAGAAGACATGCCATTCCTTGAGGACGGCACTGCAGTTGACGTGCTCCTGAATCCGCTCGGCGTGCCGAGTCGTATGAACGTCGGCCAGATTCTCGAGGTTCACCTCGGCTGGGCGGCGCAGGTGCTCGGCTTCCAAGCGCTGACTCCGGTGTTCGACGGTGCATCCGAGGCCGAGATCTTCGATCAGGTCAAGGAAGCAAACGCGCACATCGCCAACCGTCTCGATACCTTCGAGAAGACTGGCAAGGAGCCTGGCACCCCGCGCGAGCTGCTCGCACGGATGCCAATGACCGGCAAGGTTCAGCTCTACGACGGAAGAACTGGCGAGCCATTCAGCCAGAAGACCACCGTTGGCTTCATGTACATCCTGAAACTGCATCACTTGGTCGACGACAAGATCCATGCACGTAGCACGGGGCCCTACAGCCTCATCACTCAGCAGCCGCTGGGTGGTAAGGCGCGCACAGGTGGTCAGCGCTTCGGCGAAATGGAAGTGTGGGGCCTCGAGGCGTACGGCGCTGCCTACGTCTTGCAGGAACTCCTCACTGTCAAGAGCGACGACGTGGAAGGACGCACGAAGATCTACGACTCAATGGTCAAGGGCACGAACACCTTGGAGGCGGGCATGCCCGTCGTGTTCGACGTCCTCTGCCACGAAATCAAGGGTCTTGCAATGAACATCCAGCTCGAGAAACTCTCGGGCGACGATCGTCCAATCCTCGACTAATCCCGCGCAACATCACCGGTCGCGCGCCCAGCAACGGGCGCGCGACCGGAGTTACGCCGTCTCTGACGGCCTCCGACCGAACGACCGCATCCCCGCCCTGCTGGCGGCCATACAAGCGAGTACTGACATATGTCTGAAAACGTCTACGACCGCGTGAACGACATCGGCGCCGTGAAGATCACCCTTGCGGGTCCCAACGACATCCGCAGCTGGAGCTTTGGCGAAGTCAAGAAGCCCGAGACCATCAACTACCGAACCTACCGTCCCGAGCGCGACGGTCTGTTCTGTGAGCGGATCTTTGGACCAGAGCGCGACTTCGAGTGCGCCTGCGGCAAGTACAAGGGCACCAAGTACAAGGGCATCATTTGCGACCGCTGTGGCGTCAAGGTCACGCACAGTCGCGTGCGTCGCAAGCGCATGGGCCACATCAACCTGGCCGCGCCGATCGTGCACATTTGGTACTTCAAGGCCATGCCGAGCCGTCTTGGCAACCTGCTCGCCGTGAAGACCAGCGACATCGAGAAGGTCGTGTACTTCCAGGACTACGTCATCACCGATCCGGGTTCCACCGAACTCGAGTTCAAGCAGATGCTCACGGAAGATGAGTACCGCGCCGCGCTTGAGAAGTACGGCCACGGCACCTTCACCGCCATGATGGGCGCCGAAGCTGTGCGCGAACTCCTCGGGCCGATGAAGCTCGACCTCGATGAAGAGGCAGTCAAGCTCCGCGATGATCTCTTCAACACGAAGAGCAAGCAGAAGCAGAAGGATCTGTCCAAGCGCTTGAAGATCGTGGAAGCGATCCGCAAGAGCCCCAACGATCCAACGTGGATGGTGCTCGATGTCGTTCCAGTGATCCCACCGGACCTGCGTCCGCTGGTCATGCTGGAGAGCGGCAACTTTGCAACCAGCGATCTCAACGATCTCTATCGCCGCATCATCAACCGAAACAACCGTCTCAAGAAGTTGATGGATCTGAACGCCCCCGAGGTGATCATCCGCAACGAGAAGCGCATGCTTCAGCAGGCTGTCGATGCGTTGTTTGACAACGGCCGCTGCCGTCGCCCGGTGCTCGGCTCCTCCAACCGCCCTCTCAAGTCGATCACCGACATGATCAAGGGCAAGCAAGGTCGATTCCGCGAGAACCTGCTCGGCAAGCGCGTTGACTACTCGGCGCGTTCGGTCATCGTCGTTGGTCCAGAGCTCAAGCTCTGGCAATGCGGTCTGCCGAAGAAGATCGCGCTCGAGCTGTATCAGCCGTTCATCATTCGCAAGCTCAAGGAGCAAGGCCTCGCTGACACCATCAAGAGTGCCAAGCGCATGCTTGAGCGTCGCGATGCTGAAGTGTGGGACATCTTGGAGACGGTGATCAAGAATCACCCGGTCCTCTTGAACCGCGCTCCAACGCTGCACCGAATGGGTATCCAGGCTTTTGAGCCAGTACTCGTTGAAGGCAACGCCATCAAGATCCATCCGCTCGTCTGCACCGGCTACAACGCCGACTTCGACGGCGACCAGATGGCAGTGCATCTTCCGCTCAGCGTTGAGGCTCAGGCCGAAGCGCAAGTGCTGATGATGTCCATCCACAACATCTTCAGCCCGGCGAACGGTAACCCGATCGTCAGCCCGTCCCAGGACATCGTCATGGGCGTGTACTTCTTGACCGTTGCGGCCAAGGACAAGCCAGCTGATCCGAAGTCGATGCTCCGCGTCAAGGATGTTTCCGAAGCCCTCCTGGCCCTCGAAGCCAAGACCATCGATCTGCATGACTGGATCGAAATCCGCCACGAACGTTTCGCTGAAACGGTCGAGAAGGAGAAGGAGCAGCCGAAGAAGCTCGCTGAGAACCGTCGCATTGTCACCACCCTCGGTCGATTGATCTTCAACGAGATCCTGCCTCCAGGAATGCCCTTCTACAACTGCCCGCTCACCAAGAAGGGTGCAGCGCGCGTCATCGATGACACCTTCCAACGCCGCGGCAAGGCCGACACGATCGACCTGCTCGACAAGATGAAGGAAGTTGGCTTCCGCTACTCCACCGTCTCCGGTCTCTCCTTCGGTATCACCGATCTGCGCGTCAGCGCGGACAAGGAAAAGCTGCTCGAAGACACCGAGAAGAAGGTCCTTAAGGTTGAGCGCAGTTACGAGAACGGTGCCATCACTGACACCGAGCGTCGTAACCAGGTGCTCGAACTCTGGGCGAAGTGCCGTAATGACATCTCCGACAAGCTCATGGAGACCCTGAAGAACGACCGTCGCGACATCGTGACGGGCGCAGAGGTTGACATGGGTACGAAGGAAGTGCCTTCCACCGTCGGTGCTCGCTACCTCAACCCCGTGTATCTGTTCGCAGAGTCGGGCGCCCGAGGTAACCGCAGCCAGATGCAGCAGCTCGCAGGTATGCGCGGCCTCATGGCCAAGCCAAGCGGCGAGATCATCGAGACCCCCATCAAGTCCAACTTCCGTGACGGTCTCACCGTCTTGGAGTACTTCGCATCAACGCACGGCGCCCGTAAGGGATTGGCCGATACCGCACTCAAGACCGCTGACTCCGGCTACCTCACGCGCAAGCTTTGCGACGTGGCGCAGTCGGTCACCGTCATCGAGCCAGATTGCGGCACCAAGTCGGGCGTTCCAAAGCGCGCTCTGTACAAGGGCGAAGAAGTGGATGTTCCTCTGAAGGATCAGATCCGCGGACGTACTTCGCTGCAGGCGATCGTTGATCTGCGTACTGGTCGCGAGGTTGTTGGCAAGAACCAGATCATCACGGACATCATTGCCCGCGAGATCGAGGAGATTGGCATCGACACCGTGCATGTTCGCAGTCCGCTCACGTGCGAAACCGCACGCGGCGTCTGCGGTTGCTGCTACGGCATGGACCTCTCTACCGGTCAGCCGGTTGAGCAGGGAATGGCCGTCGGCATCATCGCGGCGCAGTCCATCGGTGAACCAGGTACGCAGCTCACCATGCGTACCTTCCATACCGGCGGTATCGCAGTCAGCACCGTCGCCGATACCGTGCACAAGGCCAAGGCCGCGGGCATCGTTGAGGTGGTTGAGTGCAACGAAGTTGAAACCACCCTCGAGGACGGAACCAAGGCATTCGTGGCTCTCAAGAAGAACGGCATCATCCGCATCAACGATGCGAAGGGCCGTGAACTTGAGCACCACCCAGTGCCGTACGGCGGAACCATCTTGGTCCGCAGCGGCGACCCGATCAAGAAGGGTCACTCGCTGGTCAAGTGGGATGCAACCAAGACTCCGATCTTGGCTGAGAAGCCCGGCAAGATTAAGTTCGAAGACGTCATCGTCGGCGAGACCGTCAAGGTTGAGATCCGCGGTGCAAACACCGAGCGCATCATCACTGAGCACAAGGGTGAGAAGCATCCGCAGATCACCATCTTGGACGGCTCAGGCGCGATCTTGGACTTCCATCACTTGCCTGCCAAGGCTCGTATCGAAGTCGAAGAAGGTGCCATGGTCACCGCCGGTCAGTTGGTTGCTAGCCAGCCGAAGGAAGCTGGACGTAGCGCTGACATCGTCGGTGGTCTGCCCCGCGTCACCGAGCTCTTCGAAGCTCGCAATCCGAAGGACCCCGCTGTGCTTGCCGAAATCGGCGGACGCGTGGAACTTCTGAGCGACAAGCGCAAGGGCAAGATGACCATCCGCGTCGTCTCTGACTCGGGCGAAGAGTTCGACCATCACGTTCCGCAGGGCAAGCACCTGCGCGTCCACACGGGCGACAGCGTGGTGTCGGGCGATCCGCTCACCGAAGGTCCACAGGTTCCTGCTGACATCCTGCGCATCAAGGGCGAAGAAGCCCTGTACAGCTACATGCTGGATGAGGTGCAGAATGTGTATCGCGCGCAGGGCGTGGTGATCTCCGACAAGCACATCGAAACCATCCTGCGACAGATGTTGAGCAAGGTGCGCGTCACCACCCCTGGTGACAGCGACTTCCTGCCGAACCAAGTTGTTGAGCGCTTCGACCTCAAGCAGCGCAACGAGAACCTCAGCGGCATGTTGCGCATCGAGGACTCGGGCGACACCTCGCTCCTCATTGGAAGTCTGTTCTCCAAGGAAGACATCAAGGAAGCCAATGCCCTCGCCAAGGACAAGGGCGGCAAGGAAGCGAAGACCAAGAAGCCAAAGCCAGCCACGTACAAGACGTTGCTGCTCGGCATCACCAAGGCTTCGCTGCAGAGCGAGAGTTTCCTGTCGGGCGCAAGTTTCCAGGAGACCACCAAGGTTCTCACCGAGGCCGCCCTTGCCGGCGCCACGGACGAGCTCCGCGGCCTCAAGGAGAACGTCATCCTGGGTCACCTCATTCCAGCCGGAACGGGCTTCCACTCCTACCAGCGCATTCGCGTTGCCAAGCTTGTGGCTGTTCCAGAAGGCGACGAGACCAGCGACGAGGCCTTCTTGGCCGAGGCGCGTGATGAGGCCGAGGAACTCGGAGCAGAGAGCCCGGCGTACGCCACCACCATCAGCCAAGAAACCCTTGCTGATCTGAACGAGTCCCTGCGAACCGCCGTTGAAGGCGCGAGCGAACTCGTGGCTGACGAAGAGCCAGGCGACTAAAGCCTGACTCGAATTGGTGATCAGTTCAGTAGTGATCATGTTTGAAACTTCCAACGCCCTCGGCCCTGCGCCGGGGGCGTTGTGCTTACGGCGGGCGGACAAGTGACCAGACACACTCGCTACTAAATTGGATTCCCCACTACTGCCAGTACCGATTTAATTCGTAGACTCTCTCTCCATGCCTGAACCATCAATCACACGCGGTAAGGGTGAACCTTGGTATCGCGACGGACTCCAGTTTGAATGCACCATGTGTGGCAACTGCTGCACTGGTCCAGAGGGCGTTGTGCTCTTCACGCCCGATGAAGGCCGCGCGATGGCTGAGAAACTCAATCTCCCGCTTGCTGAATTCCTGGAGCGCTACGCGCGCAAGGTCGGAAAGCAACGCTCACTCCGCGAGAAGACCACCGAGTTCGGCAACGATTGCATCTTCCTCGATCGCAATTCAATCCCCGGCAAAGCCGTGTGCGGTCTGTACGAAGCGCGCCCCGAGCAGTGCCGCACCTGGCCATTCTGGGATGGCAACCTGCGCAGCCGCAAGGCGTGGGAAGACACCAAGAAACACGTCCCGTGCCCCGGCATGGACAAGGGCCCAGTGCATGACTACCTGCAGATCCGCGTTGCGCTTGAGCGTGACAAGGCCGAAGGCGGGAGCTGGCCGCGGTGAATTCCGGCGCAGCTGATCCTTTCGCTGCGCTCCCTCCCGATGCCGCCGACCTCGCCGCACGGTGGAGCGAGGCCGCATGGAACCCAGCCATCGACGCGGAACTGCGCGCCATCTACGGCGTTGTTGCTACCGAGACGGAAACCTTACGCCCGGTCTGCAACGCCAGCGGTCGCTGCTGCCGCTTTGAGGAATACGGGCACCGCCTGTACGTCACGGGCATCGAAGCCGCCTGGTGCCTGCGCGGCTCAGGCATGGTGCCGGACGCCGCCGCGGTCCGCGCCGCCGCCACGCGCGGCGACTGCCCATTCTTAGACGACGGACGCTGCGGAGTGCATGCGGTGCGCCCGCTCGGCTGCCGGATCTACTTCTGTGACCCCCGTGCCGCTGGCTGGCAGGAAGACCTCTCAGAACGCACCCTCGCCCGCCTCCGCGCCCTCCACGACGCGCATGGCGTCCCATACCGCTACGGGGAATGGCGCACCATGCTGGCGCACTTCGCGTCCTGAGCGGAACTGCCTAGAATCGACCCTTCGATGACCGCTTCCGATGACTCCATTCGCTCCGTCGCATTCGTCAGCCTCGGCTGCCCGAAGAACCTTGTTGACAGCGAGAAGATGCTCGGCGTCTTGGCTGCGGGCGGCATCAAGCTCGTCTCCGACCACGATGCCGCCGACGCCATCGTCATCAACACCTGCGGATTTCTGGAAGCGTCCAAGGACGAAAGTCTTGAAGTCATTCAAGAAGCACTCGAACGCAAACGCGCTGGCACGGTGAAGCGCGTGGTAGTGGCTGGCTGCCTCGTGCAGCGCCACCGCGCCAAGATGTTGGAGTGGGCACCTGGGATCGACGCCATGATTGGTGTCTTTGATCGTGACCACATCATGGACGCAGTAAGCGGCCGCGCCGTGCGCGAAGCCAACGCTGGTCCCGGCACCGCTGGCACCGACGCACCTCGCTACTGGATTGCTGGCAACGCACTGCAAGCAGCGGCCGAGCGCGGCATCGCTACCACCGGACTCACTGTGAATGGCAAGGACGGCAAAGGCATCGGCTACTTTGAGGATGACTCAAACCGATTCCGACTGACCCCGCGCCACTGGGCATACCTGCGCGTCAGCGAAGGCTGCAACCAGCGCTGCGCGTTCTGCACCATTCCGTCCATTCGTGGCAAGATGCGTTCCAAGCCGGTGGAAACCATCGTCTCTGAAGCGCGCGCGCTGCTTGCTGATGGGGCGTTTGAACTGAACCTGATCGGTCAAGACACCACCAGTTTCGGCAACGATATTGGCTATACCGAAGGTCTGGTTGGCATGTTGCGCGCAGTGGACGGCGCAGTGCGCGAGCACGGCGCTGGCTGGGCACGCTTGATGTACGCGTATCCATCAAACTTCACCGATGAAATGATTGATGCCATGGCATCACTTGATAATGTGGTCAAGTACATCGACATGCCGCTGCAACACATGAGTGACTCGATGCTCACTTCGATGCGTCGTCACACATCCAAGCGTCAGCAGGCGGAGCTCTTGGAGAAGTTGCGCGAACGCATGCCGGGCATCGCCATCCGAACCACCTTCATCACTGGATTCCCTGGCGAGACGCAGGCGGATCATGAAGAACTCCTGGAGTTCGTGCAAGAGTTTGGCTTCGATGCCATGGGCGTCTTCAAGTACTCACCGGAAGACGGCACGCCCGCTGGAACGATGGACGCAGACCCTGCCCTTCATGTTCCCGACGAAGTCAAGGCTGAACGCGAACGCGAACTCATGCTTGCTCAACAGGAAGTTGCGTTTGAGAACGCCGCCTACCAGGCTGAACAGCGCGTGCAATTCGATGTGCTTGTTGACGGCCCAGCCGCTGGCGCCACCGCTGGTCGCGCTACGCCGGGCGTGAGCGAAGGCGGCATCCTGCATGTGGGGCGTTGCTACCACCAGGCGCCGCAGATCGACGCGCTGACCTACGTGCTTTCCCGCGAAAAACTTGCCCCGGGCGAACTGGTTCGCTGCACCGTTGTTGGCAGTGATGGCTACGACTTGGTCGTACAGCCCACTTCGGACATTGAGCGCAAGGTGATCCTGCCGGTGATCCGTAGCTAACGGTAATTCCGCACGAAATCGGCAGATCCGTCACCGGATTTCCCCCGTATAGGCTTCTGCTATGCAGACGAAGCCCCGCCTCGCCTTCTCCGTTCGCAACCTCTCCATGCACGCCGCCCTGCTGCCAAGCATGGCGACGGCGATGCTCGCGCTGGCAGTGTGCGCCCCATCCGCGGCGCTCGCGCAGAATGCCAAGCATGTCTCCGACACGCCGCTCGATTTCGACCCCGCCAAGCCAGAGCGCGTCGACGGTTGGTGGAGCAACGGCGTGGAACTCATGCGCCTGGATGCAAACGGCGCGTACCGGGTCTGGGTCTCGCAGGATCGTTTCAAGCGTCCGGTTGAAGTGGGCGCATGGCGCCGGACCAACTACGTGTTCTTTGATCTGGAGCCTTACCGCGTCAAGACGGGTACGCGGCACCGCGTCACACTGCAGAAAGACGATGGCGTCACCGAACTGCATCGGGAAGGAATGACGGACTTCCGTTTGTTTGCTTCCCCACCGCATATTCCGGCCGATGACATGCTCGGCGCATGGGTCGCCGCCACTGAAGAACTCTTGGTGTTTGAAAATGGCCGCTACGAATGGCGACGGACGGGGCCAGCCACTGGCATCACCGAGCACTCTGGAATTTGGAACTCAGAGGGTGACGTGTTGACGCTTGCTCCAGACACGCCCGCCGTCGACACCATCAGCGCGCGGTGCGTAAAAGGCACCGATGGTCAATTCACTCTTGAAACTGCGGGAGGCAAGATGACGCATCCGCCCACCGAACCTCTGCCGACGCCAAACGCGGCCAAGCCCGATCAACCAAAGCAAGCCGCCGCACCGAGTGCGCCTGCCGCAACCACTCCCGTGCGATGAACACACCACCGCCGGTACCACCGCAACCACCGGTACCAGCGGTACCAGCGGTACCAGCGCTACCACCGCAACCACCGCTACAACCGCCGGTCAACTGGAACTGGTGGCCGCAATTTCATGACTCGTCGCTCCGCCTCTCGTGGCAAGAGCAGGTGTGTATCCACTGGGATGCCAACCTTCGCATGCTCCGCGACTGGTCCGCCTGTTGGACGTTTTTCGGAATTTCCGTTCTCCCGTTTCCACTCCTGGTGATTGCGCTACTGATTGCCCAAGGTGGGCTGCAATCAGTGAATGGCATTCCAACCAGTGTGGATGGATGGTTCTACGTTGGCATGGTGCTCCTAGCGGTCTACCTGTACCTCCAGCACGTCGCGTTCATGGTGGCCATGGGGGGCTACCTACCCTTTGTGCGCGCGGCACTCTCCGCTCGTGGGTATCCGACCTGCCTTGCCTGCGGGCATCTCCTGGGGCCACCGGACCCGCTCGGCGCCCCCGGCGCTTGCCCGGAATGTGGTTCAGGTCACCGCGCGCTGCGCTAGACTTCAGGACTTTCCCCGCCGCACCACTGCGTCCGGGGAGCCAAGCCCAGAGCCCGACGTGCGCATCCGCAACTTTTCCATCATCGCCCACATCGACCACGGCAAGAGCACCCTTGCAGATCGCCTCCTCCAAGCCACCAAGGCGGTCAGCGCCCGTGAGGCGCGTGCACAGCTCCTGGACTCCATGGACCTTGAGCGCGAGCGCGGCATCACCATCAAGGCATCCGCCGTCACGGTGACCCATCGCTACAAGGATGAGGACTACGAACTCAACTTCATCGATACCCCCGGCCACGTTGACTTCACCTACGAAGTGAGCCGCGCCCTCAAGGCGTGTGAAGGCGCCGTCTTGGTGGTTGACTCCACGCAAGGCGTGCAAGCGCAGACCGTGGCCAACGCATACCTCGCAGTCGGCAACAACCTCACGCTGATTCCGGTCATCAATAAGATCGACTTGCCAGCCGCCAATCCTGACAAGGTGGCGATGGAAATTGAGCAGGTTCTTGGTTTGCCTGCCGAAGACTGCTTGCCCGTGAGCGCTAAGACCGGTCAGGGAATCCATGAACTCCTCGACCGCATCGTTGAGCGCCTGCCTCCGCCACCCGCGGAGAAGATGCGCCAACTGCGCGCCCTGGTCTTTGACTGCAAGTACGACGACTACAAAGGCGTAGTCTTGTACATCCGCGTCTTTGACGGCCAGATCAAGCACGGCGACAAGTTCCGCATGATGGGAACCGGTCGTACCTTCAATGCGATCGAACTCGGGCGCAACACGCCGTTTCCGCAGAAGATGAAAGCCCTGACTTTCGCGCAAGTGGGTTATGTCTGCGCTGGAATCAAGAGCCTCGCCGAAGTCCGCGTTGGTGACACCATCACGCTCGACAATGATCCTGCGCTTGAAGCACTCGAAGGCTACGAAGAGCCAAAGCAGATGGTGTATTGCGATTTCTACCCCGCCACTGACGACGAAGGCACCGGCAAGCGCGCCGACTTTGAAAGCCTGCGCGAAGCGATGGAGAAGCTGCACATCAATGATGCCAGCTTCACCTATGAAGTGCAGCACAGCGAAGCACTCGGCTTCGGATTCCGCGTCGGCTTCCTGGGTCTCCTGCACATGGACATCGTGCAAGAGCGCTTGGAGCGTGAGGGCGGCGTCAACATCATTCAGACTGCGCCAACCGTCAGCTATCAAGTGATGAAACTTGATGGGACGCTTGTTGAAATTCACAACCCTGCTGACCTTCCCGACATGGGAGTGGTTGCTGAGATCCGTGAACCAATCGTCAAGATTGAAATCATCTGCCCCAATGACAACATCGGTGACTTGATGAAACTCTGCGACGCTCGTCGCGGCTGCTTCCAGAGCCAGATGGCGATCGGTGAAGATCGGCAGATGCTCATCTATGAACTGCCGCTTGCAGAAATCATCTATGACTTCTACGACAAGTTGAAGAGCGTGACGCGCGGCTACGGCACGATGGACTACGAAATCATCGCCTTCCGCGCGGACAATCTGGTGAAGGTGCAGATCTTGGTGAATGGCGATGCCGTTGAGGCGCTCGCCATGATTTGCCACCGCGAAAATGCGGACCAACGCAGCCGGTCGATCTTGGCGAAACTGAAGGGGCAGATCGATCGCCATCAGTTTGAAATTCCGCTGCAGGCTGCCATCGGCGGCAAGATCATCGCTCGTGAGAGCATCAAGTCAATGCGCAAGAACGTCATTGCGAAGTGCTACGGCGGCGACATCAGCCGTAAGCGCAAACTGCTTGAGAAGCAGAAGGCCGGTAAGAAGCGAATGAAGCAGATCGGCTCGGTGTCGATCCCACAGGAAGCCTTCATGGCCATCCTTGATCAAGGCGACTAAGAAACTCCATCCATGCGCAACACAGAACGCGTCATCGTTTATTCCGCCCTCGCTGGCATCGCCGCTATGAGTTTCCTGCGCGGCGCCGAGCGCAACGCATCGGCTCGGCCGGAGCCAACGCCTTCGGATTTGGGTCCTGCCGACGCGGTGATTCTCACGGGGAAAGACACCAATCTCACCCTGCGCAATGTTGAAGGTCACCTGGCATTCGGCGAGCAAGCCACTGCAAAGGCGTGGTCCATCGGAGCGGTCGGCAGCGACAAGATCATGAAGCTCCTGCTCAAGAGCGAGCGCTTTGAAGACGAACGCAAGCGCCTCGAAGAGACCGCCAAGAGCAAGGACGAGGACTTCCGCAAGCGCTACACCGAACTCGAAACCAAGTACAAGGATGTTGACCCCAAGGCCCCGGGCTTTGAGGGTGGTCGCCAGGAAGTCGAGGGCTTCTTCAAGGAAGTCGAAGCATGGCGCAAGGAGATCGGCGAGAAACTCGGCAAGTTGCAAGCAGAGCAAATCGAGAAGGCCTACCGCGAAATGACCGCCGCGACCGACGTGGTTGCCGATCGCAACAAGGTTGACATTGTGCTGCGCTTCGTGCCAACCAGCCAGCCCTTCACAAGCAACAGCCCAGCTGATGCCATGTTGCAGGTGCAGGTCCGAACCTTCTTGCATTACCCAGAGACCATCGACCTGACCCCGGAACTCATCAAGGAACTGTCGCTCAAGGATGAATGATCGAGGATGAGTGCTAGCTTGTCGAGCTGATTGCACGACCACCGCATCTACCGACCATTGAGCGCAGAAATCACTTCCGCTGCTAAGCGCAATGCCACGTCCTCGCTCGGTGGGCACGCCGCACCGAGGACTTCGCGCATGCTTGTCACACGGCGGCCGTGCAATCCGCACGGGACAATCATGTCGAAGTGCGAGAGTTCTGGATGGACGTTGAGTGCCATGCCGTGCAGCGTTGCTGAGCGCGAAACCCGAACGCCAATTGCTGCGATCTTTCGCGAGGTGGATGCCGCCGCGCCCTCCTGCAGATCACCAGCGCTCGGGGCGCCACTATCTACCCACACGCCAGTCGCTCCGCCCTCACGGTGACAACCGATGCCCCACGCAGCGCATGTGCGAATGGCCGCCTCCTCAATCGCACGAATGTACGCATGGATGCCAAGATGTAATCGTTGCAAGTCAACGATTGGATAGATGACCACCTGCCCCGGTCCGTGGTACGTGACATCACCGCCACGATCAGTCTGGCAAAGCGAGATCCCTGCCGCTGCAAGACGCGCCTCATCAGCAAGCACGTGCCCCGCGGCTCCCACACGCCGAGTGACGGTAATCACCGCAGGATGCTCCACCACCAGCACCTGATGCGGAACCCCCGCCGCCCGACCCTCAACAAGGGCCGCATGCCGGGCGCGCTGCACTTCAATCGCATCGGCGTAGGCCATGCGCCCCAACTGTTCCACCACAAATTCTGGCGCCGTGCCTTCCATGAATTTGAAGCCTAACCGCCGCGCCCTGCCCCTACACTTCCCGCATGATGTGCCCGCAACCCGCAACACAGACCGGTACCCGCATCCACCCCGACGCCATTATCCACCGCACCGCGGTCGTTGAGGGTGATGTGGAGATCGGGGCTCGAACCACCATTGGCCCCGGATGCCTCGTCCTTGGGACGGTTGGCCCGGTCAAGATCGGCGCAGACTGCACTTTGATCGCCAATGCCATCGTGAATGGCCCGATTGAACTCGGCGACGGAAATGTCCTGTACCCGAGCGTGTGCCTCGGCTTCGCGCCGCAAGATATTGGCTTTGACGCGTCGAAGGGCGGCGCGGGTTGCGTCATCGGTAGCCGCAACACCTTCCGCGAAGGCACCACGGTGCATCGCGGCAAGACCGCGGACCCAACGCGCATCGGTGATGGCAACTATTGGATGACCAACACACACCTTGGGCACGATGGCGTGGTTGCCAACAATTGCATCATTGGTTCTGGTTCTGTGCTCGGTGGACATGTTGAAGTTGCTGACAAGGTGATCATTGGTGGGCTTGCCGCCATGCATCAGTTTGCGCGCGCGGGACGCGGGTCGTTTATCAGCGGTTGCTCTGGCGTGACCAATGCACTGCCGCCGTGGTTCATCTGCACATCGATCGATGTTGCCGCGAGCGTCAATCTGATTGGGCTGCGTCGCTCCGGCGCCACGCGCGAAACCATTGAGACCACGCGCTGGGTGTTCAAGATGCTCTATCGATCCGACTGCGCACCGCAACAAGCAATGCCGCTTCTCGAAGCACGTGCTGGCGATCCCGTGGTTGATGAGTACATCGCGTTCATCAAGGCGTCAAAGCGCGGTATCTGCCATGGCTCCGGTCGCGCGCGCCGCGGGCATGCGGCGATTGATGTTGACTAATACCGTTCCCTTCGCCTGTCACGGCGTTCCATGAATATCCACGCCAAGCAATCCCTGCGCATCTGTGTCCTCGGCTCCGGAAGCTCAGGCAACTGCGTGGTTGTGGAAGGGCCCAGTGGAATCGTTCTGCTTGATTCAGGCTTCTCCCCGCGCGAAACGCGCCGACGGATGGAACTGCGCGGGTTCAGCCCAGCGTCGGTGCGCACCGTGGTGCTCACGCATCCCGACACCGACCACTTGAATTCCGGTTGGAAACGAGCGATCGGAGGCCTGACTGGCCCGCGGCTCTTGGTCCGCGACCGCCACGGCGCCACCGTGCACTCCATGGGTTACGACCGCGCGTGGTTTGATGAATTCAGTGGCGGCTTTGATGCATGCGGCATTCGATTCGAACCATTCCCGATGCCACACGATTCACTTGGGTCAACCGCATTCCGCATTTCCGTTGGTAACCGCTGCGTCGCGCACGCAACGGATTGCGGTCGCACTTCACCACGGCTCGAAGAGTTTCTGACCGGTGCGGACATTCTGCTTCTTGAAAGTAACTACGACCCCGCGATGCAGCGCGCATCGAACCGTCCACCATTTCTCATCGATCGCATCATGAATGGTCGCGGTCATCTTTCAAACGAAGAGGCACTGCAACTGGCACGCGCTGTTGATCGTGTCCAGCCCGTTGCCGCGCTGGTACTGCTGCATCTCTCGCGACAATGCAACTGTCCCACGCTGGTCTCGCGCATGTACGCCGAACACGCCCCGGAACTTCATGCGCGTCTGGTGATCTCCGCGCAACATGAACCCGCCGCAGTACTCACGCCCGCGCCCCGACTGCATCATGCCACGCTGTTCGGCGGGTGAAGCGCTGATGAAGCGCCGGTGAAGCGCCGGCCGAAGCATTAGCGCAGCGCCCTCCCAATTCGACGTGAACCGCTTGCCTCCGCGCCACGCCGCGCGCGACTACGCTTCATATCCCCGAATGAACCCATGAGCGATCGACTCACCCACGAATGCGGTCTTGCGCTGATCCGGCTGAAGAAGCCGTTGGAATGGTTTCAATCCGAACTTGGCGACCCGCTCTGGGCGCTGCGCCGCCTCTATCTCCTGATGGAGAAGCAACACAACCGCGGGCAAGACGGTGCAGGCATCGCCGTCGTCAAGCGCGACATGCCCGCCGGCGAACCGTTCATCGACCGTATCCGCTCCGCCAAGCGGTCGCCCATTGAGCGCGTCTTCGGCGAAGCCATGGATCCAGCATCAAAGCTGGAGCCAGAGGATCTGCGGCGCCTGCATCCCACCGAGCTGAAGCGCCGCATTCCATTCTTGGGCGAGGTGATGCTTGGCCACTTGCGTTACGGAACACACTCCGGCGCCGGCAGCAATCTCTGCCATCCATACCTGCGCCGCAGCAACATCGCCAGCCGTAATCTTGCCCTTGCCGGCAACTTCAATCTCACCAACTCAGGCGAGATCTTTCGGCGCCTGGTGCAACTTGGAATCAATCCGGTTGGCGACGCGGATACGGGCGTGATCTTGGAAAAGATCGGTCACTTCATCGATCGCGAGCATGAGTTCTTGGCATCGACCGCGGGCCCTGGCAGCTTCCGAAATTTAGAAGGCCGCGAACTTGCTTCGGTCATCTCGCAAGAACTTGATATCGCGCGCATCTTGCGAAACGCCACGGAAGGTTTCGACGGCGGCTATGTCCTTGGCGGAATCATCGGTAATGGTGACGCTTTCGTGCTTCGTGACGCCAACGGTATTCGCCCTGCATTCTGGGTGGAGACGGCAGAAACCATTGCTGTCGCAAGCGAACGCCCCGCTCTTGCTGCGGTCTTTGGCGTTCGACCCAGTGATGTTCAAGAGCTGACGCCTGGTCATGCACTGATCATGAAGGCTGACGGCAAGCACTCGGTGGAACGCATTCTTCCGCCCGCGCCAGAGCGGCAATGCACGTTCGAGCGCATCTATTTCAGCCGTGGCAATGACCCGGACATCTATGAAGAGCGCAAGGCGCTCGGCCGCAATCTAGCGCTGCGCGTGCTTGACTCCATCAACTGGGATGTTGAGCACACGGTCTTTGGGTTCATTCCAAATACCAGCGAAACTGCATATTTGGGCTTGCTTCAGGAACTCGAGCGCCTGGTGACCGATCGCGGCGCAAAGGAACTCTGGGCGTTGGTCCAAGCCGGCACGGCCACCGAGCAGGACGTGCAGCGCTTGGTAAATCCACGCATTCGCGCGGAGAAGGTGGCCACCAAGGACCAGAAGCTTCGGACGTTCATCACTTCCGATCGCACCCGCAAGGACCTGGTGAATCATGTGTATGACATCACACGCGGAACCATCAACCCCGGCGATACGCTGGTAGTCATTGATGATTCGATCGTCCGCGGCACCACCCTGCGCGAGTCCATCGTCACCATGCTGACCAAGTTGGAGCCCGCGCGCATTGTGGTGGCCAGCAGCGCGCCGCCGATTCTGTATCCCGATTGCTACGGCATTGATATGAGTCAGCTCGGCCGGTTCATTGCGTTTGAGGCAGCCATTGCGCTGCTTGCGGAGCGACGGATGGATCGCGTCTTGGACGAGGTGGAGGCACGGTGCCGCGCCCAAGCTGACGCTCCCGCAGAGCGCATGCGCAATGAAGTCCGCGCCATCTACGATCCATTCACCCTCGATGAATTGAGTGCCAAGGTTGCGGACCTGATTCGAACACCGGGCCTGGCATGGCGCGGGCGCCTTGATGTCCTGTACCAGAGCGTTCCGGGCCTGCACGCGGCGATGCCGCGCTTCACCGGGGACTGGTATTTCACGGGCGAATATCCCACTCCCGGCGGCTACAAGGTGCTAAACACGGCTTTCCTGAACTGGCGCCGAGGCGACGAACGCCGGGCGTACTGACCTGCGCGCGCTGATGGCCACGCCCGACCCGTGGATCCGGCGCGTCCGAGAATCATTCGCGGTGATCTGCGCACTGACTATTGCGTGAAACAGCGGTTTGTGGTCTACTGCCCCGTTCCCCACCGCGTGAGCGTTGGGGCCGTCGGACACGCTGTCCGGCGATACTCGAAGCAATGTAGGACAACGAATGGCTCGCTATCTCGGTCCCAAGGTCAAACTCTCACGACGCGTCGGTGTTCCAATCGCCGACCTGCCAAAGCACACTTCTAAGCGCGCATTGACGCCTCCGGGACCTCACGGTGCCCGTGGCAAGCGCGCGAAGCCATACGGCATCCGCAAGGATGAGAAGCAGAAGCTTCGCTACCACTACAATGTGCTGGAGCGTCAGTTCCGCCGTTACATGGAAGAAGCTGGTCACACCAAGGGCAACACCGGAGAGGTGCTCATGCAGCTCCTCGAGCGTCGCCTCGACAATGTGGTTCGTCGCTCCGGCTTCGTCCGCTCCATCTGGGCTGCCCGTCAGCTCGTTGCCCACGGAAGCGTGCGCGTCAACGGAGCCAAGGTCGACCGTCCAAGTTTCTCCATGAAGATCGGTGATGTCATCACCATCAAGGAAAAGCTGCAGAAGGTCTGCCGCGAGCAAATGGAGAGCCTGCAGGGCCACCAGATCCCAGGTTGGATCGAAGTGAACCCAGCTGAACTCCGCGCCAAGATCTTGGCGATGCCGACTTCGGACCAGATTCCGTTCGACGTCAATACCAACCTGATCGTCGAGTTCTATCGCTGATCAGAGTGGGCAGAGGGTTCGTCCCTCCGCTCGACAACGTTTGTAATTCACCGGAGCGTGCCACTGAAATGGCGCGCTCCGGTCTTTTTTGCTGCCGTTCCCGTAGACTCGCCACCCGCCATGATGAAACACCTGCAAACGTATAACAAGCAGATCCTCGCCGTCGTCAGCATGCTGCTGCTGGTGGTGTTCCTCGCCCCCAGCGCTGTGACGCAATGCAGCCGAGTGAGTGCGAAGCCGACCTCCGTGTGGGCAACCACCACTGACGGCGCCACGCTCACCCTCGGTGACCTTGAGAATCTGCGTGGTCAACTCGCCGTTCTTGAAATGCTGCGCGACCAAATGAGCATGCAACTTGGCCTTGCCAAGAACCCAGAGCATTGGTGGCTCTTGGTGAAGGAAGCACAGGACAGCGGCATGATCGGCGGCATCGCCGATGGTCGCAGTTACTTGGACGGCGCCGCTGTGCAATCGCGCATGCAGCCCGATGAACTCCTCGGACGCCTGTGCGCCAGTTCACGTCAGCAACCACAAGTGGTCTTGCAAACCCTCGCCAACCTGCGCGGAGTTGAACGACTCATCAGCCTGAACGTCGGCGCTGGCCGACTGTCGGAAGCACGCACGCGCCTCGCGGCACGTGAGCTCCTCACCGATGTTTCCTGCGACGTGGTTCCGATCGATGCGAACATCGTCGGCGATGTCGTTCCTGTTGGCTCACCAACCGCCGATCAACTCACCGCGACCTTTGAGAAGGGTAAGACCAGTGTTCTTGGCGCTGGCCCCGGCGGTATTGGCTACAAGTTCCCTGACCGCGCCAAGTTGGAATGGATCGTCATTCCTGCCGGCGATGTCATCCGTGGTCTTGCCGCAGATCCGGCCCTTGGTGCCGTTGAACTTCGCAAGGAATTCCGCAAGAATCCCGGTGCCTTCGGCGTCGCTGCTGCGGACCTCACCCCGGACAAGCCCGCGCCAAGTTACGAAGCCTACGCCGCTAAAGTGCGCGAGGCAGTGGAGCGTCGTCTCCTCAAGGATCGCATGGAGCGCGCCAGCAGCGCTGTGCGTGACTGGTCGCGCATTTCGCTCAAGGACGTACCTGTTGAGGGTGGCATCTACAAGTTGCCCGCCGATTGGAAGACGCGGCAGCCCGCACTTGCAACGCTTGCTTCGGAGCTTGCACAGAAGTTCTTGATCCCAGCCCCCGCTGTCGTCAGTACTGGCGATGCATGGTTCACTGCCTCGGACATCGACGGTCATCCGGTGCTTGGCAAGACCACCACGCAGGAATTTGGGCAACCGATGCGCATCGGCGAGCTCATCAAAGAGCTGCGCGATTTCAACAAGGATGGTCGACTGCCGGTGCAATCGGGAGTCATTGGACCAGTTGTCAAGACAACCAACGATGACCTGATCATCTGGCGCATCACCGAAGCGCAGGCTGCGCACGAGCCATCATCCATGGACGAAGTGCGCGACGCCGTTGTCCGCGACGCCACCGCACAGGCCCGCTACGACGCGTTGGTTCTGAAGGCTGCTCAGATTGGCGAAGAAGCGAAGAAGGACGGTCTTGATGCCGTCGCCAAGACGTACGGATCCAGCGTTGAGAAGGCACCAAGCGTGCACCTTGCCGATCCCGCCGTGTTGCGTCAATACGGGATTCGCTTCCCAGGAACCATGCCCAAAGCTGGCCAAGACCTGGATGCGATTCGAGCCGTGCTCGCCAAGGCGGTGTCACTGCCAACAGCCAACCCGATCAACACACTGCCAGATGCTGATCGCACCCTGGTGGTGCCAGTGCCTACCAAGTTGACCATCATGGTGGTTCGCATCAACGACGTGAAGCCCCTCACCATTGAGGACTTCCGCGCCCTTGAAGCTGGCGGTTCACTCCGCGGCGCCATGGCACAGGACGAGCCCAAGATTGACTGGAAGGTTGCGTTCGGCAAGGACGCGATCGCCAATCGCACCGGCTTTGAATTGAAGAACCCCGACGGACCGGACCGCGTGATGGCCCCCGAAGCGCCTGCATTCTGATTGATCACCACCTGCCCCGCCATCCGCACGTTTGAGGAGCTACCAGTGAACTCGCCAACCCCAACGCCGACTCCTGCCACCGCCGCTACCCCAGCTCCGGCCGCAAGTCCTGCCGCAACTACCGATGCAGTGCCGAACATTTCCTACGACCTCTTCGCCAAGCTCGACCTCCGGGTCGCCACGGTGGTGAAGGCAGAGGCGCATCCGAACGCGGACAAACTGCTGAAGCTCACGCTTGATGACGGCACTCCAGCCGGGCGCCAAGTATGCGCGGGCATCAAGGCGTGGTACGCGCCGGAGCAGCTCGTTGGCAAGCAAGTCATCATCGTGGCCAACCTGGAGCCACGCATGTTGCGCGGGGAAATCAGCCAAGGCATGGTGTTGGCAGCCAGCGACCTGAAGGACGGGCCGGATGCGCGGGACGTGATCGTCTTGACGGTCGACAAGCCGGTGAAGCCGGGCTCGAAAGCTAGCTAATCAGTTATGGCGGTGCGGGGGCGCTGTTGAATCACGCTTGTCTATTGGCGTGCGTTGTGGCATGACGCCTGTGTACTGGCCCGCATTCGCCTTACGAGGACGGCCGCTGAGCGCGGCCCAGTCCTCTCCGGCGCCTGCGGCCAGGATGCAATGGCGGAGATCAACAGCCTGCGGTTGTTGAAGCGCGCCAACGCATACGCGCCCCCAGACTCGGGTGCGGTTGGGGGCGTTGAACGGCGGTCAGCCATCTATCTCATAGGCAGACCAAGACACACCCTTGAGGAACTTCTCGTAGTGCTGCCAGCGGTTCACGCTGGTGGCGTAGAGCGGGCGGTTCACCTGGTCGTAGCTCAGCGTTCGGACCGTTCGCTTGCGCTCGTGGAATCGGTTGCAGCCCTCGTCCCATTCCAGCC
>JBDKKN010000059.1:0-11767 GCA_039796075.1 Planctomycetota bacterium | reverse complement strand
GGACGGCGCGCAAGTCTGCACCATTGTCCAAGAGATGCGTGGCGAAACTGTGGCGAATGGTGTGCGGTGAGATATCCGGATCAAGATTCGCTTCCACCAAGTACTTGGCAACCTTGCGGCGCACCGAGCGACTTGAAAGACGTCCGCCGTTCTTATTGACGAACAGCGATTCTTCAGGATTCATGCGCTTTCCACGACTCTGCAGGTCGGCATCGACCATCGCCAAGTAATGGCGCAAAGCCTTCAGCGCATGACTTCCCAGCGGAACACGCCGCTCACGCCGACCCTTACCGCGAATGATGATTTCTTCGCCGGTGTCGTTGAGGTCGCCACGGTTGATTGCAACAACCTCGGAAACTCGGATACCAGTGGAATACAAGGTCTCCAGAATCGCGCGGTCGCGCGCTCCCAGAATGTCGGTGTCATCGGGTGCAGAAAGCAATCGCTCAATCTGCTCCACGGAGATGGCCTTCGGAAGCCGCTTGGCCTGCTTAGGCGTACGAATCAACACCATCGGATTCGTTGGAGCAAGACCCTTGCGTTCCATCCACTTATGGAAACTGCGCAGCGTGGCGATCTTGCGAGCCATGGTGGCCGCGGAATACTTCTGCTCGCCGAGCTTGGAGAGGAACTCGCGGATCAACTCCACTTCGCACTTCAGCACACGACCAGTAATCGTGTCCGATGAAGTGCTCTTGGCGTCAAGCGCTTTGCGCTCCTTCTCAAGGTCCACCTTCACGCCAGCCTTCGTCTCAATGAAGTCGACGAACTGACGAAGGTCGAGCCCGTAACAACGACCCGTGTACGGGCTGAAGTGACGCTCGTCGGTGAGGTAACTGAGGAAGTTTTGGATAAGTGCAAGTGTTGTTGTGTCGTTCATGGCCCTTCGCCTCCATAATCGCGCGGTCTGTTGCGCGGTGCTGTGTTGCTCAGTTCGGAATCCGTTGTCCATTCTTCTTATCGGAGACACGCCGCTTCAATCTGAAGCCAACCCGTGTTAAACACACCGAAATCCGGACGTTCCTCAGATCGATTGTGCGATTCCGGAAACCTGTTGTCCAGATGTGTTACGCAGACCTTGATCAAGTGGATGACCAAATATCTTTTTCGGCAAAAATGGCCGATTCCACAGGCTCGCCCAATTGGTTATTGGACTCAAATCGGCGCCGCATCAGTGTTGGTCGAACTTACCTATAATCGCTCCCCTTCCTGAGCGCCCTCTTCTCCCCCAATTTCACCACCATGGTTGCGTAGCTCAGTTGGTAGAGCAAGCGGCTTTTAACCGCTAGGTCCTGGGTTCGAATCCCAGCGCAATCACTGCACTTCGCCAGCAACGTCACCCCCCACGCCACACGCTCACGCCTTGCGCCCCGCCACCTACGGGCCGATCGGAACACGGATGTTTGTACTTCACCTGAACTGGTCTCACGGATCGTTGCGCGTCTGGGGCGAGCATTCCCAACGATTCATCACTGCGCGTGACACCACCATCGCAACCGGGAAGCACCCGTACGCCGCAACCGTCGCGGAATTGCGCGCAGCGCTCGCACCAGCACTTGAGCACGCGCGTACAGCAAGCGGCGAAGACGCCCGCATTGCAGCGGAAGGTTCACTCACCGACAGTTCGCTCATGCTGCTCTTGCCGCACTCAGACACAGAGATTGGGCAACTACCACTTCCGAGTGATCGCCTGAGTGCCTGCGATGAAGTCGCTGGCTTTTCAGCTGAACCAGAGGATTCGCTTGCGCCCATCGAAGTTCCGGCCGTGGCGCTTGATCCGCGCACTGCGTTCGCACTGCTGCGGATACTCGACACTGAATCCACTGATGACACCGTTGCCTGGGGACATGACGCCCGATGGTGGAACGCTGTTTCACAGTTCACCCAGCACCTGATCAATGATCAACGTGTCATTCCAACCGTGGTGCAGGAGCGCAACGGCTCGATGTTTGCCGCGTGGCGTCCATGGTTGCAGGATGCGCCAAACCACAGCAAATTCAACGCATTGGTCCGCGGCGCCCCAGCATTGGTGCGTGCTGCCGAAGGAGCCGGCGCGGCAACCACGCTGCTCGAGCAATCCATGGGTGCGTTCGTTGACTCCAGCGTGCGCGACATCATGGAGTTGGAGAATTACTCCGAGGCGCTCGATGGCCGCGACCCAGACCGCGACCCGCATGTTGCCTGGCTCACCGGACTCTTAAGCGCTGAAGTTGCGGTGCGACAGCCTTCCGCTGTGGAGTCAAGCATTGTGCGAACGGCTCGGCAGTGGATTGCCAACCTGGAAGACATCGGCGAGGGCCGAGAGATGCGCCTGCTGCTGCAACTTCTGGAACCGCCAGCAGAACTTTTAGCCGGGCCCGATGGTCACGAAGATGATCACCCGTGGCGATTGGTGTTCTCGCTGGTGTCCAACGATAGCCCGCCGATTGTGGTCGATGCTGAGTCGCTGTGGAGCCGCGCAGTGGGCGGTCGCAACGGTCGCGGTCATTCACCGCAAGAGACACAACAACTCTGCGACATGCTCCTAGGGGAACTTGGCCGAGCCAGTCGCCTGTATCCAAAGATTGAAGAGAGTCTTGACGAAGGCGCCCCCACGGGTATGGAGCTCAAGACCACCGAGGCATATCAATTCCTCCGTGACTTTAAGCCGGTGCTGCAAGAGGCTGGCTTTGAAGTGTTAGCCCCGGATTGGTGGGGCCAGACCGCCAACCGCGTGGGCGCACGACTGCTCATCGATAGCGAACCGTCCCCGAGCGAGGGTGGCGAAGGCGGCAAGTCGAACGGCGGAGTCGGCCTGCACAGTTTGGTCAATTACAGTTGGCAGATTGCGCTGGGAGATACGCCACTCACCCTTGAGGAATTCCAGGCGCTCGCCAAGAAGGGCGTGCCGCTGGTGCGCATCAACGGTCGCTGGGTGGAAATCCGTCCGGAAGATCTGGAGCGTGGCGTCAAGTTCTTGAAGCAGAACGCCAACGGCCAAGCAACCCTGGTGGAAGCCCTGCGCATGGCGCATCTTGATGCTTCCGATGGTGGACTGCCAGTGATTGGCGTCGACACAAAGGGATGGGTAGCGGAAATCTTCGGACCCGATGACTCGATCGAGAAGATGCCGCTCCTGGAGCAGCCGGAACGATTCCAAGGCACCCTCCGTCCGTACCAGCGCGCCGGCGTCAGTTGGCTGGCGTTCTTGGAGCGCTATGGAATGGGCGCATGCCTCGCCGACGACATGGGTCTCGGTAAGACCATCCAATTGATCGCCCTGTTGCAAGCTGAACGACAAGTGGCCCCAGAGGGCGAACGCGTTGGGCCAACACTGTTGGTGGCTCCGATGAGCGTGCTCGGCAACTGGCACCGTGAACTTCTCCGCTTTGCGCCAGAGTTGGTGGTGCATGTGCATCACGGATTGGAACGCCCCCAAGGCGAGCGCTTCGTGCAACTGACGCAACGAGTCGATGTGGTGGTGAGTACCTATGCCCTAGTGACGCGCGACAAGGACCTTCTCAATGAGGTGGAGTGGCGCCGCGTAGTGCTTGACGAAGCGCAGCACATCAAGAACCCGCCCACCAAACAGACCGCCGCCATTCGCGCGCTGCGCACCAAGTTCCGCGTAGCCCTGACCGGTACGCCGGTGGAGAACCGACTCAGCGAACTGTGGTCGATCATGGAATTCTGCTGCCCCGGGTACCTGGGTACTCAGAACGATTTCCGCAAACGCTTTGCATTGCCAGTGGAACGCCATCGCGACAAGCGGCAAGCCGAGCGGCTCAGGCTGCTGGTTCGACCTTTCATTCTTCGCCGCCTCAAGACTGACCCCAAAGTCATCAGCGATCTTCCGCCGTTGGTGGAAACGCGGCAGCAGATTCCGCTCACGCCCGAACAGGCCTCGCTCTACGAGCAAGTGGTCAACGACATGCTCAAGCGTGTCGATCAGGCCGAAGGTATTCGCCGTCGCGGACTGGTGCTCAGCGCTTTGGTGAAGCTCAAGCAGATCTGCAATCATCCTGCGCACTTCCTGCGCGAGGGCATGCCATCCAATGCTCCGGTGGCCGAGCCGTCCGAGGAAGATATGGCGGAAGGCGCACAAACTGCCGAGCCGCCAGCGAAGAAGATTGTGGTGCCTGCCAATGTGGTGCGCGCCACGCGGCTCAGCGCCCGCAGTGGCAAGAGTCTTCGCGTCATGGAAATGCTGGAAGAGCTGACAGCGGCGGGTGATCGCGCGTTGATCTTCACGCAGTACCGGCAGATGGGTCACTTGCTGGTGCAGATGATTCGGCAAGAGCTGGATATCGAAGCGTTGTTCTTGCACGGCGGCACGCCCCAAGCCAAGCGCGACCAGTTGGTGCAGAAGTTCCAAAGCGAAGATCCAGCGTGCCCGCTCTTCGTCCTGAGTCTCAAGGCCGGCGGCGTGGGACTCAACCTCACCGCTGCCAACCATGTGTTCCACTACGACCGGTGGTGGAATCCTGCCGTTGAGAATCAGGCCACCGATCGTGCATTCCGCATTGGTCAGCTGCGTACCGTGAATGTTCACAAGATGATCACCATCGGCACACTGGAGGAGCGCATCGACCAGATGATCGAACAGAAGACCGAGCTTGCCAGCCAGATCATCGGCAGTGGTGAGCAATGGCTCACTGAGCTCAACACCTCGCAGTTGCGTGACCTGCTCTCGCTCCGCGGCAGCACACTGGAGGACGGCGCATGAGTAGCGAAGGTTTCAGCATTCGACCGTCACAGAAGAAATTGGAGCAGCCGCGCCGCGTGCGCCATGGCATCCGATTCCGCAGGAAACTTGGCCTGGAAGGGCTTCCGTGGCACGCCGCTGCATTTGTGCAAGCCGTCGAGGTGGGCATGCCGCCGGATGTTCGCATGCTTGGCATGGAATATGCGCTCGCTGGTCAGGTGGCGAACTACACCGTCACGCCCGGGCTCGTGGAGACCGCTGTGCAGGGGCGCGGCGTCAAACCGTATGTGGCGAAGATCACGGTTCGGCCGCTCTCGCGTGAAGAGTGGGACAAAGTCATTGAGCGCATGGCCGGCGAAGCGGTGTACGCGGCGCGACTACTGACCGGAGAAATTCCGGAATCGATTGAGGAGTGCTTCGCGGTGGTTGGTCGGCATTTGTTGCCGGCGCCCGGAGATGGACTGCATACCGAGTGCGATTGCGGACTTGAGCAGCCCTGCAAGCATGTGGCGGCTGCCGCATACCTGATGGGCGAACGCATTGAAGTGGACCCAGTCGTGCTCTTTGCGCTGCGCGGCCTTGATGGCGAATTGCTTCTGGAGCGACTCCAAGAGCAGCGCACCCTGCAGACGTCAGGTATTTCGCAAGCGCATGCCACCGCGTCGACGGTGGAAGAAGACAACGGAGGGCTGCCGCCGCTTGAGCAATGCATCTCGGACTTCTGGCGCCCCACCGCTGCACTTGAAGATGCCGAGACGGCCCCAACAGCGGAGCATGTCCCGCACGCCTTGTTACGACGCATGGGTCCGAGCCCGATGGGCGGCAAATTTCCAATGGTTGGCCTGCTCGCCAGTATCTACGACAGCATTCGCGCGCGAACGGCAGAGTGATGCGCAGGCCGAATCAGACCTTCGCGTCGGGATTGCTGTAGAAGATCCGCAGTCGATTGCCTGGGTGCAGATACTCAACCGCCGACATGTACGCCCGCATCAACATGATGCCGCGCCCAGAGGGAATATCGATGTTCTCATCGGCGGTGGGATCAGGCACTGAACCGGGGTCAAATCCGTCGCCCTCATCGATCACCACCAGCTCAACACCCTGCGGGTCGATCTTGCATTCCACGGTGACGTGCTTGGATGGGTTGCCCTTGTTGCCGTGTCGAAACCCATTCACCAATGCTTCTTCCAGTGCCAGACGGATGGCAAATGATGCTGCCTCCCCATAGCCGCAGCCACTCAGTGCATCATTGACGTCCGACTGCAGGCCTTCGATGGAATCGCGTTGCTCAAGCAACACCCAGCTTCGCTCGAAGCGCCCATCATGTGCATGTCCTGGTGCGGGGTGCGCCATAGAATGACTCCCTTTCACTTGTTTCCGCCGAGACTCGCCTTGGCGGATGCAAGGTCTTTCTCGATACGCAGAATCTTGTTCAACTTGGTGATTTGGAAGATCTGCAGGATCTGCGCGTTAATGTCGCAAAGGCGCAATTGGCCATCCTTCGCCTTCACTCGGTTCATCACCGTGAGGAGTGTGCCCAAGGCAGCTGACGAGAGATGCTCCACGCCCTTGAAGGTCACCACGATTCGCGGCCGCGGCGAGTCATCAACCAACTTGGTCAATTCATTGCCGATTTGGCGGATCACCACTTCGTCAATGATGTGTTTCTCAGTGAACTCCACGAGCGTGCACTCAGGGTCCTTGACAATTCGAATGAAGCTTTGCTGCGGCTGTGCCATATGAATGAAGTGTACCCCTGTCATGCGCGGGGGCGGCATAAAAGTAACATCGGGAGCCCGAAGGCTCCCGATGGTGGGTATCTCAGGATCGGATCCGGCTACTCAGTATCCGGCGCCCGGGGACATCTGCTGACGCAGACCCGGGAACAGCGCGTCTTCCTGCTCCTGCTGGATGATGATCTCCGGGCGGATCATCAGGAGCAGCGTGGTTTCTGTCTTGGAAGTAATGCGATTGGTGAAGAAGCGATTGACCACCGGAATCTTGGAGAGCATCGGCACGCCGACCTCGACTTCGAGTTCAGTAACCAAGCGCTGTCCGCCGAGCAGAATGGTGCCCTTATCCGGCACGGTGACCGTGGTGTCAATCTGCGTACCGGTGACTTCAGGGAGCTGAATCGTTCCTTCAAAGTTTGAGGATCGACCACCGCCGCCACCACCACCGCCGCCGCCGCCGGCAGCACCGGTGACTGTCTGCGAGGTGAACTTGGCGTTCTGGTTGAGACCAAAGAGCACGGTCATGGTGACGTAACGACGGTCACCAGAGATGCATGCTTCGATATCCAGCACAAAGCCTTCGTACAGGTTGCTGATGACCGGGGAGAATGCACCCGAGTTGTCACCGGTGACCGGCACGAGGTTGGAGACGTATGCGATCACCTTGGCGACACTGATCCACGAACGCTGGCAGTTGTAAAGCGTCAAGCGCGGGGCGGTGAGCACCACGTTGCGTTGGTCAGCCTGCGTTGCGGTGATGAGCAGGTCAACCTGCACATCGTCGAGGTAGGTGAAACCGGTGGTCAACACCGGATTTGCAACAGCGGCAATACCGAACGGATTGAGACCCGCTGCGGCCAACGTGTTCACGAGCGGCAAGCCTTCTTGCTGGACGTTGACTGTGGAAATCTCGCCCTTCTGCACGCCAACTGGCTGCACCGGAACCGAAGATCCGTAGGTGATGTCCTGACCGAAGCCGTTCGGCAGATCACCCTGATTGGTTGGGAATCCAGTGCCGCCAACCGGAGTATTCACTCCAGGCTGAACAACGTTTCCGAAGATCACGGGGTTCTTGAGACGACCAGTCTGCTGAGCGCCACTGCCAGTCGTTCCTGGTCCACCCTTCTGATAGAAGAAGTCACGGAGCTGGAAGTTTGGGTCAACCGCACGGGCCGCGGACCACATACGGTCGTTGGAGTTGAAGTACAGGTCGAAGTCGATACCGATCTGCTCAAACCAGTCCATGGAGACCTGCACAACGCGGCCTTCAATATTGATCTGCAACGCACGAATGGCGCGCAGTTGCTGGAGGAGACCTTCGATGTCACGGTGAGCCGAGGGCGAAGCCGTGACAATCAGGTTGCGATTGAACTCGGCAATGCGGTCGGTACCTTCGCCACGCTCTTCCCAGTTGGCATCCACCTGGTCGTAGACGAGTTGCTTGAGCTGATCGATCAGTTCGCCGGGGTCGCCGCGCTCTGGGGGTTCGCCGGGGCTGCCGAACGGCACACTGCCGCCACCGCCACCGCCGCCGCCGCCGCCGCCACCACCGCCACCACCGCCGAACCCGCCGCCGCCACCGCCGCCAGTGCCACCACCACCGCCACCACCACCGCCGCCGGTTTGCACCGACTGACTCAGGTTGAATTCGGGGGCGTTGTCAAAGTCGGGCGCACGGAACAACAGGTCGCGGACGTCGTAAACGAAAGTGACTTGCTTCTTCTGAACGCCAGCCTTGGTGGTGATGACCACAATGCCGTCCTGCACATCAAAGGCGAGCGGCTCGCTCGGCGGCTGGTCACCGTTCTTGGAGATCACCCTCTCAAGCACGCGCTTGATGGCCGATTCCATGTTGGTGCTGCCAAGATCAATGGTGACCGCGGTTTGCTCAGGCTCAAGTCCAACTTCCTTCAGCTGCGTCCAGTCGATCAAGAAGTCGACCTTGGTCTGATTCTTGAAGTAGTCGCATGCTTGCTCAAGAGTTGGGCCAGTAGTGAACGGCACCGGAATAGAGGTGGTCTGGATCTTGTTCCATGTTGGGACATTCACCTCCGCCTCGCGGTAGCCACTCGCGCCGTAATCAGGCTCGCGAACGCGGCGATCACTGAGCTCCTGCCAATCTTCTGGGTAGGTCACCAAGGCGTTGGTTGAACGCGGTCCGGGACCGGAAACATTGACGCGCTGCGGCACAGTGGCCTCAAGCGCTTCGTCCTCAAGACGGGAGAATCCGTAAGAGCGACGCTTCTGCGTTTCTGCAAAGCGCACGTACATCTCGGTGGTGTGCAGCGCATCACGAAGCGTGAGTGCCGCAGAGTTGTTCGGGTCAAGCGCAAGTGCGCTATCAAGAACCTGCAGCGCTTCGGTGTACTTCTGCTGCATTTGCAGCTTGCGTACATTGAGAAGAATGTCATTGACGCGCTTGGTGCGGTTCTCCGCTTCAGTGCGCTGCGAGGATGCGCTCTGCTCGCCTTGACTAGTGCGGGCCTTCTGATCCACAGTCAGCTTGTGCTGCCGCGCTTCTTCGCCAATTTGGTCGACCAACTTCTCGGCGTCGGCGGACATCTGCTCAAATTCGGCTGCGTTCAGAACATTGCGCGCCAGGTCAAGCCGAGTGCGTGCCGTGACGGCTGCGAGCTTGGCTTGGTCGTAGTCCTGTTGTGCAAGAAGGCTCTGCGAACGCTTCATATCCGAACTGAATTGCGCAGTGGCCTGCTGGCGGCGGACTTCACGATCGCTGGAGACGCTACCGATGACGGTGCCGCCTTCAAGCATGGACTGTGCGCGCGTGCGCTCACGGGTTGCTTCTTCATCACCAGGGAGGAATTGCAGCAGCGTTGCCCATCCATTGGCCGCCTGCGACCACTCGCCCTTCTTCATGGCAGCCTGCGCAGCATCGCGGATTTGCTCGGTATCAACGGTGAGCGGAACATCGTCGGCAGCGGGTTCAACATCGCCGGGTGCAGCCTCAGCAGGTGCTGGCTCGGTTGGCTCTGGCTCCTGAGGTGCTGGCTCCGCTGGCTTCTTTGGTGCTGGAGCAGTCGACTTCTTTGGTGCTGGCGCGGCTGGCTTCTTTGGTGCTGGAGCGTCTTGCTTCTTTGGTGCTGGTGCGGCTGGCTTCTTTGGCGCAGGAGCATCAGGCTTCTTTGGTGCCGGAGCGGCTGGCTCTTCGGACGGCTCTTGTGGATCATCCGCAGGATCGCCAGGATCCGAGTTCATGGGCTCGTCGTTGGGATCCTGACCTGGCTCTTCGCTTGGCGTGTCAGAAGGATCCTGACTTGGTTCAGAATTGGGATCCTGCACGGGGGCGACCGGCGTTGCCGTCGCATGTCGTGTGAACATGTTGGGCATGACGGCAGTGACGCCGAACATGCTGACCACTAGCGTCGTCTGAAGCGCACTGGAGGAACGCGCAAACAGCGAGTTCAGCGGACGAACGAATCGAATCTCTTCACGAGGCATGACTGCTCCTAGACGACAAACGCCAGCACCGCCACATGGCGGTATCGGCCGAACATCTCTTCGGGCGCGGGTGCCCAAAGGATCGCCCCACATCCCAAGATTCGGCACGGACCGAACATCAGGGCAGGGGTTTGGCGAGGCTACCCTGCCCTCCCACGCTCTGCAAAGGGGTGGTTCAGACGCGGGGACAACCCGTCAACTAAAGAACTGCCCGCGGAACCCGGTACACTCCCGCGCGCCCATGATGCAGACAGCTCAGACAGCTCAGACAGGTCAGCCAGACCAACCATCAATCTGCCGACTCGCACTTGAGGACGGAACGGTCTTTCATGGCCATTCGTTTGGTCTTTGTACGGATGCGGCCACGGCTGGAGGCGAAGTGGTGTTCAACACCGCCATGTGCGGATACCAAGAAGCGCTCACTGACCCTTCCTATACCGGGCAGATCTTGGCCATGACGGCCACGGAAATGGGCAACTACGGAATTTCCGATGAGGACGGCGAGAGCCGCTCCACCGCCGTGCGCGGATTTGTCGTGCGCGAGGCGATTGCGGAGCCAAGCAACCATCGTTCCATCAGCAGCCTCTCCGAGTGGCTTGCGGCAAACGGCGTCATTGGAATCGATGGGATTGATACGCGCGCACTGGTACGAATTCTGCGAACCAAGGGTGCGCTCCGCGGCGTGCTCTTTGTAGGCGCCAGCAAATCCGATGATGAACTGATTGCGATGGCGCGCGCGCTCCCCTCCATGGCGGGGCAGAATCTTGCAGGAGCCGTCAGCCCAACACAGAGCAGCACATGGCGCGAAGGTCTGGGCGAGTGGACCTTGCGCGGACAAGCACACGGAGGTCGAACCTTCAAAGTGGTCGCCCTCGATTGTGGTGCGAAGCACAACATCTATCGCAACCTGGCTGAGCGCGGCTGTGATATCGAAGTGGTCCCGCACGATTTGAGCGCTGCAGAAATTCGCGCGCGCAAACCCGATGGATTGTTCATCTCCAACGGACCCGGAGATCCTGCGGCCGTCGAGCGCACGATCGCCACACTGCGTGAAATCGCCGGTGAAGTGCCAACCTTTGGCATTTGCCTTGGTCACCAATTGCTGGCATTGGCATTGGGTGCCAAGACTTGGAAACTGAAGTTTGGGCATCGCGGGGCCAATCAGCCGGTGCGCAATTTGCTCACTGGTCGAGTGGAAATCACTAGCCAAAATCATGGCTTTTGCGTTGATGAGGCATCGCTGCGCGCGGTGGGCGGCGAGCCGACGCATATGCACCTCAACGACGGAACGTTGGCAGGATTCCGGCATACTTCAAAGCCGATCTTCAGCGTGCAATATCACCCCGAGGCCTCGCCTGGCCCGCATGATTCCGCGTACCTCTTTGACTGCTTCGTCACCATGATGGGCAGTAGGCGTCCGATCACCGCCGCTGACATGGAAGCGGCGCAACGTGCGCTCGCTTCCGCGTGACGAGCGCTGCATGTCCCTGTTCGCTTCCGGTGACCGTACCGTCTCGCTCCTTGCTCAGGTGGCGGTCGAGCGATCACTCGAGCGTTACCCCGATGGACTGACGTACGCGCTGCCGCCAGCGCTTGCAGATGTGCGTGCAGGTGAGCGAGTGCGCGTTCCACTTGGACGCGGTGACTCGGCCGTGGAGGGGATTGTGGTTCGCACCATGGCAGCCGACGCCATGCCGGGCGTACCGCTATCGAAACTGAAATTTGTGGAAGCGCGTTCCAGTGCAGCGCCACCAATGCCGGTGCAACTGGTGGAATTGGCGCAGTGGATTTCTGCGTACTACGTGTGCCCGATCGGAATGACGCTGGCATCCATGACGCCGGCGGCCGTGAAGAAAGGTGTCGGCACGGTGACGCGCACGTTGGTTGACCT
>JBDKKN010000058.1:0-6009 GCA_039796075.1 Planctomycetota bacterium | reverse complement strand
CCGCGAACGGCCGCGGGCTCGGTGCGGTCAAAGTCACGGTAGTGGCTCTTCGTCGTCACCAAGTGATGCTCAACGATCCACCGACGCAGGTCGGCGAGCGTTCCGACAAACCACACGCGAGATCGATGGGGGGCTTGCGACCATAGATCATCACTGGTCAGGTCGACACGTGAATAGTTCGCTACCCAAATACTCCACGCATACACGCACGTGAAATCACGTGATGAAGGTTCTTGTACACCGGTGGATTCATTCAGCGAAGTGATCGGTTCGGTTGCCCAAATCACCTTGACCAGCTCGAACCCCTGTGTGTCAGCGTTGCGGCGGTAGAACGTTGTATCACCGTCGAAACCGAATCCGCGAAACCCAGCAATGCACGTTGGGTATGCAACGACACCATTGGCGTCCGGCTTGACAAGGGCAACACGGTTCGCCATCCCATCAATGGAGTTGGGTGGCATCCATCCACGGCCATCCTGAGATGGTTCGAGCGTAGGCGCTTCGATCACCAGCCCAACAAAGTCGCGGGGCAGCTCGATGACGAGCTTTAGCGATGGCCACAACGGAATTCGATACTGGTCGTCCGCGAGTTGCTCAAACTCTGGCGGCAATGGGTGTTGAGTGTCCAAGGACCAAGTGCCACGTGTCGCCGGACGATCAGCTGCAGCCGCATTGGGGCGAGAGAGGCGCCAAAGGCTGCTACGCCAGCGGGCATAGACGACATCAAACAGTGCACGACCATCATCACCAGTGGTGGCATCTGACATGATGGGCTTCGATATGTATCCCGTCTGCGACGATTGTTGAATGTGGATGTTCGGAGCGGGCTTCCCAGTGATGGCATCGACAACAATCAATGTTGTTGGAACCCGGGTATGCGCCATCGATGTACAGCCCGCGAGTGTGAGAGCGCATGCTGCAAGTGTCATGAGCCAACGGTGATTCATGTCTTGCCCCATCCCGGCAACCTGCTGGCTTGCTTTGCCCATGACGCGAACTGCGCGGCGTCAATCGTTTCGCCCTCATGAATGTGCAAGTAGCGCACCTTGGGTTGCGATGACTCGACCGGGGGCATCGGGCGCAGCGACCTGCCTTCGAAGAATGCAACCTTCACATACTTCGCGCAGCAGTGCAGGCCGAGGAACCATCCCTGCCCTGCAATGCCATAGAACGGGGAGTTCCACCGAACGGCCTTGCACGCGCCGGGGACGGCTTGCATGGTGATCGCATCGAGTTGGCGACCGATGTTGCGCTTCCACCCTGGCATCGCGGCGATGTAGGTCTGCACTGGCGCATCGCCATCAGCCTTGGCGATCTGTGGATTGCCGCCGGTGAGGAGCTTGGGCTTGGGCTTTGATTTGGGCTTTGATTTGGGCTTTGATTTGGGCTTTGATTTTGGCGCTGATTTCAGCGCTGATTTCGCCGCCGCCTTCGGCGCCGCCTTCGCCGTCAACTTCGAATTGCCCCGTCTGCTAGGAGTTGAATCCATGACACCCAAGGTACCGTACAACACAGTCAATCGCGTATTGATTCGCCATCACTCACAGGAGTCCCGCACCATGAATTCCATTCTTCGATTGCTCGCGCCAGCGGCACTCCTCGCCTCGGTTGTTGGCTGCGCCGCTCCGCGCGCCACTCCGCAGATGGAACAGGAGAACCTGAAGTGGTCAGCAAACTACGCGTCCGACTTTGCAAAGTTGGTGCAGAGCTATGTCAACAAGGAGTTCATTCCCTCGCCGGACAAGGCAACGCTGTTGACACAAGCGGCCATTCTTGCGCATCACGCGCAGGTGCAGGCGAAGTCGGTTGCCGCATACACGCCGGGCAACACCAAAGAGTCGGAATTCATGTTGAAGGACCTGCAGGCACGCGCCGTCGGCCTTCAAGAAGAATGCAAAGCTCTGGAAATGCAATGGAACGTCTGGCAGGTGCAACACGGCCTGCAGAAGGTCGAAGACATTGAGATGGTCTATGTGCGCGCCGATCCGGGGTGCTGATCTATTGGCCGGTTACTTAGATGCCCTTGACCTTGTTCGCCACCGCTTTACTTTCCACCTCGGCTAAATACTTACGCGTTGCCGCCGGAAGCAATGTCCACATGCGGATCGCGAAGATCAGTCCGATGATGGTGAACGGGAACAAGAACATCGGCCAGTAGGCCCAACTCTTGGTGGCAAGAATTCCCACGGCAAACGCCTGAATGGCGCTGCCGAGTTTGCTGAATGCGTCCGCAATTCCGGTGGCGGTGGCTGCTGCCTTCTTGCCGCCGAAGTCGGCGGTGGCCGTTCCGGACATGATGCTGTGCACGCCGATCACGCCCATCATGGTGCCGATGGCGCATGCGCCGATGATCCACGGACGTGCCGTCAAGAACAGATCCGTGAACGAGCCCGAGACCGCGCCGACGGATTCCGCCGTTGCGTTGATCGGCTGCCACACAAGGGTGAGGATCATGGTTCCCGTGGTGGCAAACATGATGCACTGCATGAGCGCCGCCGACGGCGCACGGCGCGACTGGAACAAACGGTCGCTGAGCCAGCCCGCGGTAAACCCGCCCGCGATACCAGTGACGCAGCCCCAGAAACCCCAGTTCTGCGTGACCACCGGCACGCCCAGCGGCGTTTCCTTGGCAAACAGCAAGTACCAGTTCAGGATGCCGTCGCGGAGCACGCCGGAGGTGAGTTCAACAACGCCAATCATCAGGATGATGGGGTTACTGAGGATCTTCCAGATCAACTGGAAGTAGCCGTACTTTTTGTCCTTGGTGTCATCATCAGAGGCGTCATGCGTATCGAGCGGATCGAAGCCTGCTTGGTCGGGCCGGTCTCTCAGGAGCACCACGTCAATCAGTGCCCACACGACCATGATCATTGCTGGGATCAAGAAGATCAACCACAGCGCCGGAACCGTCCGACCATCCAAGATGAAAAGGGAGTTCAAGATCGTGCGCGTGGTGGTTGGTACGGCAGGCTGCTCTAACTTTACCGCGTCAGCAATGGCTCGCCCCCAGTCGAATGCGAAGTACACGCCCAGTGAGATCAGCGTGCCGAAGATAGCGCCAAAGGTGCCGCGCTCACGGACGTGGAACCAATAGCTCTTGACCTTGATGGTGCTGACTGCACCAAAGCTTTGGAAGAGCATGTTGAGACTGTAAAGAACCGCCAATGCCACGCCGAGTTTCACTTGCAGCTTGTCGTACATAAAGAGGTACAGCGCACCCGCCATGCATGCGTTCATCAGCGCGGAACCCAGCGCTCCAATCAACATGCCACGCTTGCCACCCATCTTGTCAACGAGTGGTCCAATGAAAAACAGACCGATCGCATACGTGGTGGCACCGGCACTGGCGATGAAACCGAACTCTGCCTTGGTCATCAGCGCACCAAGGGCAACCGCCGCCACGGTCAGGTTGTAACGCCCCATGTACAGAAATGAATAGGTCATCCCCAGCGGGAACCAGTTCACAAAGCGCCGCCACATGAACTTCCGCGTGTGCTTGAGCGGGTTGGTCAGGAAGTACAGGGTGATGATGTAGGCGAGAGCGAGGCTGACCAGAAAGAGTGTCATGAGGCGTTCCAGTGGTGAATGAGTCAGGACGCAGGCTGACAGAGCGTAACTGAACGCGGCATGGGGTCGCTGTTCCGGGTGGAGTGGCTCAGAGTTCGAACGGACAGGCTGCCATCTGGCCCATACTGCCCTGGTTGCCAACTCACACCGCCACCGCGGCTCCTTGATCGATGATGGCGTTCAGCGTGGCGCTTGGTCGCAGCGCCGCAGCGACGCGCTTGGCATCCGGGTGGTAGTAGCCACCGATGTCGATCGCTTTGCCCTGCACCGCGTTCAGTTCCGCCACGATCTTCTGCTCATTAGCCGTGAGTTCCGCAGCAATCGGTGCAAAGTGCGCAGCGAGGGCTGCGTCCTTGGTCTGCCGAGCAACCGCCTGCGCCCAGTACAGCGCCAAGTAGAAGTGGCTGCCACGATTGTCAAGATCACCAACCTTGCGGGCTGGTCCCTTGTTGTTGCGCAGGTACTCGCCGGTAGCGGCATCAAGCGTTTCTGCAAGGACCGCTGCGCGTGCGTTCCCGGTGCGCTGCGCCATGTGCTCAAAGCTGGCAGCAAGCGCCATGAATTCACCAAGTGAATCCCAACGCAGGCTGTTCTCCGCAACAAACTGCTGAACATGCTTGGGGGCTGAACCACCAGCGCCGGTTTCAAAGAGACCGCCACCGTTCATGAGCGGCACGATCGACAGCATCTTCGCGCTTGTACCGACTTCCAGAATTGGGAAGAGATCCGTGAGGTAGTCGCGCAGCACATTGCCGGTGACGGAAATGGTGTCGAGGCTCTTCTTCATGCGCTCCAGGCTGAAGAGGCAGGCCGCGGACGGTTCAAGCACGCGGATATCAAGTCCCTTGGTGTCATGATCGGCCAAATAGGCGGTGACTTTGGTCAAGAGTTGTGCGTCGTGCGCACGCTTGGAATCAAGCCAGAAGACTGCAGGCGTTCCGGTGGCACGCGCGCGAGTAACGGCAAGTTTCACCCAGTCGCGGACGGCGGCGTCGGTCACGCGACACGCGCGCCAAATGTCCCCGGCCTGCACCGCATGTTGCATGAGCGTCGCGCCGGCGGCGTCAACAACGCGCACTGTGCCAGCGGACTTGATCTCAAAGGTCTTGTCATGACTGCCGTATTCCTCAGCAGCCTGAGCCATCAGGCCAACGTTGGGCACACTGCCCATGGTGCGCGGATCAAACGCGCCGTGCGTTCGGCAGAAATCAATGACGGCTTGGTAGATGCCGGCGTAACTGCGGTCCGGAATGACGGCAACAACATCCTGCGTCTTGCCCCCGGCGTTCCACATCTTGCCGCCCTCGCGCAACATCGCTGGCATGGATGCGTCCACGATGACGTCACTTGGAACATGAAGATTGGTGATGCCCTTGTCGCTATCGACCATGGCGATCGCGGGACCATGCGCGTAGACCGCCTGAATGTCCGCCTCAATGGCAGCGCGTTCGGCTTCGGGAAGCGTGGCGATCTTGGCAATCAGGTCGCCGAAACCGTTCTTGACATCCACGCCGATGCGTTCGAGCGTGGCAGCGTGTTTCTCAAACACCGGCTTGAAATACGCGCGCACCGCGTGACCAAAGATGATCGGGTCAGAGACCTTCATCATGGTGGCCTTCAGATGCAGCGAGAACAGCAGCCCAGAGGCGCGAGTCTCTGCAATCTGCGCTTCAAGGAACGCAACCAACTCGTGCTGACTGAGGAACGTTCCATCAATGATGTCGCCCGCGTTGAGCTTGATGCCTTCCTTGAGCACTGTCACGGTGCCGCTGGTTCCGACGTGTTCAACACGCACTGTCGTAGCTGCTGGCACGGTGACGGAGCATTCATTACCGAAGAAATCGCCATGCTTCATGGTGGCAACGTGCGCCTTGCTGTCTTGGCTCCATGCGCCCATCTTGTGAGGATTTGCGCGTGCGTAATCCTTGACGGCGTTCGGCGCGCGGCGATCGGAGTTACCCTCGCGGATCACCGGATTCACCGCGCTGCCCTTGATGCGGTCGTAGCGGGACTTGGTATCGCGTTCGATTTCGGTCTTCGGATCATCCATGTAAGCGGGGATGGCGTAACCCTGCTGTTGCAGTTCCACGATCGCCGCCTTCAACTGCGGCACCGATGCGCTGACGTTTGGCAACTTGATGATGTTGGCTCCCGGAGTCAAGCACAGGCGACCGAGTTCAGCAAGCGCATCGGGGATGCGTTGTTCAGGCTTCAGACTTTCGGGGAAGCTGGAGATGATGCGACCAGCCAGGGAAATGTCGCGCAACTCAACTGCAATTCCTGCGGGCCCAGCGAAGGCGCGAATGATCGGCAGAAATGAGTAGGTGGCGAGCGCAGGGGCCTCGTCGGTGTGCGTGTAAATGATGACGGGGGCGGCAGAAGTGGCGGGAGTGGTCATGGCGCTGATCCTGGTGAAAGTCGCTTAGTAGTCCCTGACGAACT
>JBDKKN010000057.1:0-5727 GCA_039796075.1 Planctomycetota bacterium | reverse complement strand
ACCGACGACACCAAAGAGTTTGGTGACTTTCACCCGGAAATCAAGGCTTCCAGCGCAACAAACCCGGACAGCGACCTGCCTCCCGTGGCCCGCAATGGCGGCATTCTGATGGCGCACGTGTTCCCAGAGGGGGGCGTGGTTGGTGGGCATGCCAGTGCTATGCGGCTCGACGGATGGACCGCCGTGGATCGCACTGCGCGCGCGGAAGCTGGAATGATTGTGCATTGGCCAATGATGGAGCCGGTGCAATCGCGCTGGCAATCAAAGTCCTTTGAGGACCAGCGCAAAGATCGCGACAAAGCAATTGCAGCTATTGATCGATTCTTTGACAGTGCCGAGGCGTACCTGCGCGCGCGCGCCGCTGACCCCAGTGGGGCCAAAGACGCGCGCTTTGAATCACTGCGCGGTGTGATTGAAAAGCGTGAGCCAGTGCTGCTTGATGCCAATTGGCCTGGGCAAATTGAAGCCTCCGTACTTTGGGCCATTCGCCGTGGATACCGACCGATTGTGGTTGGTGGGCTTGGTGCGCCGGAAGTTGCCCCGCTCCTCAAGGCCAACGGCATTCCAGTGATCGTTCGTGGTATTCACAGAATGCCGCTCCATGAGGGTGATGGATATGCCGCTGCTTATGAGGTGCCCGGAAAGCTTGTCGAAGCGGGTGTGAATTGCTCCATCGCGTCTGGCGATGAGCCTGCGCACGAGCGCCGGCTTCCGGGGCAATGCGGGCGCGCTGTGGCGTACGGCCTTGATGCCAATCGGGCGCTGGAATGTGTTACCCGCGTGCCTGCTGAGTTGGCTGGCGTAGGCGATCGTTACGGCACCATTGCACCTGGAATGAGCGCAACGCTGGTCCTGTGGTCTGGTGATCCATTTGAGATCACCACTGTTGTCCGCCGCGCTTGGATTGATGGTGGTGAGGTTGATCTCAACGACCGCCAGAAGCGAATGCGCAACAAATACCTTGAAAAAGAGCTGCAGCGCGAAGCTGTGGACCCAGTGGCTGATGCGCCGGTTCCGGTATTTCCTGCCTCAGTTACCAAAGATCCGCTTCCATGAAGCGCGTAGAGTGCAACGCATGAAGTCTAAAGGAGCGGAGCGCGGTTCAGGGTTTGCAGCACTTGGCATCTCAACGATGTTGGTGGAGTCATTGGCGCGCATGGGCGTGACTGATCCAACGCCCGTACAACGAGCGGCGATTCCAACTGCCAGCAAAGGAAAAGATGTTGCTGTCGTAGCGGCCACGGGTACTGGCAAGACACTTGGATACCTGCTGCCAGTGGCGATGAAGTTGTTGGCCGATCCGCCATTGCGAGTTCGCGGCAAACCAGTTGATCCACGGCGACGGCTTCGAGCATTGGTTCTGTGCCCCACCCGTGAGTTAGCGCAACAAGTAGCGCGCGAGGCTGCCCTGCTCTTCCGTGGTTCGGTGCTTCGAACAACCGCCGTCTACGGTAAGAGTCCACTTGCACCGCAGCGCGAAGCTGTCTCGATTGGTGTTGACTTGCTGGTCGGCACGCCAGGCCGCGTGAAAGAGTTGTGTGAACTTGATGCCATTTCGCTGGCGTTCGTGCAGCAATGTGTGCTTGATGAAGCCGATCGAATGCTGGACATGGGCTTCCTTCCACAAGCGAAGGAGATTCTTTCGCGTGCGCCTGAATCGCGGCAGTTGCTCTTCTACACAGCAACGATGCCGCGGCCTGTTGAGAAGGTGGTGGAAGAAATGCTGCGCGACCCGGAGCGGGTTGATTTGGTTGGTCGCGACCGCGCCAAGGTGTCAGGAACTCCAGAGCCACGTTCTGATTTGGGTCAACACATCTACGACATTGATGATGAATCGAAGACCGCACTCACGGTTGCGCTCATTAAAGATGGAAATCGCAAGGGCGTGATGGTCTTCTGTCGCACACGGCGGCGCGCGGGATGGGTTGCATCCGCACTGCGCCGCCATGCCATTAAGACTGTACTGATCCATGGCGATCGCAGTCAGCGACAACGAACCGAGGCGCTTGCCGCGTTCACCACTGGTCATGCAGACGTTGTGGTGGCCACTGATGTTGCATCACGTGGTCTGCATGTGCCGGCTGCTCGCTGCGTCATCAACTATGACGTTCCGTTGCTGCCTGAGGAGTACGTCCACCGTGTTGGTCGAGCTGGCCATGGTGGCGGAAGCGCCGAGGCGTTCACGCTGCGTTGCCCCGCTGACATTGAACGGTGGCTCCATGTGGAACGAACGCAACGCGTAAAGTTGATGCCGAAGAAACTACCCGCGTATGCCGAGTACATGCGCATGCGCGACGGGGCCGTCCCAGATCGCGAAGTGGAGATGACCACCGGTGGACCGCGCAGCGCTGGGAGCCGTACCGCGGGACCGCGCGTTGTTGGACCACGAACTCCAAGTGCCCGACCGACTGGTGCTCGAACGACCGGTGCTCGACTAGCGGGCGCTCGACCAACCGGCGCTGGTGGAGCGACTGCGCGACCAGCTCCCGCTCGTGCCGCAAGTGTTCGACCGACTGGTGCGCGAAGTGGTGGAGCCCGCATTGCAGGCCGAACTGATCGACCAGCGCGCCGTGTTGATCGCCCATTGACAGTCGGTGGAAGTACCGATCCCAACGCTCCAGTGGCACCGGGACGATCGCTCGCTGCCATGATCCGCAATGCACCCGCTGCGTTGAAGCGCAAAGAGAAACGCATTCACAAGGGTGACAAACCCAAGGATCAAGCACACAAGCGTGGCAAGCAGCGCAAGGCGCCGATCGCCAAGGGACAGAAGCCCGGTGGTGGTGTGAAGAAAGTGACATGAGTCGGCGAATGCCTGGGCGCCGTGTATTGATCGCCTTGCTGCTGGGCGCAGTGAGCGCTGTGGCTACGGTTCCTTATGCGCAGATGACCATGTCTGCCATTCCTGAGTCCACTGACGTACTTTTGCTTCGTGGAACAACTGCGTGGAGCGGATCTGAACGGCGTTCCGCATGTATTCGGTGGATCAATGTTGAAACTGTCGGGCCGCTCGTGAATGCATCCGAAGTGATTGGTGTCGTTCCTGGGTGGGCAGAGCCGGCACCGCCAATCGATGGGGTTCATGTGCGCGCAGCAGCTGTTGGAATCGGTTGGCCGCTCCCGGTGATTACTGCTGTCTGGCGCGCCGATCGAGGCGATGAGGGTTTCCCACCACCGGCAGAACGGGATACCAGTGGTGAAAGCCCGAAGGAAGCGGTTCGGCGAGTGCTGGGTGATGACCCACACGCTTCGCGCCGGGTGATGCTTCCGCACGCCCTCTTTGACGCGGTAGTCCTCGCCCTACCGTGGTGGGTCATACTTGAAGCGATCGCGTGGTTGAAAGCGCGACGCGTCAGTCAACCGGCATCAGCGGCATGATCACGCGAATGATGATCGCGAGTCCAACAAAGAGCGACAGCATGCCAACAACAATCTGTGCGGACATCCGGGCAACAGATGGCCAGTAGCCATGCAGATCCTTCTGCCGAACAGCACGCCAAGCCATGCTGACACCTATCGAAAGTGGAAACACCAGTGCCCACCAGTAAGTGGAAACACTCGGGGCGGGTTGCAGAAATGGAATCCACGCGAGCATGATCGGCATCCTACGGTTGTGCGGGACTGTTGGGTTACGTGGTGCTGGTGGGTTGTGTGGTGCTGGTCGGTCGCGTGGTGCTCGTGGGTCGCGTGGTACTGATGGGTTGTGTGGTAATGACGCCTGGTGTGGCACCAATACCTTCCGTGGCACTGCTGTACGGGTCACTGCTCGTGCTTGGACCCACTTTCCGAGTGAGCACACCTGACACCAATACGGCGCATGCCACTGCACACAAGGCAAGCGCTGCCGGTGCGGCCACTATTGCGCAGGATTGCGTGCGCGAGCGGGTTGCAGGGACAAAGCGCGCGCCGACGTCCATGAGTGCAGGTGATATCGCCAACATCGCCCAAGTCCACCAAGGGAAGCCACTCTCGTCGTAGCCGGCACCAATGAACATGCACGCTGTGAGAGCGCAGGCGCACGCTGTGGCGCCTCCACGACCAAGCCGAAGTGATGGAACAATCGCAGCGGCCACTGCCAGTGCTGCGCTGCCTCCACTCAGGGCTCCAACAACAATGCCCAGCTTTGCAAACCCACTGAGTACACAAAGCACGCTTGCACATGCCGCAATGATCCATAGTGCGAGGAATGGCGCAACTCTGAATTGCGTGGCTGGTTTCGCTGCACTGAGCGAGGCGACAACGGCAATGGTTGCAGCGAGTGTCTGATACACCACTCCGCCAAATCCAGGTGGTTTGAGAATGAACATCGCACACACGGCGGTGCCAACTGTTGCGAGCAGTTGTCCTTGGTGGTTCGACACGGTGCTAGTAATCACTGAAACCACCGCGCCGATCGCCAGCGCAACCGGAAGCCATTCGTACGACGTTACACATGGCCACTCGAAGCCAGGTTGTAGATGGACGTGTGCCGCGATAGCGGGCACAACAATCAATAGCGGCATCCAACGGAGCGGCGTGAGCCATGAGGCCGTGTGATCCAGAAGCACCGCGCTGCGCCCGGCAACCACGCCCTTGCGAGAGATCATGTGTAACACCAAGGCCGCTACAAATACAGCGAACGCCGGTGCAAATACCGCACGAAGAATGATGTCTAGTTCCATGAATGCCGACTGGGAATCACTTCTTGGCCAAAGCGCCCTCAAGACCAACAACGATCTTCACGTCATCACCAATGGCGCCCTTGTCAGTGCCATACTTGATGCCAAAGTCGCTGCGCTTGATAAGTAGTTGCGCCTCAAATCCAGCCTTTGGTCCGCGCCCCATGTCCGCCATCCCACAGTACTCCACGCGTGCAACAACCGACTTTGTCACGCCGTGCAGAGTCAGGTCACCGGTGACGTCATAGGTGGTGTCGTCGACCTTGAGTGCACTGGTGCTCTTGAAAGTCATTGACGGAAAGTCCTTTGCAGAGAAGAAGTCTGGGCTGCGAAGGTGTTTGTTGAGATCATCATTCGCCGTGTCAACTGACTCCACCTTGATGGTGATGTCAAATTTCATTCCCTCGGCCTTGCCTGGTGCAAAGGTGAAGTTGCCCTCAATGTCATTGAATCGACCCCAGAACTGCCCGGCGCCAAGGTGTTGCACGCGGAAGAGTGCCATTGAGTGAACGTCATCCACTGTGAATACTTGTGGACCACCGGTGGCTGTAGTTGGTGGCGTGGCAGTCTTGGGTACCACGGGTGCTTGCTGCTGAGCAAGACCCAGCATGAGAGCGGTACTCACTGCGCTGACAGAAACAATGGCGAGCCAAGGGCGACGATGATTGGTGGGGGTATTCATGGGGGCGTGAGAGTAATGGAACAAACGCGACGATCGTGGATGCGCCGCAATGGTTATGGGACTTTATTAATCCGGTAGGCGATTTTTGTCAAACCCGATGCGTTGCATGAGCCCATCGAACTCATCAAGGGAGAAGAACTGGATTCGCAATTCGCCCGCGCCCTTCTTGCGCCCCACCCGAATGTCCACCCGAGTACCAAGGTGTTGTTCAAGCTGGCGCCGCAGGTCGGCCAAGTGAGCACTCTTCGGACCACGTGCCTTTGCCTTGGATGGTGATGTTCCACGTGGAACCCCCGCCGTGTCCCGAATTGCTCCCTCAAGTTCACGAACGGACCACCCATGGACAGCCGCTTGCTCTGCGAAGTTTCGCCGGACCCCCACCTCTGT
>JBDKKN010000056.1:0-8597 GCA_039796075.1 Planctomycetota bacterium | reverse complement strand
TGAACGTGGTTGCTGGTGCCGGGTCAGTCAAGTCATCGGCGGGCACGTAAATCGCCTGCACGGAGGTGATGGCGCCGTCCTTGGTGGAGGTGATGCGCTCTTGCAAGGCACCCATCTCCGTTGACAGCGTCGGCTGGTATCCCACGGCACTCGGCATACGACCGAGCAGCGCGGATACCTCGGAGCCAGCCTGTGTAAAGCGGAACACGTTGTCGACGAACAACAGGGTTTCCTTACCGCTCTTGTCGCGGAAGTTTTCTGCCATCGTGAGCGCGCTCAGTGCCACGCGCAGACGTGCTCCTGGCGGCTCGTTCATCTGACCGAACACCATGGCCACCTTGTCGAGAACGTGCATCTTCTGCCCGTTCGCATCGGTGTACTCGGCTTCTTGCATTTCCAGCCAGAGATCGTTGCCTTCGCGGGTGCGCTCGCCGACACCGGCGAATACTGAGTATCCACCGAAGTTACGAGCAACGCGGGCGATCATCTCTTGGATGACCACGGTCTTGCCTACGCCGGCGCCGCCGAACAATCCGATCTTTCCACCGCGCACGAATGGGCACAGCAGATCGATGACCTTGATGCCGGTTTGCAGCATTTCGGTCTTGGGGTTGAGGTCGGCAATGGTTGGGGCGGAGCGATGGATCGGCGCAGTGTCGGTGGTGTTCACCGGTCCGCGTTCATCCACGGGCTGACCGAGGAGGTTGAACACGCGTCCGAGCACGCCTTCGCCGACGGGCACGCGCACTGGCGAACCAGTGTCGACGCATGGGGTACCGCGGCGCAGACCGTCGGTGGACGCCAGCGCAACGCAGCGAACCATTCCGCCGCCAAGGTGCTTGGCAACCTCGCCGACGAGGACTTGCTTCTGACCGTTGAGTTCAAACTCCACGGTCAGTGCGTTGAAGATCTCGGGAATCCCGTTCTCAGGGAACTGTGCGTCGAAAGTCGAACCGATGACTTGCTTGATCGTGCCAGTGCTGGGCATGTCTGTGGTGGCTCCGTCTGGAGTCGTGCGGCGGATCGTTCTGTGAGGTCGGCCGCGCCGCGGCACCCGACCTTGGAATTCATGCACGGACCCCGCAACCGGGAAGGTTGCGAGGGGGCAGGGATGATACATCGAACCGCTCGCGGATGAGTCAGGGTTGCCGCTGCGGCGTCACCGGTGCGGGATCGCTGTCCACGGGGTCGTCTGGGAGCCGTTTTCCCTGCGTGGCGGCAATACTGTGGGCGCCGTACCGCAGGGCTTCCCCGTTTCGCGGCCGGAGGGTGTTGGTGTCGATCCCCGGATCGAGGCTCGTCAATTGCGCCGCGCTCTGGAAGCCAAACGGCGCGCCCAAGACTTCCCAGGCCGCGGGAAGTTCCACCGAATACCACAGGTTGTCGCTGAGGGTCACGCTGGGTGGGAGGATGCGCTCGGGATGCGGCGAGAATTTGGCCAATGCACCGGGAACCCAGAACGCCAAACACTTCTCCACGAGCACCTTGCTGATCGTTCCGGCATCATCAGGGATCGCGTAGATCGCATCGGTCGGGTTGATGAGCGTGGCGCGTGAAAGCACCAAGTCGCGCACATTGACGATCGAGACCCCGGTGCCAACGCTATCAAAGATGCAGCGATCAATGCGCATCTGATCGATCGCCGGCGCGAATTTGACATCACCACCCGGGCATGCAGTTCCAACTTGCACTCCCACGCGAATGGTCTTGTTGAATGCACATCCAGTCACAGAAATCAGTCCGGAGTCGCCGAGCACCTTGATGCCGACATTCTGAGACATGGTGTTGTTGGGCACCATCATCAACCCGCGCACCAAGACTCGGCGCGAGTCAACGATTTCAACTGCTGCATCATTCCATCCCTCTACTTGCACTTGGTCAATGCGAACATTGGTGACCGATTGCAAGCGCACTGCATCCTGCTCTGTGTTCGCGCGCGCACCATTGATGGTGCAACTGCGTAGCGTGAATTCAGCAGGCCAGGGTTGCGCGGGCGCCGCTTGGCCATCGCGACCGTCAATTACCACCGCCGCGCCGCGCGGGCTGAGAAACATGATGTTTTCAACTACCACATGCTTACATCTGCGAAACACCCAACCATCGCCATCACATGCAACGGCAGCAGGAACGCGGTCGCGACTGCGTATGAAGATCGGCTTCTCGCGTGTGCCTTGCAGTCCATCGATCACTTGCGCAACATGGAACCCAGCGGGAAAGATGATTTCATCGCCGGGCTTCACATCGGCAAGGATGTGCTGCCAAGTCTGACCAGGCTGCACAAGAAACTGGCTAGCGCCCTCAAGGTATGGCGGAGGCATCGTGCCAGGTTTCGTTCCACCCGCAGCGGGCTGAGCGCCCGCCGTCGGGACGAACGGTGGTGGAACAAGAGTTGACGGGCCGACCCGCTGCTGCGGTGGTGCTGGCGCGACCGGCGGAGCCTGCACACCATGCAGAGCTGCGAGCAGCGCACTGAGTATGAGCGTGATCATGAGAGGTGCTCTCCGTATGGTCGGGCGTCATTCATGGTGCGCGCGGGGTCTGGCATGACGGCACGCAAAAGCAGTGACTCAGGTGCCAAGTCAATGGTGGTCGGCACCAGGTCCGCCGGAAGGAGCACGGTGTCGCCAGCGCGCAGATGTTCGGGATGATGTCCGTCCGATTCCATCACTGCCTCACCGCGCACCAGCATGAGTATGACCGGCGCATTGTCAGTGCTGCAGCTAAACGGGGCCGCATCACCGGATGGAGATGCTTCGATGGCCTCAATTTCAAAGTAGCCGTTCGCACAGAGTGTGGCGGCGCGTAGCCCGTCGCTCCACAACGGTTTGGCGCGCGCGATCGATGTGATTGGTCGCTCGGGAAGCCGCTGCGCAGCGCCGAACAAGATGCACTCCATCGCTTGCTCGATGTGCAGTGGTCGCGCGGGGTCGTTGCGATTCCAATCAAACACGCGGAACGTTGTGTCGCTTGGTGTTTGCACCTCGGCAACCACGACGCCGGTGCCAAGTGCGTGGCACAGCCCGCTCTCCAACGGAATGCAGTCGCCTGCGACCACTGGCTCGCGGACCAAGAGATTCACTGCGCTTCCGTCAGCGATGGCGGCGCGGAACTCTGCAGGCGTCACGGTGGGACGAACACCGCGGTAGATCGATGCCCCCGGAGTGGCGGAAATCACGAACCACGCCTCCGTCTTCAGGTGCGCGCCGGGGTGAGTGCGCGCGTACTCGGTAGTCGGGTGTACCTGCACGGAGAGATTCTCTGCGGCATCGAGGTACTTGATCAGCAGTGGAAAGTGTCCCGACAGTGCACGAGCGCGACCAAGCAGCGCGCTGCCATGAGTGGCGATGAGTTGTGAAAGTCCTTGGCCCGCGAACGGCCCGCTGGCCACGTGGGAGATGCCATCGATGACCGGCGCAGCGAGGTCAGCGATTTCCCAACTCTCGCCAATGGGGGCCGCCGGCGCTGGAGGCACCAACTTGCCAAGTTTCGTCAGGGCGCGACCACCCCAGGCACGAGGCTTCAGAATTGGGGCACATCGAAGCGGAGGAAGCGGCATGGAAGAAACACGGTACCGCCTGCGAGCGCTGCCGTCAGAGGGTCATTCCCGTGATCTTGCCGTCAAAGACCAACTTGCCATTGACCACCCCTTGGCAGTGCGAGACGAATCGGCGTCGATTGAACTCCATCAGGCTCGCCAAGAGATACAAGTTGTCGCCGGGGACCACTTGGCCCCGGAAGCTCACCTCATCGCAGCGGGTGAAACCAAGGAACCCCTTCACGCGCCCGCTCTTGGTGTTCAGAAAGCTGGCTAATTGCGCGGCGGCCTCGATCATGAGCACTCCAGGAAGGAGCGGTCGACCCGGAATGTGCCCCTCGACCCAGAATTCGTCATGCCGGACCAGTTTGTGACCGACGCCCATGGTGAATTCGGGATTATGCCAGAGCACCCCGTCGCATTGGCGCATGTGCCCCATTTGCGGGAGGCAGTCATTCAGGGCGTCGCCGCCAAAGAGAACCTTGCTGGTGTCAACGGCATCAAGGTCAACGACGAATTCGGTAGCCACGGGCGTCTCCGGAGGGTCGGGAAGGGGGTATCCGGTAAATGATAATGTGTCCATTCAGAACCTGCTGCGCAGTGCAAGGGCGTTTTTGGCGTCCTGAACACGGTATTTTTGGCAGATCTGCCACCTAGCGGCGTCCACCCCGGGTACGCTTGGTGAACAAGAGGGGTCCTTGGGGGTCCCGGTTCACGAATTGCCCGCCGCGAACCCCGCGGCGCATGTACGACGAAACCCAATTCCAGAGGAGATCAGACCATGGATGCATATGAAAGAATGAAGAAGCTCATCGTGGAATGCGATGACGACATCAAGAAGGCTGTTGGCGGCAACAAGGCTGCGGGCACCCGCGTCCGCAAGACCATGCAGGAAGTCAAGGAGTGCGCCCAGTCTGTTCGACAGGGCGTCCTGAACCTCCGCGATGCAGCCGAAGGCGGTCCTGCTCAGTAAGCAGGCGGCTTCTGGCGCCGGCGCTGCTGCGGCTCGGCGCGCGGGGCGCGTGGGGCGCATGGCAACTGAAACGCAATCCTGACGCGTTGTCGGCGAATTTTCCCGGCGACGCGTCAGGCGTTTTTAGGCACTCGCTTGGCGAGTTCCAGGATGTCGCGGAACGACGGGTGTGATGCATCGCCGATCAGTTCGTACATGGCTCCGAGCGTTCCGGTGGGAAGCGCGCCGGCGCGATCCATGCGGCGGAATGCGTGTTCCACTTGGTCAACTTGACCCGCAGAAATTGCGTCGGTGGCATAGAAGACCGTCCATCCGGCGGCAACAAGGTCCAGCACCGTCTGCAGAACACACACATGCGCTTCGACGCCACAGACCAACACCGTGGGACGTCGTTGCGTTCGTAGTGCGGCGCGAACACCATCCACCAGGGCGCTGAACTGTGTCTTCTCAATCACCTCAGCGGTCGCTGGGAGCGCTTCGCGCACCGTTGCAATCGTTCCCCCCAGGCCGCGCACGTACTGCTCGGTGCAGATGACCGGCATTCCCAGTGCACCGGCAGCGCGTGCCAGTAACGCGCAATTGGTCTCGACCCGTTCGCGGGCCGCGATCGTGGGCATCAGTCGGTCCTGCACGTCAATCACAAGAAGCGCGGTGGATTCAGGGCGAAGTCGGGGAAGTGCCATCGTGGAGACCTTTGTTGCGAGCCGCTGTTGCAAAGCGCGGTGTCAGTGAATGCTGCGTGGGCGGTTGAGTTCATGCGCGTGAAGGCGCGCTTACACCCGTACCTGTGGTTCGTCGGCGATGGTTGCGCGGTATCGGGTGCGAATTGGTTGCACAACGTCTGCAACAAACGCGTCTACTTGCTCTGGCGCGCGGCCGATGTACGCGGATGCATCCAGGAGTCCATCAAGATCCAACCCTGCAAAGAGCGGCTCGTCGCGCAGGCGCACCAAGAGATCGTTGGGCTTTCCTTCGCTCTTCACAGCATGTCCAGCGGCCTGACTATGAACACGAATTGCTTCGTGCGCATGCTGGCGATCGGCGCCGCGCGCGGTGGCAGCCAAGAGAATGTCTTCGCTTGCCATGAATGGGAGCTCGGCATCTAAGCGGGCGCGAATGGAAGCGCGGTGCACTACCAAGCCACCGAAGACATTGGCCAGAATGTCGAGCGCGCCATCAAGTGCCAAGAACGCTTCGGGGAGTGACAAGCGACGATTGGCGCTGTCATCCAGTGTGCGTTCGAGCCACTGGGTGGCTGCAGTATCAAGGCCGTTACCAGAGAGATTCATCACGAATCGTGCCAGTCCGGTGGCGCGTTCGCAGCGCATCGGATTGCGCTTGTAGGCCATGGCACTGGAGCCGATCTGTTCGGCTTCAAACGGTTCCTCGATTTCCTTGAGGTTTGCCAGCAGTCGAAGGTCATTACAGCATTTGTGAATGGCGGCGGCGGCGATTGCCAGGCTCGAAAGAATCTGTGCGTCCACCAGGCGCGGATAGGTTTGTCCGCACACTGGCCAGCAGCGATCCGCTGGCCAACCGAGCTTGGCTGCAAAGCTTCGTTCTAATGCTTCTACTTTGGCGGCGTCGCCACCCAAGAGCCCTAAATAGGAAGCTTGTGTTCCGGTGGCGCCGCGTAGGCCGCGCAGGCGCATGCCATCAATGCGGCCTTCGATTTCTGAGAGCGCGATCGCCAAATCCTGCGCCCACAGGGTGGCACGCTTGCCGACCGTGGTCGGTTGTGCGGGCTGAAAGTGCGTCCAACCGAGCGTGGGCAGGGCGCGATATTCGGTGGCAAACGTACCGGCGCGATCAATGGCGCGCGCCAATTTCTCGGCGATGATGGTGAGCGCGTCACGCAGTATCAGTGTGTCCGCGTTGCACACCACGTCTTGGCTGGTGGCGCCAAGATGGATGATCCCGCGCGCGTGCGGCGCAGCGTCGCCGAAGGTGTGTACGTGCGCCATGACGTCGTGACGGAGGCGAGCTTCGTGCGCGTCGGCGTTGGCAAAATCAATGTCATCGAGGTGCGCGCGCAGTTCGGTGACCTGCGCTGCGGTCACTGGGAGTCCAAGTTCATGTTGCGACTCCGCAAGTGCGAGCCAGATACGGCGCCACGTACCAAACTTTCGGCGCGCGCTCCAGGTGCTGCGCATGCGTGCGCTGGCGTTGCGAGTTTCAAGCGGCGAGCGATATCCCGAATGCTCATCGACGGCGTGTGTTGCGTCCTTCGTCACGGTAGAGATCGTAGTGCCCGATGCACTGCGTGGGCAATGGCGCGATCGGTTAACTCTTGCTGCCTAAGCGGGGTTCGGTCCCCTTGAGGATTCGTTCAAGATTACTGCGGTGTTTCCACACCACCAACGCCGCAACGCCCGCGGTGACGATGATGGCGGGCAGGGCATGTGCAACGGGTAACTCGCCATCCGTGGTGCCTGCGCCGGTGGTCATGATGGCGGCGGCAGCCACCGTAAGCGGAATGGAGACGGCCGCCAACATGCTGGCAATACTCATGGTGCGTGTGAGTGCAATCATGATCGCCCAAAGACCAATCGCCACCAGGAGCGGTCCAGTGAGTACCGGCCAGATTGCCAGCATGGCCCCGCTGCCGGTCGCCACGCCCTTGCCGCCTTTGAATCCAACGAACGGACTGAACATATGCCCAAGCACTGCGGCGATGGGCATCATCAACCACCACCACATGTCAGCGCGTGGAATTTGATCAGCAGGGTGCCCAAGAATCCCCGCCATCCAGCCGGCGAGTAGGACCGGAGCGGCACCCTTGACCGCATCAAGTAGATACACCAACACGCCCCATTTCCATCCGAGCGCACGCGAAACATTGGTGGCGCCGATGTTTCCACTACCAACCGTACGCAAGTTCACGCCGTTCATGCGCGCAACGATCGGTCCAAATGGGATGCTTCCACACCCGAATGCCAGGAGTGCTGCAAGCGACCAGTGCGCTGGGGTGAACGCGTCGATCGACGCGAGTGCATCAGTGAACATGGGCGCGATGCTAGACAACTACCGAGTGGTTGTCTTCACTGGTTGCCGGCGCTGGCTCCGGCGTTCGGCCATCACCGAACCCGGTACCGATGGCGCGAGCAGCCTCGATAAGTGGGTTATTCAGCGGCACCAAGCGCTGCTTTCCAACGGCGTGCATGATGTCAACATCACCGAACACGTTGCCTTGACGCATCACCATGCGGCTGCGCTTGCCTTCCAACAGTGTCTTGATGGCGTGGTAGCCAAAGTGTGTCGCCAGAATGCGATCAGCCGGAATCGGCCCGCCGCCGCGCTGGATGTGACCCAATGCGCTGGCACGTGTCTCCACGCCGGTGCGCTTGGCGATTTCATCTGCCACCCAGCGCCCAATGCCACCGAGGCGAATTGGATCCGGCGAAGTTGGATCAACGCGATCCACCATCTGCTTGCCTTCACGCGGGCGCGCGCCTTCGGCTGCAACGATGATCGCAAAGCCGGGGCCCTTATTCATGCGGAAATCGATGTTCTCACAGATGTGATCCAGGTCGAACGGAATTTCTGGAAGCAGGATGATGTCACTACCGCTAGCAACTCCAGCGGTCAGCGCAATCCATCCAGCATTGCGACCCATGACTTCACACACCATGACGCGGTGATGACTGTCGGCCGTGGACTGCAATTTGTCGAGCGCTTCGGTGGCGGTGTTGACGGCTGTCAGAAATCCAAAGGTGATTTCCGTTCCGACAATATCGTTATCGATGGTCTTAGGAACGCCAATGATGTTCACGCCGCTCTCCACCAGTGGAGCAGCGCTTGCCATGGTGCCGTCGCCACCGATGACGATGATGGCATCAAGTTGATGGCGGCGGGCAGTGTCCACGCAGCGATCGGTGACGTTTTCCCACACCGGACCGGTGACGGGGTCAACACGCACGCAGTAGCGGCGTGGATTGGCGCGGTTGTTTGAACCCAGCACCGTGCCACCGCGGGTCAGAATTCCACTGACATCGCGGGCGCTCAGCGGGCGAACTCGATCTTCAATGAGACCTTGAAATCCGTCTTCAATGCCGAATACTTCAATGCCATGCTTCCAGATGGCAGTCT
>JBDKKN010000055.1:0-7844 GCA_039796075.1 Planctomycetota bacterium | reverse complement strand
TTGATCGATTCGGTGCGATAGGTGATTGAGTCGCTGCTCTTCGCCATCTGCAGCAGCGGGGCAACGGCCAGCATGTCGTTCAGCTTCGCGCCGGTATTCAATGCCGCAAAGCGCGGCTGCTCTTCGGGGTATTCGTAGAGATCCTGAATCATCGGCAGGGCGCGCTTACCAAGTGCTTGCCAGCGCCAACTGGCCGCACCTGCTGCACCCGGGTTGGAGAGCAACGAACGCCGAATCGCCATGGCGGTCTGCTCCGCGTTCTCAACGTTCAACGGTGTGTGTCGAACCAATTCTGCAAACTCTCCAGTGCGCCGGCGGTACGAAGGTGGCACCGTCAAATCAATCGTTTCGCCGGAACGACCATGCGCAGTCTGATCTTTTTGCTTGGATTCAAGCGGAAACAACGTATTGATGGTGTTCTGAATGCTTTCCGATCGCGAATGACTCGGGGTCTGCAAGCGCAACTTCAGTCTCATGTCCTTGCTGAGTGTTCCGCCATCAAGGATGCGTCCGCTGCTGCGGTTGATGGTGTCACGTTGCGTCGCATTTGGTTCAACAAAGGGATTGATGACGATGGAACCGGCGCCCTCGGCCAACGGAAACGGCTGCCGGCTACCCGTGTACAGCGGACCGGGTCGCAGGTCGGCTACTAACAGCCGACCACCTTCGAGGCTGGTGGTCGACGTTCCCGGCGCAGTGGTCACGCGAACATCAAAGCGCGAACCCTTGGGCGCACCCGGAGGAATCACACCTTCAACGATCACCACCGCGGAATCGCTGGAATTCAGCAACTGCTGCGGGGTCATCTTCGGTGAGCCGGGCGCACCACTGCCAAAGCCGCGCTTTGCCAGTTCCTGCGAAAGGAACGCGCGCACGTCCGAAGGCATCTGCCGACTTCCGGTGTCGCGCAGGCCAACCACAATTCCATATCCGCGCACGACCAGTGGATCGAAGCCAACCAGCGACGTTTCCGACGCCACTGTGCCACGCATGATTGGATCGATGTCTGTGGCCGCTACTGCTACGGCATCGCGATTGACCGCCGCCTTCTGCAGCGCAGGGTCAGCACGTTCCACCATCATGTCGGAGCAGCCGATGATCACCACGCTGGCCGCCACCGTCGCGACAGCCTTGGCCATGACCGAGCGAACTGCGCGGATCGTGGTCATGGGGGTGTGCATAGGGGCACGAACGTTGGTGGGCAATTGCCGGGGCATACGGGCCATACGGAAAGTCAAATGGGCGCTACTGGATTCGAACCAGTGACCACTGCTGTGTAAAAGCAACGCTCTTGCCACTGAGCTAAGCGCCCCAATGGTTCGGGAAGGATACAGACCTACAATCCGTTCGCAGTGCTTGAACGGATCCGTCGACTTCAGGAGCTCCTTGCGGGCTGTCCCGCCCAGGAACAGGCCGGATTTCGGCGTCGCCTGGCTGGATTGACGCGCGGCGGCGGGCGGCAGGAGCCTTCCGAGAGCGCCGTGACTGCCGTGGAGCGGGATATTGTTCGAAGCAGCGAGCGCCGGGCGGCCCGAGCGCAGCGTGTCCCTCTGGTCACCTACCCGGACGATTTGCCGGTGGCGCAGGCGCGAGACCGGATCCGGGCCGCCTTGACCAGCCACCAGGTGGTGATCGTCAGTGGCGATACCGGCTCCGGAAAGACCACGCAGCTGCCCAAGATTTGCCTGGAGGCGGGGCGGGGCGTTGATGGCCTGATCACCATGACCCAGCCGCGCCGGATTGCTGCACGCAGCGTGGCCGCGCGCATTGCCGCAGAACTGCAAACCACACTCGGCGGCACGGTGGGGTTCAAGGTTCGCTTTGATGACCGCACTTCGGAACACTCCCTGGTACGCGTCGTCACCGACGGTGTTCTTCTTGCAGAGATTGAACGCGACCCACTGCTGTTGCGCTCCGACACAGTCATCGTTGACGAAGCGCACGAACGCAGTCTGAACATTGATTTCTTGCTTGGCTATCTCAAACGCCTTCTACCCAAGCGCCCGGATCTCAAGGTGATTGTTGCGTCCGCGACCATCGATGTCGATCGTTTCAGTGAGCACTTTGGAAATGCACCAGTAGTGCAAGTGGATGGTCGGTTGCATCCCATTGAAACACGGTGGCGACCGCTTGATGATGAAGCGTCGGACAGTTCGCCAGCAGAGCGTGCTGTGAAGGGCGTGGAGGAGTGTCTTGATTCCGGTCCCGGCGATATTCTGGTCTTCCTTTCTGGAGAGCGCGATATTCAGGATGCTGCCGATGCACTCTCGCGCGTACCCGCGGCGCGTGGTGTGGAAGTGTTGCCGCTTTACGCACGCCTGCCCGTAGCGGAACAGGATCGAGTCTTTCATGTTGGCCGTTCGCGCCGGATCATTCTGGCTACCAATGTTGCAGAAACCAGCGTCACTGTGCCGGGGATCCGCTTTGTTGTTGACACGGGAATTGCGCGTATTGCACGTTGGTCCGGGCGCACCCGTGTCTTGCGTCTACCCGTTGAGCCGATCGCGCGCGCTTCCGCTGATCAGCGCAAGGGTCGATGCGGCCGCGTCGGTCCGGGAGTGTGCATTCGCCTGTATTCCGAAGAGGACTTTCTAGCACGCGAGCCGTTCACTGCACCCGAACTGCTGCGCACCAATCTTGCCAATGTCATTCTGCAAATGAAGGCACTCGGGCTTGGTGAAATTGCCCAATTTCCGTTTCTGGAAACGCCCAGTCCGCGCTTAGTCGCAGAGGGCCTGGAAACACTTGCCGAACTTGGTGCTGTGGACCGCCGTGGAGATTTAACTGCGTTGGGTAAGCGAATGGCCACGCTACCCGTTGATCCGCGGCTCGCTCGAACCGTCCTTGCTTCTATCGATGAAGGCGCACTCGCCGAAGGCTTGGTGATTGCCGCCGCGCTTTCGATTCAGGATCCACGCGAACGTCCCGCCGGCCAAGGTGGCGCGGCAGACTTTGCACAGTTGATATTTCGCGATCAAGAAAGTGACTTTCTCTCGCTTCTGAAATTGTGGCGGCGCTGGCGCACCGAAAGCGCGGCGCTAGGAAGTTCCGCGTTGCGTCGTTGGTGTCGCGAACACTTCATTTCTCACCAACGCATGCGGGAGTGGTCGGAACTGCACGAACAGTTGCGTTCCATGGTCTCTGAACGGCTTGGTATGCGCGCTGCACCACTTGCCGACCAGTGTGATCCCAACCGCATTCACCGCGCCATGCTTGCCGGGTTTGTTTCGCAGCTGGGATTCCGGGGTGAAGACGGCGAGTATCGCACTGCTACCGGTGGGCGCTTTGCAATATTCCCCGGTTCCACCTTGGCGCGGCGCACGCCTAACTGGGTGGTGGCGGCAGAAATCGTGGAGACGTCGCGCCGATTTGGACGAACCCTGGCGCGTGTTCAAGGCGACTGGGTGGAACGGATTGCGCCGCACTTAGTGGAGCGCATACGTTCAGAGCCGCACTGGGTGCGTGCCACCGGTCAGGTTGCTGCATGGGAGCGCGTGCAGTTTGGCGAACTCACCATAGTTCCACGCCGACGCGTCCCATGGGGTCCGGTGCAGCCAGAAGATGCCCGGAACATATTCATTCAATGCGCCTTGGTAGATGGCGATTGCGAGCTGGATGCACCATTCATCAAGCACAATCACGCACTTCGATTGCGCATTGAGGCCATGGAAGCCAAGCGACGCGAGCGCGGACTGCTTGTTGATAGTGAAGCTCGATTTGCATTCTTTGACGCGCGCGTCCCCGCCGACGTGCACAGCATTCCATCATTTGAACGATGGCGGCGTCGCGTGGAATCACGTGACAGCCGAACGCTCTTTATGCGAGAGTCAGACCTGCTCGCCAGTACCCCAGATGCTGACATGTCCCTGCGCTTCCCTGATGCCATTGAGATTGGTGGCGGGGCGTCTGCGGAGTTGCGCTATGAATTGTCGCCCGGCACCGCGCTTGATGGCATTCACGCGCGCATCGCGCTTGGTGACCTTGGCTCAACAACCAACGATCGATTGGAGTGGCTAGTCCCTGGATTACTGGCAGAAAAGATCGAGGCGCTCATACGCACCTTGCCCAAGCGGTTGCGGGTCCGCCTCTTTCCATTACGTGAAGTGGCCGAGGCAGCTGCAGAATCGATCCCATTTGCGGAAGGTTCAATTCTTGAATCCGTTGCAGCGCACCTTGCCAAAGTGGCTGGTATGGCGCTCAGTGCAGGCGACTTTGACCGCGCGCAACTGCCGCCGCACCTGCGCCTGCATATTGAAGTGGTATCCGATGCAGGTGACGTCCTTGCTGCTGGCGATGACATTGCCGCGCTGCGTCGATCGTTGGCTCCCAAGTCTGCCGCGTATCGCGAAGGACTACTTGAGCGAGCCTTTCAAAGCCATTGGAATCGCACTGGATTACGCAGCTTTGACCTGGACGAACTTCCCGATCGCATCGAAGCCACCGTTGACGGGCTCCGTGTCGTGGCATGGCCGATGTTGGTGGATAGCGGTGATTCGGTATCGCTTGGACTTGCCCCGGATGCGGAGGCAGCGGAACGATCTACGCGCCTAGCCATGCGTACGCTGCATTCCATTGTTGCCCGGGATGCCATTCGGCACCATCTGGAGTACGCGTCTGGATTCCAAGAATTACTGATGACTTGGCTTGCATCAACGCGGCTTGGCCGTGAGTCACTGATGACTGCGCTGGTTTCTGCCGTAGCAGGGCGCGCGTTTGTTGACGATCGACCCATCGTGCGCACACCTGCTGAGTTTGAAGCACGGGTCGATCAGGGTGCTGCCGTCCTCAGTACTGCCGTGCAAGAGGTGGTTCGTGCTGCATTGGCATTGCACACGCGGTCAGTGGAGGTTCTTGAAGCCATCGATGGTCCAACGCCAACGTCATGGCGTGCGGCGGTGGATGACATCGCTCGGCAGCGGCAGCGGCTGGCTGCTCCCGACGCATTGGCGCGCATTCCTTGGCAAGATGTTCAGCACCTGATTCGCTACGTGGCAGCGCTCGGTTTGCGCGCTCGCAAGTTGCGCACGGCTGGACCGGAGCGTGATGCAGTAGCCATGATGGAAGTAGCACGCTGGGAGGATGAAATGTCCCGAGCAGAGGCGGCGTTGGCAGCTGAGGGGCGCGGGAATGCGGCCATCGCGCCGTTTCGGATGCTGCTGGAGGAGTACCGCGTCAGCCTGTTTGCCCAAGAACTCCGAACGTCCATTCCAATCAGCGCCGAACGCCTCGAACGGGCGTGGCGCGACCGTGGTCGGGGGTAGTGTGTTCAGTCAGGTGAGCGCCGGGCCGTGTTCAGGAAGTCCAGCAACCGAGCAGCAATCCAAGGTCTGCGCCGTTCACGACGCCATCGTGATTCAGGTCAAACGGTGAGCCGTTCGCAGGTCCCCATGCTCCGAGTAGTAGACCAAGGTCGGCGCCATTGACGACTCCATCGCCGTTGATGTCGCCGCAGACAAAGGGCGGTCCCAGCGATCCGTCCACGTTCAGCCGTGCGCCGACAAGGTCCGTCACGCCAATAGCGCCTGACTCCCAGATGGCTAGCACGCCGGCCGGTGCGCCCGAGGCAGCCGTAAGCATCATGCGACCAACGAAGCCAACACCCGTCAGCACCACGGGGTTTGCCCAACGTGGAGTGCCAAGCGCGTCGTATGAACGGGCGCTCGCCCGCTGTGAGCCGTATGCCGAAGCGCGCACCGACGAGAATGTTGGGAACTCACCCAGCATGGCAACCCGAGCCTGGGTTTCTTCATAGGTGGTCTCGGTTGGTGAGAAGTTCACACCGGTATCGCCCCAGAGTCGCGTTCCATCTTCGGAGAAACTCTGCCCGCCCGAGCCGTACAAACTGGAGTTCGGCACGTGCTCGGTCCACGCTACGTAGATGCGTCGCAGGGTCGGGTCATACGTCGCGTTGGGCGAAACACGCTCCAGGCTGGTGGCGGCGGTCACGCCGGCGCCGTTCGTTCCAAAGCGAAGCGCGCCAGTTGGCGAGACCCACTGTGCATAGCTTTGCAGCGGTCCGGTTCCGTACCAACAGAAGATCGCTCCGCCTTCACCATCAGAGATGAACGATGGAAAGTTGCCAAATTGCAGTGATCCAGTGGTAAATACCCGTACGTTGGTTGCCACCCATTGCGCCGCACCAGTGGAGGAGAACTTCTGCGCTTGAATGGTCTTTGCGCCACTGAAGGTTGTGTAGCGAACAATCGACGCAATGACGCTGCCGCCATCGCCTGGTTGCAAGTCAGAGAGAAAGGTGGTTGCTGTGCCGTCGGAAACAGTGGCGGCAGTCGCCCATGCAGCGGTGCCTTCCGGTGTCAGACGCATGACTTTGGCTCGGTTACTTTCGGTCCAGCCTGCAACGGCTGCACCGTCCCCAGCGCGTCCGGCTTTGGGTGCATTCACCGCAGCGGTTGATGAAAGGGTGACGCCGTTGGCGCCCCACAGCAACACGCCGGACGGAGACACTGCCTGGGCAATGATCTTGGTCCCGCCGATGTCGCTCCGCGTGACAATCACTGCGTTGCCAGCGGCATCCGAAGTCAAGCCGTAATCCTCCGTGCTACTGAAATTCGTATCGAGTACGCGGACGCCCTTGTTGGGCCACAGACCGACGCCGTTGGCGTCGTAGCGTTGCACCCACGGGTCATAGCCGCCGGTGCTGTTGTCGTACCAACTCATGTAGAAGCCGCCCGTGGGGATATTCACCACCTTGGACTGCACTTGGTCGTTCGTTCCATCGGCAAGCACGTCCGGCGAATTGGGATCGGTAGTGAACTGCGCCGCGGCGTTGGCGCACGCCATCAACATCGCAAAGGTGCCGGCCATAGCTCGCGTCTTGACGTTGAATGGGGTCATGGTCACAGTGTGCCATACCCGGTGGCTTCCCGACCCCTGAATTCGTAAAGAATTATCGAGACGTAAATAAAACGAACATATCCACCATTATTACGCCCGATAGTCCTTGCGCTAGGGCACAAATCACGGCACTCTAGCAACTGCCTGAAAGGGCAGCAGCGAGTCCGAGGAGCGGGGCTCCCACGTGGGGTGGGGCCCGGCACCCGGGCTCGCAGCATTTTTCTTTCCGTGCGTCGGGCTTACCCGTTCAGTTTGCGCTCGTCGCGTTCCTCTTCGCGCACCGAGCGCGTGACACCACGGCGGGTTCGCCAGATGTCCCAGATCAATCCGACGGAGAGGAAGCCAGCAAGCAGGAATCCGACCAGGCCAATGGTTCCCACCATGCCTGCAGTGTCGCCATGGGCGGCATGCAGCAGGACTGAGCTAGCAACCAGCAACGCACTGATGAGCAGCGCATAGGCAACCGTGGTTGCCATGTGCTCCACGGTCATCCGGAATCGCTCAATGCCTTCGAAGTGGAAATTGACCTTCGCTTCGCCCAAACGAATCTTGCGGAGGATTCCAGTGATCTGCTTGGGCAGTGAATCGATGAGCTCCGCATAGGAGAACAGCGTGTTGGTAAATCGCTTGGTGAGTGCCTTGGGCGAGTAGCGGTCGTTCACCAATTTATAGATGAATGGCTTCGCTGCTTCGATGACTTCGTAGTCGGGCTCAATGTCGCGCGCAACACCTTCAATGGTGCCCATCGCCTTGATGAGAAGCACCATGTCCGCCGGGCAGCGAACCTTGTAATCGCGCAGGATTTGATAGAACTTATCAAGCACGGTTGCAATATCAATTTCTGCGATCGGCTTGCCGACAAATTGATCCACCACCTCTTGCACATCGTCAAGTAGGGCGCGCTCGTCAATGGAATCGGGCTCCACATTGCCCATGCGCATGGCGGCGCGCATCACCATGCGTGCGTCGCCAGTGGCCACGCCAAAGAC
>JBDKKN010000054.1:0-2907 GCA_039796075.1 Planctomycetota bacterium | reverse complement strand
GTCTTGGCAAGCGGGGCGCGCCACCTTGGTAGGCATCGCCGCCATGATGCGTGTTTCCATACCAATCCGAGCGGCGTCATCGCCGTGATTCAAGACCACTAAGCCAGGAACATGCCCACTTCCGGCAAGCCAATCACACATTTGGTCTGCGTCAGCGTGTCCACTGAGACCCTGAAGTCGAGAAATACGCGCCCGGACATCAATCTCCGTGCCATTGATGCGGACCCGTTTCGCCAGGCCATTCGCCAGTGATTCAGCCATGGAGCCTGGCAACACGTAGCCGGTGAAGACCACAAACCCGCGGTCGTGACACAGTGCATTCTCAAGGTGATGCAACACGGGACCAGCATCGCAGAATCCACTGCCAGCAAGAATGATGCCTGCGCCTTCGCGCCCAGCAATCTTCAATGAGTGCTTGCGTGACCACAAGCAATGCAGCGAATCAAATTCAAACGGTGAATGCCCACGGCCAATCATTGCGCGAGCGGTCGCCGAGAGCAACGATGGATGCTGAACACACAACTCAGCCGCACGAATGGCCATCGGGCTGTCGAGATAGACCGGAATTTCGTCAAGCAGTCCTTCACGCGACAACTGCGCAAGGTGATGAACAAGTACTTGCGCACGCCCAACACTGAAGGTGGGCATGATGGCGGTGCGGCGACCGTGCCGACAATGCTCGATCACTTCACGCAATGACGCGTCGGTATCTGGCGCGTGTGTTCCAATCGGGCGGCTACCCGTCGTTGACTCCATCACCACTACGTCGGCCTCTGGAGCGTGGCCACGCGCGGCGAGGTATGTCTCTCCAGAAGGGCCAATATCGCCTGAAAAAACCACTCGAATGCGCGATGCACCGTGGGCTATTTCCAGCTCAACAGACGCACTACCGATGATGTGACTTGCATCGTGGAGGCGCATGCGAATGCCAGAGGCGATCTCTCGCCACACTCGATACGGGACCCCAACCAAATTACGACTGACACGCTCGGCGTCGCCGCGCGCATACAAGACCGGCGGATCTTCATGTCGGTCGTCTACCTTCACTGACGGGTCTGGTGGTGGATCAAGTACCACCGCATCCGGACCAGTACCTTCACGGAACTCCTCAACACGCATCTTCTGCAAATTGGCAGAACTGCGAAGCACCATTGGCAACAGGGTCGCTGTTGGTTCGGTGCAGAACACCGGACCCTCAAATCCAAGTCGAGGAAGCATGCCGAGTCGGCCGCAGTGATCGATGTGCGCGTGCGTACACACCACCGCGTTCAATCGGCGAAAGTCCAGCGCGGGCGGAACTTTGTTGCGCTGCTCCTGGGACATCGCCCCTTGAAACAGACCAAAGTCGATGAGTACGCGAGCGTGCTCCGTCTCTACTAAGGTGCAACTTCCGGTGACCTCGCCTGCAGCCCCAAAGAACGTCAATGATGGTGATTTAGACACAGACTTGCAGCATAGGGAAGGACACGCCTATCGTGCTGCCATGACTACCAATGCACCCCACTATGTCACTCTTGGCCGCAGCGGTTTGCGCGTTCACCCAATCTGCCTTGGCGCCATGACGTTTGGAACAGAATGGGGCTTTGGAACCGACGTGGCACACAGTGACGCCATGCTCAGCCGTTACCTTGAACTTGGCGGAAACTTCATCGATGCCGCCAATATCTACACCAAGGGACACAGCGAGAAGGTGATTGGCGACTACTTCCGGACCGGGGCCGGGGCTGGCACCCGTGATCGCGTGGTGATTGCCACTAAGTTTGGTGGAAACATGTGGCCGGGGGACCCAAACGGCGGTGGCAGTAGCTGCAAGGGGATGATGAACGCGGTGGAGCACTCTTTGCGACGATTGGGAACTGATTACATCGACCTCTTGTGGTGCCACTTCTGGGATCGCCTCACTCCGATTGAAGAACTCATGCGCGGTATGGAGCAACTGGTCCGCCAAGGCAAGGTGCGCCACCTTGGTCTCAGCGATCACCCCGCGTGGGTGTGCACGCTGGCACAATCGTTTGCGCGCCACCATGGCGCAACACCATTGGTCGCGTTGCAGATTGAGTACAGCTTGCTGCAACGAACCGTGGAAGCGGAACTCATCCCCATGGCCATCCATGAAGGCATGGGAGTCACTCCGTGGAGCCCATTGCGTGGTGGTGTTCTGAGTGGAAAGTTCAGTCGAAACCACCTACCAACAGATGATGGTTCCACCCGTGTGAAGTCTGACTCAAAATATCTCCATGAGCGAACCTGGGTCTTGATAGACGCCTTGCACGCTATGGCTGCCCAGAAGAAATGCTCTGTGGCTCAGCTTGCTTTGCGGTGGACAATGAACCGACCAGGTGTGGCGAGCACCATCATTGGTACGCGCACCCTTGCGCAGCTTGAAGACAACATGGGATCGATGAGTGTGGTCATGACTCCAGACGAGACCATGGCGTTGGACGCACTCACCAAGCCAGAACTGCCGTTTCCCTGTGACTTTCTAGAGTTTGTACGTTCTGGAATTCACAATGGCACCACCATCAATGGTGTGCACGGCGACGGCTGGCCGCTGTCACCACAGAATGCAAGTGAACGCTGGTGAGCATCTGTGATGATCACCAAGGACTCGCAGATATAGGAATCAACTAGTAGCGCCAAGCGCAGCGAACCGTTCGATCAGTCCCAGCGGAATACACCCTTGCGCCACGCATAGATGTAAGCGATGACACTGGTGCCGATGAAGAACAGAATGCGAGCTAAGAAAATTCCGGCCATCGGGCTCTGTGGCTCAAGTTGCGTGTACGCAACCGCCCATGGGTACAGGAAGATCACCTCAACATCAAAGAGCAAGAACGTCATCGCCACGACAAAGAAGCGCACATTGAAGCGCTTGCGTGTGGAGCCAATGGCTTCCATGCCTGACTC
>JBDKKN010000053.1:0-21012 GCA_039796075.1 Planctomycetota bacterium | reverse complement strand
TCGGTTCACGGACGGAAGCAACCAGTCCACTCACTGGAAAGTCAACGCGGGGCGAGAGGTAGTAGCGCGCGTAACTGAATTCTTTGTATCGACTCGACTGTGCGGGGTCGCCCATGATCACCGTGGTATCCGGCCACACCGCCGTCCACATGCGCCAGGAAGTGATGTTCACATCAGGAAGCGGAAGGATTCGCGCGTCACGTGCTGCAGCGGGGCCGGCAATGGCGCGCATGCCAAGTTGGCTCCATAGTGAGGCTTCGGTGCGGCTTGCACTTGGCAGACTCTGTCCATCGGCCCCTGCTGCGCGGTCGTACATCACCAAGTTGCTGTTGTAGAGCAGTCCGCTGACATGAAAGGTCCGCTCTTGGCCATCGATGCGCCGATCAAATACCACCAAGCTGTCGGTAAGCGGGCTGTAACTCACGGCAATTGGTACGCCACCAAGCGTGTCATTGATCACTTCATGAGCGTTGAGAACAGCCAGCGGATACGCGCGGGCCTCGCCGTTCACCACTACGCCCGCCACGCGGTCATTACTGACCACGTACTTCGTTCGGTGCTCTTCATTCCATCGCAACATGTCCGCACTACGCATGACGGCGGGTGCGTCCAATGATGGCAGGAAGTCGCGCGGGCTTCCGCTCCCCACAAGGACGCCGCGATCGGCGTGCAGTGGTTCCAGTGTGAATCCGTACACCGCGGGATCCTTACCGCTGCCGATGGGACGGTCACCAGTGAATACACCGCTTAGCGCCCACGCCAAGAATCCACAACTGATGGCAAGCAACGCCAACAGAATCCAACCACCGCCGCGCAGGGTGAGTGTTGGGAATCCCAGTGGATGCGGATCGCTCACTGTGCGGGTACCTCAAGAATGACTGCTCCGTCGACGGGCGTTGCAGTGGTCACGACGCTGCCGCGATCAATGACCAAGGCGCCCATGACGACTGGCAAGTAGATCAGGCTTGCCAAGAACAGCCGCCGTGCGCGCGCATCGCTCCTTTCAAGCAGGAAACGCAGCGAAAGCCACACAAGCCAAAGACCGGCGGCGAAGGCCACCGCTGCGTAGCCAAAGCCAGCAATGCCGGACATGGTGCCGAGGAGTGACACCGGTACCAACATCAAACTTGAGAGCAGGCACGCTTGGCCAGTCGCGGTGCCATCCGGATCACGCGAAGGCAACATCACGAATCCACCCGCCGTGTAGTCCGCGCGGTACAGCCACGCGAGGGCCAAGAAATGCGGAATCTGCCAAACGAAAAGAATGGCAAAGAGTGCCCACGCCCCGGGTGCAATACTTCCGGTAGCAGCTGTCCAGCCAATCACTGGTGGAATCGCTCCGGTGACTGCACCCACCAATGTATTGAGAGTCGTCCGCGGCTTGAGCGGTGTGTACAGCAACACATAGAGCAGAATGTTTACGCCAGCGAACGTGGCCGCCATCAGGGTGGTGCCCATGGCAAGCACGGTGCATCCCGCATACCCAAGCAGGACTGCAACCACGAACACGGTGGTTCGTCGCGCATGACCAGCGGGCAACGGTCGATTGGCGGTTCTGCGCATCAGGCCGTCGCGACGCATTTCGGCAACTTGGTTGAGCATGGCGGCACTGGCCGCAGCGAGTGCTGTGCCAAGGCATGTCCACAGGAGGCGCATCCACCATCCCTGTGGATCAGTCGGCGCCACCACGAAACCGACCGCAGCAGTGAGTAGCACCAGCAGGCTGAGCCGAGCCTTGGACAACCGGCTCCAAATCACCGCGTGGCTGGGTGTCGGCGCGGCATTGATAACCTCGATTCCCGTCATCGCGGGCGGCGGATTTCCGGGCGTGGCGGGAGCGGGTGCTGGAGTGATTGATGCGGGCATCGGATTCGATCCGCGGGGGGTCGAGATGAATAGCATAGGTATCAACCTTCAATGGAGCCTTGCCGATGCACATGCTGATTGCGATTCAGGATTCCGCCGCTGCCGCCCTCACGTCCACCCCGGTGGTCACGCCGGCGCCCGCTGCGCCGCTGGGCATTTCCGCGTTAATTTTATTGATGGTCGTCGGCAGTGGCTTTGTGATCGCGTGGTCGCGTTGGGTCCGGCCGATGAACTTGGCCATTGGCTTTGTGGTGACGGTTGCCATGTGGACGCTGAGTTACCTGGCGCTCCTGCAGCCCGGCTTTGTGGCGGGCGAGGCATTATTTGTGGGCGCGCTGGCGTGTGTGTTGTTTGGTGGATTCCTTGCCGGCCGATTCGCGCCTGGCCAGGCCAGCGGTCTGTCAGTTGGTTTAGTGTCAGCAACCATCAACCTCATGGTGGTCGGCGCCTTTCTGCGCGACGAACAGGGCGGATCACCCGTCCGCCCCGCCGCCTACGTCATCGGCCTCTTCGCTGCGAGCGCACTGCTTGGTTCGATCGGCGAGCGGATCGGTAGTGCTCGGACATCGGCGCGGCGGCTACCGTCGCCCGTCACTCTCATGGGCATGGTGGCCACCGCCAACATTCTGGTGATGATTGTGATTGGTGGGCTCGTCACCGGCTACGAAGCCGGGCTGGCGGTGCCGGACTGGCCGAACAGTTTCGGTCACAACATGCTGCTCTATCCCGTCAGTGAAATGAAGGGTGGCATCTTCTATGAGCACGCGCACCGTCTCTTTGGAATGCTCGTTGGAGCTACCGTGCTTGCGTACGCCACCACGGTCTGGCGCAGCGGTGCGAGCAAGTTTGCCCGTACGGCAGTGACCATTCTATTGACGTTAGTGATCTGCCAAGGAATCTTGGGTGGTTTGCGCGTGACTGGCACAGTGACCTCAAGCATGAACGCGACGGATCTGTCCCCGAGCACCACGCTCGCCATTGTGCACGGCATGCTGGGTCAGTTTGTCTTTGCATTGGCATTGGTGTCGGCGTTTGCGGTGAGCAGTGCATGGGAGCGAGTGCGCGTGGCAGTGCCGGGCGCGAGCACCATGAGGCTGCTGACGGGCTTGGCATTCGTGGCTATTACTCTGCAACTCTTTCTTGGAGCTGCTATGCGGCACCTGCAGATACCGCCGACTGGTGACGAAGGTGCTCAACTCCCCAAGTGGGCGCTGCATGGTCATGTGACCATGGCAGTGATCGCCTTCGTACTGGTGCTCGTGGCAGCCATTCGCTGCGGCCGCACCGTTGAAGCTCCGCCATTGCGGCGTGTGGGCAAGGCAGCAATGCACACGGTGGGACTGCAGGTTGCCCTCGGCATTGCGGCTCTTGCGGCCGTATTGCTGCGCAGGGGTGAGATGGTTCCTGTCTGGGAAGTAGCAGCCACCACTGCGCACCAAGCATTGGGTGCTGTTCTGATTGCCGAAGTCGCCGCTATGGCGGTCCTGGCACGACGAACAATTACTGCGACTGCGTCACCGGCTTGAGCACTTCTTCAAGCGCCAACAGTGCGTACAACGTGACTAGGTCTGGTTGACCCTCTTGCCAGCGATCCGCGCTGTTGATCCAACTGCCATCAGCGCGTTGCGAGGTCAGTAGGGCATCGGTCATGTCATTGCGCCAATTGCGGGCAGCGCTGCCTTTTACAGGTGTTTCTGAGGCTTTTTCTGGCGTGCTCGCGTGGGCAGCGTCGCTGATCACTGTCACGCTAATCGCTCCCGATGCGTTGAGCGCGCGCGCAGCGGCGTGCAGGTAGTAGTAGAGACCCTGTGAACCGAGTCCGGGATTCTCTGTGAATGTCCAGTGCGATCGAATCCAATCGAAGGCGGCGATGACGCGCGGATCATTCGGAGCAAGTCCGGCATACAACAGGCTCTTGAAGCCAGCGTAGGTCATGCTTCCGTAACTACGAAGCGCACGCGTCTCCGGCGGCATCTTCTCACCGTATCGACCCTCGCCGGCCACTTCACTTGCAAAGCTCTCGCCACCGTTGGCGGCCGTGTAAGCGAAGCCTCCATCACCGTTCCCATGTTGCGCCCATGATGCGTCATTGCTCTTGACGTTCTGAGTGCGTTGTACGAACACCAAGGCACGTTGCACGGCGGGATCATCGGTCGACACACCGGCATCGTGCAATGCATCAAGCATGAGTTGCGTATTGGATAGGTCGGGACGTCCGTGACTTCCGTATCCCGCACCGCCGAACCAATCCGCATTCGGGCTGATCCCTTGGGACTGGTCCCACTGATTTTTCACAAGCCACGTTCGCACAGTTTCCATCTCCATGGCGAGCGCGGGATCTTGTTGCGCGGCAAGACCCATGAGAACCATGCTGGCCACATAGTTTGCCAATCCGCCGCCGAGGTCCGGCTGAAATGCACCCGCCACCTGCGTTCCAGCGGTGACAAACGCCAAGGCTTTGCGCGCATTTATGTCAGTTTTTGCAGGGAATCCAGCCTGCGCGAACGCCTTCAGGGCCAGTGCCGTCACTGCGTTTGGCACGGCGGTTGACGACTTACTTTGATCAGTCGCTTTCGCAGAGGTGTCTTCCATCCACCCGCCGTTCGGACCCTGAGTGGAGCGCATGAACGCAAGACCCTTACTGACCGCCGCCTTCGCTGCAGCGAATCGTGCCGCGTCCATCGGCACGTCTTCAGCGCGATCCGCTATTCGCAGAATCACCGGCAAGGGTTGGACGACACGTGAGGGAACGTTGGGTGTACCAAGCGTAGTGATCTTTTCTGCATTGACGCGCGCATCAGCCGGAATGGATGCGGGCGCGAGCACCACCGCGCGCACTGCAGCGGGAATTTCCTTCTGCGTTGCGTCTGTGACTGGCTTGGCTTGCAACTGCGGAACTAGCGCTTCAATCTTCAGGTAGATGAGAAAGTCTGACTCGCGCGGAGTAGTAGCCACTGGCTGCCCGGCCGGTACGGGCTTCTTCGGATCCGGGCCAACACCAACGAAACGAAGTGGGGTCAAGACCATACCTGCTGAGTCTGCACGAGCAGTGACGGCCACCCGCACCATGAGCCCGTCTTCAGCGCCGGATTTCTGGTCCAACAACTTTGCATCAACACGCGGATCAGTACTTGTCACCGAATCAATGCGAACGCCGTTCGCGTGTTTGATTTCAACTTCAATGACTTTGGTTGCACCGGGCGCCAGGATGCCCACGTTCTCACGGTACTGAGCGAAGCCAAAATTTGCGCTTATTTTCGTGCATTCATGGCGTACACGCATGTCAATTAGACGCGCATCAGCTCGATCAGTTTCAATCACCAGGTACTTAGGAACGCGCTCGCAGGGCAGGCTGGAGAAGTCGTAGCGCACGCGGTAGCTTTCGCGCGGGCCTTGCTCGGTTGGGTTGTAGTCAACAAAGGCTGGCGCTGCGCCGCCGACCGACATGATGCGAAACGACTTTCCATCAATCGACTCCACAGTAATTTCGCCGGTGACATTTGCCTTGTTGTCAAACGCATTGATGAATGGATCACGACGCTGCTTGCCATCAGTGCCAACGCTCATCTGAATTCCGCGAACCGGATAAGTCACTTCCGCTTTGATGCTCAGTTCCACGAGTCCGGGTACGCCATCAAACATCAGCACTACTTGCGCGGACTTTTCGCCGGTTGCGCCGCTGGTTCGCATGGAGAGGGGAACCTTGAGCGTGCCGCCTGCGGGTATCTCCTTTCCGAGCATGTCGACGGTGGTGCACGTGCAACTGGGCGCACTGCGAACACACTTCACCGGACGATCAAGAGTATTCAGAAGTATTGCTTCAAACTTCACGTCGGTCTGTGGCGCAACGAAACCAGCGTCAAGTGATGCGGGCATTGCCTTGATCGGGCACAGCGCCATTTGCTCAGCAACCTGCCGAGCGCGATCAGCCATTTGCTGTTGCTGCGGCGCGGCATGTGTCATCCGGGCACAGGCGATTGCCATGATGGTGGCGGCGCAGGAAAGAAAGCGAGGGCAGGTGGGAAGGTCGGTGAATTTCATGGGGTTTCCTCTCGTGCATCGTAGTTCCGCGCGTCCTACACTCGACCTCCATGCGCGCTATTGAAGTCCTCCGTCAAGGTACCCCCGTCGCTCCAAATGTCCGCTTTACAGGTGGTCGGTCCGAGTGCACTCCCGCTCCCGGCGAGTTGCGGGTCCGCACCGAGGCGTCGGCACTGAATCACTTGGACCTCTGGGTTGGCCGGGGCTTACCAGGTATCGAAGTGCAGTGGCCGACGATCGGCGGATCCGATGGCGTTGGCATCGTTGACACCGTGGGCGCCGGCGTTGATGCGGCATGGGTTGGCAAGCGGGTGATTCTCAATGCGGCGGTCATGCGCACCGAGGCGCCGCGACCGGGGCACGCTCCGTCCGGCGAAGACATCTTCATGATCGGTGAGCATTGCCCGGGTACGCATGCGGAGTACTTCGTTGCTCCGGCGACCAATGTCTTGGAAATCGGCGACATTGATCCGGTGCACGCGGCGGCGTTCGGACTCACGCACCTCACGGCATGGCGGATGCTGGTGACGCGTGCGCGTTTACAGGCAGGCATGACGGTGCTCATTCCCGGTATCGGTGGCGGCGTTGCCCTTGCCGCATTGGGAATTGCGCGACACTTTGGGTGCACCACGATTGTGACCAGCCGTCATGCAGCAAAATTGGAGCGCGCCAAGACGCTCGGCGCCAACTTCACTGTGCTCGACACCGGTGCTGATTGGTCGCGTGAAGTGCGCAAGGCAACCGCTGGACGCGGCGTTGATATTGTGGCGGAGAGCGTTGGCAAGGCCGTGCATTTGCCATGCATCAAGAGTTTGGCTCGCGGCGGCACGTTGGTCACCTGCGGATGCACCACGGGCGCTGATGGCACCACCGATCTTGCTCGCATCTTTTGGAATCAGCTCTCCATCATTGGTTCCACCATGGGTTCGATGGATGAGTTTCGCAGCGTCATTGCCCTGCTGCAAAGCGGGGCGCTCCGTGCCACCGTGGATGAGGTCTTTGAGCCAGCCGCCGCCGAATCGGCGTATGCGCGCCTGGAGGCAGGCGAGCAGTTTGGCAAGCTCGTATTTAAGTGGTAAGTAGGGGAAGATTCCCGCCGATAACAACAATTTGCACTTGATTTCAGATGCAGGATCCGGTGTGATTCGTCTTAATGTTTAACTCGCATGTCGGTGTCGTTCAATCCAGCAGTCAGATCGTTGCTTCGTCAGAGTCTGCAGAGGGAGGCACCGCGGTGCTTCCTGAAGTTGCTCCTCCACAGCGCAAGCAGATGCCAGGATGGGCGGTACTCCTCCACAATGACGATGTCAGCGACTTTTCGCTGGTCACTCGCTCGGTGGTGGAGTTTGCGCGGCTCACCGTCAGTGATGCCGTGGAGCGCACCGTGGAAGCGCATGAGTCCGGGGTTGCACTGCTGATGGTCACCCATCGCGAGCGTGCCGAACTCATCCAAGAGCAGTTTCAGACTCGCGGACTGACCGTCACCATCGAGCCTGCCGGCTAACTCGCGGCGTATAATTCTGAGGTATTCCGGAACGGCTCTCGTTCCGCTGCCCCACAGGATTTAGCCTCGATATGCGACCCGCACTCATTGTCTCGATCGCCGTCACCTTGGTTGTTGGATTGGTGGCGCTGTTCGCTGGAAAGGACATCTGGGCGTGGATAAACGTCGGAGGTCCGGAGGCCACCGTGGTTCGCATGGAACCAGCAACAGTGGGGGTGTTGGTGGAGACGGTTTCCGCACCGGGAATCATTGAACCCAAGCGCAAGGTGGACGTGTCAGCGGAAGTGTCGGCGCGCATTGTGGAATTGCCGCACCGCGAGGGTGAGCGCGTTCGCGCGGGCGACCTGATCATGCGTCTTGATGATCGCGATCTCAAGGCAGCGTTGCAGAGTGTGGAAGCCCGTCGCGATGGTGAGCGCTACCGCCTGGAAGCGGAGCGATCCCGCATCGTTGGTACGCAGAACACCCTGGAGAATGCGCGCGCTACAGCGCAACGGCAGGAGTCGCTCTTTCGTGCCGGCGACATCAGTCGGCAGGCATATGAGGATTCCGTGACGCGCGCAGCAGACCTCGATGCGCAATTCCAAGCGCAGAAGAACACCATCGTTCAACTGGAGAAAAGCTTGGCCGCCGCCGAAGCGCAGATTGACCAGCAGCGCGAGGCGCTCCGGAGGACGGTAGTGGTCGCGGCGATCGATGGCATCATTACCCAGCTCAATGCCGAGGTTGGCGAACTGGTGGTGGTTGGCACCATGAATAACCCGGGAACAAAGATCCTCACCATTGCCGACTTGAGCAAGATGAAACTCACCGCCAAGGTCAGTGAATCAGACATTCCACGAGTCGCCAAGGATCAACCGGGTGAAGTTCGAATTAACGGCTATAAGAAGCGCATCTTCGCTGGAACGGTGGAGGAAGTAGCGCTCAGCCGAACCAACGATAAAGATGGCACCGGATTCTTCAAGACAGCGGTACTCCTTGATCTGAATGGCGAGCAGATCTTCAGTGGTCTGGGCGGTAATGTTGATATTTCAATCGCTCGCCACAGTGGGCTGAATGTTCCAAGCCAAGCCGTGATTGACCGCAAGGTTGAAGACCTACCGGATGCGTTGAAGAGCAGTCCGCTGATCACTGCTGGCGCAAAAAATCTCAGCATGGTGTACCGAGTGATTGACGGTAAAGCGGTGGCGACCCCGGTGGCTACTGGGCCATCCAACCTCACCAACACCATCATCGTTGATGGATTGAAGGAAGGTGAGGTTGTGGTGGTTGGCCCATACAAATCCTTGGAGCGCTTGAAGGATGGCGATGCCGTCAAAGCAGAGGAGTCAGATTTTGGTGGTGGGGCAGGCGGCGGTTCGGGTGGCGGTGGTGGTGGCGGCCGTGGTCGCGGAATGCGCATGCGATTTTGACCGGAAACGCAGGTAACCCCCGTGAACTGCGTGCCATCATGCGGAAGCGCTTGATTTGAATAGACATGAGTGAATCGATCATCCAACTTCGCGGAATTGCCAAGGTCTATCGCGTTGGCGTCGAGACCATTCACGCGCTGCGCGGGGTTGATCTTGACATTGGCCGCAATGAGATGGTGGCGATCATGGGTAGCTCTGGCTCGGGTAAGAGCACACTGATGAACATGCTCGGATGCCTCGATCGCCCGACCAGCGGCGAATACACACTCGGAGGGCGCCTGGTCAGCGCCATGAAGTCTGATGAATTGGCGCTCATTCGGAACGAGGAAATTGGCTTTGTCTTTCAGAGCTTTGAGTTGCTTGCTCGCCAGACCGCTTTAGAGAATGTGGAACTTCCACTGATGTATTCCGCCACCGCAGGCGGATTCCGCGCTCGACGTGAACGCGCGCTCTCCGCGCTGCAGCGTGTGGGCCTTGGTGACCGTGTTGATCACCGTCCCAATCAACTCTCCGGCGGACAGAAGCAGCGCGTGGCGATCGCCCGTGCGATTCTCAACAACCCGAAAATCCTGATGGCCGATGAGCCAACGGGAAATCTCGACTCCGCGACTACCGCGGAAATTCTGGCACTGTTCACGCGCATCTACCGGGAAGGGCAGACCATCATCATTGTCACCCACGAAAATGACGTGGCCGCCCATTGTCAACGCGTGGTCCGACTGCGCGACGGGCGCATTCTCAGTGATTTGTCAGCCGAGGAAGACTTTGAAGTGAGCCCCTACGTGGAAGAGGCGCGCGCTACACAACGTCGTCGCGCCGATGCTGAAGAGGCGGCCGCATGACCAACACCAAAGCACCATCTCGGAAGGGCGCGAAGGGCGAAGGGCGCGGACTCACCATCTTCTTCTTCCTGAAGGCGATCGGTATGGCGCTCAGTCAAATCTGGGCGAACAAGACGCGGTCGTTTCTCACCGCACTGGGAATCATTGTCGGTGTTGCCAGTGTGACGGCGGTGATCGCGGCGCTGACGGGGCTGAAGGCCAAGGTGCTTTCTGAGTTTGAGAGCGTTGGCGCGGCTCGGCTTTATGTGTTCCCCAACCGTCCCGACAACGTGCCGCGTGCCAAGTTCCCGTGGGAGAAGTGTCGCCTCAAGGTCAGCGAAGCGCAGGCAATTATGGATCAGTGCCCTTCTATCAAGGGTATTTCTCCGATTGTTGATTTGCCCATGAGCGTTGAGAGTGACACGGAACTCATTGACGGCATGACCGTGAACGGAATTTGGCCAGCATGGCACGACGCCGTGGGCCGCAAGGTGATGCGCGGTCGACCGTTCAGCCAAATCGATGTTGATACGGCGCGACAAGTGGCGCTGGTGAACCAGGCCGCCGTCACGGAACTGAAGATTGACACGGACGACAACGGCGGACTTGGCGAACACATTCTGCTTGGCGGACGCCGTTTCCTGGTAGTTGGGGTGGTGGAAACCACTCAGGCACGAATGCTGGGAATGAACTCCAGCGAGGCGGAGATCTTCATCCCGTTCAGTGTGGCAGAGAAGTTGCTGGATGGCTGGTATTTCATGCAGTTTGCGGCCATCGCCACCAGCCCAGAGACCGCTGAGGAGGCGAAGGCGGAAGTGGAGTACGTGATGCGCCGCCAACGCGGTCTGCAGCCAGACGATCCCGACACGTTCCGTGTTGCGGCACTGGATCAGTACATCAACCAATTCAAGAGTTTGGCATCGGGTGTCACGGCGATCGCCGGAGGAATTGTGGGCATCTCGCTGTTGGTTGGCGGCATCGGCATCATGAACATCATGTTGGTATCCGTGAGCGAACGCACCCGCGAAATCGGATTGCGCAAAGCTGTTGGCGCGACATCGGCGGCCATCCTGCTGCAATTTCTGTTGGAGGCAGTGACACTCACTGTGCTTGGTGGAATTGCCGGATTGGTGATTGGGAAGTTGATGGCAGTGAGCCTGACATACATTCCCGGAGCAAATCTTGAGCAGGCCGATGTACCGGCATGGGCCGTGATCCTGTCCATCGTCTTTAGTGCCGGCGTCGGAGTTGCATTCGGCATGTTCCCTGCGTACAAGGCTTCGCGGCTTGACCCCATTGAGGCACTTCGTCACGAGTGACCCGATGCGTCGATTCCTTCCCGCCATCTTCACCACGCTCTCGTTCTTGGCCGCTGGCTGCCAGAACGATTTGTTTCGTGCTGAAGAAACGCCGTTCACTGCACCGGACAACGCCCTGAAGGCGATCGAGCCGGTGGATCTGACGTCGGCGACCTACGGTCCCCCGATTCCGGCTGAAGATGCAGTGGCGCAGGCAACGGCGGGTAGTTTCCGATCAACGCGTTACGAGCGCACTCGAACGCTTTCCATTGCCGAAGTTCGCGCGTTGGCACTCGCCAACAACCTGGATTTGCGGGTGCAGTTGATAGCGCCTGATATTGCCAAGACGACTATCACTCAAGAGGAGGCAAAGTTCAACAGCCTCTTCTACGCCGATTACAACCGTAACGGTAGTAATTTGCTGACACAGTTGCAGAACAGTGAAGGTCTCTTCTCTGACCAGGTGAAGATGGGTGTGGCGGTACCGCTTGCCACCGGCGGGTTGGTGAAATTCCAACCGCAGTACACCCAATCCGAACAGGTCTCCGGATTTAGTCCTGAGACGGATCAAGGTGGAGTACTCATGTCCATCAGCCAGCCGCTGTTGCGCGATGCTGGTGTAGGCGTGGCCACTGCATCCATTCGGGTCTCCAAGCTGCAGGGTCAAATCACGGACTCGCGTACCAAGCTTGAGGCCATTCGAATTCTCGCCAACGCGGATAAAGCCTATTGGAATCAGTACCGCACCTTCCGCGAGTTAGAAGTTCGTAAGCAGCAGTATGACCTTGCAATCGCACAGCTCGATCGTGCCCAGCGCCGCGTGGACAACGGTGATGCTCCGTTGGTGGAAATCTTGCGTGCGCAGAGTGGCGTTGGATCAACGTTGGAGAATCTGATCCTTGCTGATGCGGCGCTGCGGAATCGCCAGCGAGATCTGAAGCGCATCATGAATGACCCGGATATGCCCATGTCCGACGGTTGTGCATTGATTCCGGCAACGCAGCCAAATCCACTGGGCTTGCAACTTGATGCCAATATCCTTGCTGATGGCGCGGTGCGCAATCGCATGGAAATGTTGGAGTTGGAATTGCAATTGGCGGTTGATGCCACCAACGTCGAAGTTGCACGCAATGGGACTTTGCCACTCTTTACGGTGGACTACTCGTACCAAATGCTCGGTGCCGGCAGTGGATTCTCCGACAGCTTTGGCAATATTGGCGACGCGGATCAGTACACGGTGGCTGCCCGTGCCGAGATCCCCATCGGCAATGAAGCGCGTATGAGCCAGCTGCGGCGCGCGGTGCTGCAGCGCGTACAACGCATGGCCACGAAAGATGCGCGTGCACTTGCTATTCGTCAAGAAGTGCTCAATGCCGTGGATGCCATTGACACAACCTGGCAACGCATCTTGGCGGCTCGTTTGGAGTCGATTCTGGCAGGGCGCACCTATGAAGCCGAGAAGCGGCAGTTTGATGTTGGACTGCGCAACAGCATCGATGTGCTTGAAGCGGCCAGCAGACTTGGTGACGCACAGACCCGTGAGGTCAACGCGCTTTCTGGCTATGAGATAGCGCTGATCGACGCCGCCTTTGCGACCGGCACCGTGGTTGGTGGCTCACGCGTTCGTTGGGACGACCTGCGCGCGCGTGACCCGGCGGTTGTTCCAGAAACCGGCAATGATGGAATGATTGAGCCAATCACCGCTGTGCGGCCGACCGCATCCAAACCGCAGGCTGCAGCTGCATCCGACACTCCTGAGCCTGCCACCGGTGCGGCACCAGTGACTCCGGACCCAACTGCTCCGGTCGCTGCGCCCAAAGCAGTTCCCGCAAGTTGATTTCAACCTCTGCTGCGCGGGGCAGTCAACCGATCGGACCGGTCAACTTTCGTTCTGCCATCTGCATCATGAGTCGTACTTCTGCTGGGACGGCATCATCAGCGACAGCGCTGCGAAGAGCAGTGAGCAGAGCGGCATCATCGTGATTGGAGATGCGTTCACCGTGGAAGAGGTACGCAGCTGACGTAGCCGCGATCGCAAGGCGACTCCCCATGGATCGATCTTCTGCTCGCTCACCTTCGGAGCGCAGCGCAGCCCACAGGATGCGGGCGCGGCGAAGGCGAGCAAGCGGGGTGGTTGGATCGGTGAGGAGTGCGACCGCGGTTCCGCGCTTGGCATCCACCTCATAGGCGATCCAGTCACCCGATGCGACGGCGGGCTGATCAAGCGAGTGCAGTACCCACGCCAGTGTGTCGCGCAGTGATCCGTCTTGAAATGGCTCAGGGCGCGTGGTTGGATCAACAGGATTCGTCATTGCATTCGTCCTTCCAGAAGAGACATCAGTTCGCGGAGTTCGCCGCGCGCACCGGCCGGCGAGGTGTCCACTGTCGCGCCAACGCCCTGGACAAGATGCGCGGCAAATGAGCGGCGCATGGAGACGATGGTGTTCGAAACTTGACTGAGCGCGGTGAGGTTCCAGCGCTCCATGAGTGATTCGTAGGAAGGTGGCGGCGCACCTTCGAGCATGGGTCGCAGGATCCGCGACTCAAAGATATCCCATTGCATATCGCGACCGTGGGCGACACACTCGGCACGCATCGCTTCAGCAGCATCGCGAATCAGCATGCTGATCCATGCACGGTGGAACGCGGATTCGGGGGCGGGGTTCTGACGATCGGGTAGGGCATCGTTGGCAAGATCATCACTGCGGATGACACGCCCACTGCCTGGATGTCGGCGCGCGGCGTGGTTGAATCGATACACGTCAGCGAGGTAGTTGCGCACCGCGCTCAAGAGCAATGTGCGGAACTGTCCACGCTTCTCATCAAGGCGCCCCAAGAGATTTCTGCCTAACAGGACATCTGCAATGAAGCCCTGGGTGAGTTCACGGGCCTCTTCATCGCGGCGACCGCTTTGTCGGATGTACGCGTAGATGGCACCCCAGTAGCGAACGGCCGCCTCATCACTGCTGCGCGGGGCGGCTTCGCGTGGTGCGGGAGATTCGTTTGAAGGCGCGGTCATGGGAGGATCTGTCACGCGTTGCATGGAAGCACCGCTAGGAGATACGGCAAGTGCTACCGGAGTTCTTGGTATTTGCGGCAGTAGCAAATGCGATTCTTCTAAAAACAACACCGCGGTGCCCATAAAAGAGCACCGCGGTAGGTACGAATGGTTGCCGGTCACAGATGACCGACATCCAAGAAATCAAGTGGAGCCGAGGGGAGTCGAACCCCTGTGCCGAAACAGTCCGCACAATGCCTCTACGAGTGTGTTTGCGGATTGATTGTCGACCGCACAGACCCCCGCAACGGGGTGTGCGAACCAAGACATGCATCATCTCGTTCCGCCGAAGCATGTCAGCCCATTGGAACCAGCCTGATTTTTGACAGCGGCCCCCTTATTCAGGCGTGGGGGGACTCACTGCACAGCCTAATTAGGCTGCGAGAGCGTACTGCGTGTTATTGGCAGTTGTGAATTTGCATGCTTTTTAACGTGGCCGGCATGCTCCACGACGCGCCACACTGTGCGTTGCCTGTCCGGTCGATGCCGGTACGGCCCCAAATTGTCAAAGAATCAGAACTCAGGAGTATAGGTTGAATTGGCAGGAAGTCCAAGGAAATCCACCGCGCGTTATCTCGCCTTTCGAGCCCCTAGACTTATTGCATGACCACTCTGACGCAGCCACACGCGCATTCCGCCGCCATTGACGCATACGAGCGCGGGGCAGCCACGCTGCGAAACGCCGCCCGCGGGCTGAGCACTGAGCAGCTGAACACTCGCTTGGCCCCTGGCACGTGGAGCATCAAAGAAGTCATGGTGCACATGGTCGACAGCGATCAGGCAGCCAGTCACCGGATGCGTCGCATTGCCGCGGAAGACATGCCGCTACTGGTGAGTTATGACGAGAACGCATTCATCGCGCGCCTCGACAACGCAGCCATGGATGCCAACGAAGTGCTGGAGTTGTTCGACACCAATCGCCGATTCACGGCACGTTGGCTTCGCACTCTGGAGCCAGCGGCGTTTGCTCGTGTCGGCATTCACACGCAGCGCGGGAAAGTGACGCTGGGTGAAATCCTTGACATCTACGTCAAGCACCTCGACAACCATATGGTGTTCACCGATGGCAAGCGCAAGGCACTTGGCGTCTAGCGCAACGGCGCCGACCAATACTGCACGTGCCGATCACTGCGATGGGCCACGAAACATGCGCGCCCATGCCTACTCATGCCCGCCCATGCCCACTCATGCCCGCCGCGTGATCGTGCTAAGCGTTGCGCTCAAGATGTTCGGGTTGGTACGGATCGCAGCAAGTTGCGCCTCGTTTGGAGTTCGATCCATCTGGATACGTGCCAAACCCGCTTCGCCGCCGGAATAGACAATATTTTCCATCTCTTCCACGTTGATCCCCGCCTGTCCAAGCGTCTCGAACACGTGGGCAAGGACGCCCGGCCGATTGACATGGCGCACGGCAAGCAGCGTGGTTGCCGGAGTTGCCACGGCGCGGTTCACGCAGTGCGGTACATGCCCGCGCTCTGCCCACGCGCGAACGACACGAACGACTTCATCGGCAACAGCACGTTGTGCTTGCTCCGTCAGCGCGCCAATGTGATGCGTGCCAATGACGCCAGGCTCTTGCGCAAGCGGATCCGTAAATGCATCGTCAGTTCCCTCCGGCTCGTTGGCCCAGACATCAAGGCCGGCCCGCAGCGATCGCGTACGCACCGCGTTGCTGAGAGCGGCCTGGTCAATCACGCCGCCTCGGCTGGTATTCACCAAGATGGCTCCTGGCTTCAGTGCGGCAAGGAACTTCTCGTTGATCAAGTTGTCGGAGTCGTCGCCGCCACCCGCGCTGATACTGACTACATCGCTGAGCTTGGCAAGATTGATGAGACTGGCGCAGAATCCACAACCGTGTTCGATGGCTTTTTCTTCGGTGAGATTGCGGCTCCAAGCGATCACATCCATACCGAACGCGCGACCGATCTGTGCCACTTCCTGTCCCACTTGTCCAAGTCCAACAATGCCCAGCGTGCGCCCGTGCAGTCCAACGGCTTGCGCAAATTCGCGCTGCTTCCAATGTCCTGCTCGCAGTGCGGCGGTTTGCTCGGGAATTCGTCGGTCACATGCCAAGATCAACGCCCATGCAAGTTCCGCCACAGCGGTTGCATTGCGGCCCGGGCAGTTCGCCACAAAGATGCCGCGACGGCTTGCGGCAGCAATGTCCACATGATCAGTACTGGTTCCAGCCACCACGATCATCGCGAGACGCGGGCTGGCTTCAATGACTTCCGCTGAAATAGGCGTGTTGCCGGTGATCAGCACATCGGGGTCGGTGTCCTTGACCGCGCGTGCCAAGGTGGCCTCGCCAAGTCCCGGGTCATTCATGACCATGCACCCAAGACCCCGCAGCGCATCGAGCCCGCTTTTGGCGAGGGCGTCACACACGAGAACCTTGGCAGGTCCGGCGAGATTGGTTGCAGACGGACCGGGCGTAGCGAACGCTGTCATGCGTACAGTGTAGTGCGGTGCCGCTCAGCGCTGCGATGGACGCGGAACGAACAACCCACAGCGGGGTGCCAGTGGGCCGGTCGCGGTTGCCACATCCCGATCAGACGTCAGGATCACCAGCGGCATCTGTCCGGCCACGTGCGCGGCAATCACCTGCGCCGCGCCCGCGTGCAATTCATCAGCCGCAAGTTCGGCAAGCGCGGGAAGATACGCATCCGGGTGCCGTACTTCCCACGCACTGTGAGTGGCTCCGTCCGACGCCACAAAGTGGTAAGCAGGGCGCTCGTTGGTGTCGCACACGAAGAGGTAGGAAAGATCCGGTGATGCGTCGATGAAGATGAGCCCGGGCACCAACTGGGCATCAACCACCGCCAGGTCTGCTTCTGCAGCCGAGATCGCTTCATCCGCCGCCGCGTTGGGGAAGAGGTGCACCAAGTCGCGCGTGTCCGCGCCGCACACCAAGCCCATCCATCGCTTTCCGCCGTGCGCTGCTCGGTAGACAAACATGCGCGGCTCTGGATCGGCGACCAATGCACCAAGCGTGACCAATGCATCCAGCGCCGCTCGCACGGCAGGGCCGCCCGCAGTCCCACCCAACACGTGCGCGAAATTGGTGGCTGGCAGTGCCGACAGGTCACCCGCGGTATCGAGGGCGCAAGCCACTTCGACCGCACGGGCCTTGGGAGGGCGAAACATCGGAAGTGCAGCAATTCGCATTCGGGGTGGTAAGTCTAGTGCGGAGTGCTTCTGGACGCTGAAACTGGGTTTTTAGAGGGCACTGTTACCACGATCGGAGAATTTTGACGGTTTTTCACCCTTGCGCTTCAGCCCCCCCTCACTCCTGTCGATCCCCTCAGCGCGGACATTCTGCCGCGCTCCATAGGAACATACACATGACCAATCCACTAGCTCACCTCCGTCTTGAGATTGCCCAAAGCAACCTGATTTCCGTGCTGCAGCAGCGGAGCGCCACGAGCGCGTCCACCGCAGCCGCTCACCCGCACTGGATGCTTGCCGAACCGCGCGACCTTTTCAGCACCCCCTCGGAAACAGACGCCACGATGTGCGGCGCCGTGTCAACCTTGGTCGGCGAACTTGTCGCCAGCATTGATCGCGCTGATCCCTCGCAGGCCGGTCACGCCTCACGCGTTGCGGCTCTGTCCACCATGCTGGGTTCCTCGATCGGCATGAGTGTGAATGAACTGCGTGCGCTGCGCGTCTCTGCCCTCCTTCATGATGTTGGCAAGATCTTGGTTCCCACCGAAATCCTCCGTAAAAATGGCCCATTGACTGCCAGCGAAACCGCCGAAATGCGTCGACACGTGGTGTACGGCGGCGCAATCCTGAGCCGGATTCCAGTCCTGGCTTTCGCAGCGTCGACCGCCCGCTGGCACCATGAGCGTTGGGACGGCCTTGGCTACCCCGATCGTCTGGTTGGCCATGCAATTCCGCTGTACGCGCGCATTGTGGCGGTTGCTGACGCACTCGACGCCATGACTTCAGTCCGCGCCTACTCCCCGGCAATCAGCCTTGCAGATGCGTTTGAGGAACTGGAGTCTGAGTCCGGTGCGCAGTTTGATCCGCTCATCGTGTCAGCTGTTGGGCCGCTGGTTGGGGCTTCGGGATTTCAGGATTCATGGGTTTCTCTTGCAAGCCACATGGAATCTATGCCCATTGCAGCCTAAATATGGGTAGGCTCTCGGGACGACAGATGGCGTCGGACCATGTGCTCGCCGAGCGCAGTCGACAAGGATGTTGACGTACAAGCCAACTGATCGAGGTTCGCTGTATGAGCCGAAGCGTTGCAAAGGAGTGCACGCATGGTCAAGATTGCTCAATTTCCAGAGGCAGTAACAGCCAGTTCGGACGCGCATCCAGCGCAGTCATCGCGAACACAGCGAGCGCGCAAGCGTCCCAGTGTGAAGCACTCTGCCGCTGTCGCTGACGCATCCGCAACCGCAACCGCGATTGATGCGAAGGACGAAGTTCTATCGCGCGTTCTTGATTTACTTTCGCATCACCAACGTATGGCCCTACGGCTCCGTCACCGAGATGGGCTCGCACCCAACGCGGTGGCGGCACGCATGCATCTCCCCGAGACCATTGTTCGTGATTTGATTGACACGGCTGAGCGCACCATTCGTGCAGCTCAGCGCCTGTTCATCGAAGCAATGGTGGAGGCAGCAAACGCGGGTGCCTCGTCTCGGTCAGCGCCATTCGCCTAAGAGAATGCCCAGGTCGGAGCCGTCGGTGTTGCCATCGCCGTTCAGGTCGCCCGGCCCGGGGCTACCCCAGTTTCCGAGCAGGAGCCCGAGGTCGGATCCGTTCACGTCCCCATCGCAATTAATGTCAGCGAGCGCACAGTTGCTGCCCGCTTGGACATCCAGCTCCAGCCGTGCTGGCAACGCCAATCCAAGTTGAACGTACACATTCTCCTTGGCGATGAATGCCGGGAATTGCCCGGCCTGTTGCTGCACGAAAGTCAAACTTGCGAGTGCCAAGAGCACCCGACCGGAATCGATACCGGTTTGCAGATACGCCTGCACACCGGGATCTGACACATCAAGTTCGAAGCGCATGGTGGAGCCAATGGCAACTAACGAACCCGGGGCAAGACCAGCAATCTTGCCGGTGCCGAATACCTTTGGATCAAAGCGTTGTCGGGGGCTCTGCGAAACGTCAATCAGCGCGCCATTCCCATCAACACTCGCAGCGAATGCGTTGCGAACTCCGGGAGCCAGCACGTTTGTGCCTGCTGGCGCAAAGGCGGTGTTCTCTTGGAAGGTCTGCAGCGACCATCCGTTACGAAAGCCTACGCCGAAGCACTCAACGGGCTGGCCCACATCAACATCGGCACGCCACGCTGGATCGCTGGTAGCAACAAAGCATTGCCACGGATCGGTCGTGTCGTCGTATTGGAAGATCAGGTCGTTCGCGACTTCCACAAGTAGCGTCGCGCGTGTGACGGTCAGTCCGCTGCCTTGAGCAATCGGAATCTGCGCAGCGGTGTTAAAGCCAACCAGCATTTGCCCATCACGGCTATCAAAGTCCGCGGCTCCGGGCGTGCTGCCGAAGGTGCTGATGACCGGTCGCGTGCCGGGTGTCGAATTGAATGGGTACATCCAACGGTCGAGTGTGGGTGTTGGAAAGACTGCGTTGATCACCTCAGCGCGCGCACCCATAGTGGCGGCAGCGACAGTGGCTGAAACAAGAAATGTGCGAGCGACGGTGTTCATGGGGTTCATGGCGTTCATGGCGATACCGGGAACCGAATACTATGGATGCTGCATGCAGCCGCCCATTCAATATGCCATGAAACGCGCAATTGGGACGACCAGTTCGGCCCAGACGGCGCGAACGCGGCAATTTGCTGGATTCACACTGGTTGAACTACTGGTGGTATTGGCCATTATCGGCGTCTTGGTGGCAATCATCGTGCCGGTCGCACTCGGCGCCCGTCGGGCGGCCGGGCGGATGAGCGAGGTATCCGCCTTGCGTGGGGTAATGACGGGTTGGATTTCGTATGCGGCGGATCAGAACGGGTTCGTGCTGCCTGGCTACAAGGCGGGGTACTCGGCGCGTGATGAGAACGGGAACGCAATCCCTGCTGACGCGTACGGCGGGGACATTGAGGTTGCCAAGCGATTTCCGTGGCGGCTGGCACCGTGGCTCGATGACGACTTTCGGCGCCTGTATGTGGGCGCCAACGCGGAGACGCTCGCCAAGCTGCAGGCGGGTGATCGAAACCAGTACTACTACTTTGCGTCGTTGTATCCGAGTTTTGGAATGAATAGTGCATTTGTTGGCGGCGACGACGCGCGCTTTCCAAGCGAGCCCATCCTTGCCAACGGCATCGCCAATCCATTTGCGAAGTACTGTGTGACGCGGCTTTCAGCGGCAAAGCGACCGCAGCAGACCATCGTATTTTCGTCCGCGCGCACGGGGGCAACCACCGATGGTTTCATCAACGAAGGTTGCTTTCGTGTTGACGCACCGTGGTTGAATACGGCGACGGCGCGATGGGCTGCGGAGTATGACCCGAATGATGCGTTGAGCTTTGGATCAGTGAGCGCGCGACATGGTGACGAGGTGGTCATTGGGACGATCGATGGGGGCGTTGAGCTGTTGCAAGTGGATGCGCTGCGGGACATGACCCGATGGTGTGATGGGGCGCCGGAGCGCGAGTGGTGGATTGGCAAGTAAACCTGGTTGCGCTTTTGCATCACGCCTGTCTACTGGCCCGCATCCGCCTTACGAGGATGGCCGCTGAGCGCGGCCCTATCCTCTCCGGCGCCTGCGGCCAGGGATCGCGTTGATGCATCACGGGTTTGTCGTGGCTTGCGTTGTGGCATCACGCCGGCGTACTGGCCCGCATCCGCCTTACGAGGATGGCCGCTGAGCGCGGCCCTATCCTCTCCGGCGCCTGCGGCCAGATGGGCTTGTTCCACAGAACGTGGTGTTCACGTGCCTTCTGTAGGCGAGCCCCCGCAGTGAGCACGGGATCCTCGGTAAGCGGCGTGTGAAACTGAGAAGTCCGGCAGTTGGACGTACGCCCCGTGGG
>JBDKKN010000052.1:0-2665 GCA_039796075.1 Planctomycetota bacterium | reverse complement strand
CGTACTTCTCAGGCGTGGGCTACGACGTTTACGTGATGCGCGTTAATTCGACCGGTCAAATCGTTTGGACAACCCAGGCTGAGGATCGCCCAGCTGCCCTCACTTCCACCACTGACTACGGCATGTCGAGCGATTCGTCCGGCAATGTCTACGTTTGCTACAACTCGCTTGATCCCGTGTCGGGATTGGCGCAGTTTCGGATGACCTCAGTCAACTCAAGCGGTGCAATCCGCTGGGCGACTCCGCTCTACACCGCCGCCGACACCAACTACGCCAACCTCGGTAACGGCCGATGCGTGGTGGCTTCCGATGGTTTCGTGTGGGCCGCTCATGGAGTGGGTTTCGATAGCTCGGTCACCCGAGTGAATCCAACGACCGGTGCGGTGGTCTCCACCATCTATGTCAACGAAGCAAGCGCGAAGCAACTGACTGCCGGCATGCAGCCATCCACGGATGGCGCAGTGCTGCTGTCGACTGTGCGCTACACCACAAACTTCAGCAACAAGATCCTCCGTGTTCGCAAGTTCAACGCTGACGGCACGATTGCGTGGGGCACCCTAGCGGGATTTGCAGTAGCGACCGCGGGCAATATTCAAACCGGCAACTTCCCCGACTTCATCTCCGACGGCGTGGGCGGTGGTTACCTGGCGTGGTACACGACCAGCCCGCTCAACTGCCGCGTGCAGCATGTTGATGGCAGCACTGGCGCCATGACATTCGGCGTTGACGGCGTGTTGGTGGCTACTTCCACCACCGCCAGTTTCGGTGGCACCACTGCAACGGTCAATCGCACCAATCCGGTGATCGTTCTTGGTGCTGACAACCGCGTGTATGCCTACTACAAGTCCGCGTCGGCTTCGATCGCCGGCATCGTCTGGTACGGCATCGGCGCGCAGTGCTTCGATTCGGCCGGTGTTGCGCAATGGGACGCCGCCAACGGCGTGATGGTTGAGGACTACTCACCATCGTCAGCAGGCGTGGTCTACGACCGTATTCCTGGTGCAGCCATGAAGCTCGGTACCGGCGTCGGCGTTGCCTACGTGAACTATGCGTCCGCGATGGTCGGCAACGGCATCGCTGCCCGCATGAACACGGACGGAACCGTTGCATGGAAGTCAAGCTTCGCATCGGACGCCACCCAGAAGTATCGCTTCTCAGCCAATCCGTGCTCCACTGGCAGCATCTTGGCATGGCAGGCAAACGCTGGCGGAGCCAGTGACATCTTTGCGGCGCGCATCAATAGTGATGGTGTTGTTGGTAACCCACCAGTACCGGTCTGCATCGCCGACCTCAACCATGATGGCGTGGTGAACGGCGCGGACTTGGGCATCCTGCTCGCAGCCTGGGGCAATTGCACCAGTACCCCGTGCACTGGTGACCTGAACAACGACGGCGTTGTCAACGGCGCCGATCTGGGCATCTTGCTCGCCGCTTGGGGCAACTGCCCAGCCTGATGTCATTGGAGCCGTTGGCTCCAATGACTGTTGCATGAACTTTCACCGCGCCCTGGCTTCTGGCCAGGGCGCTGTCGTGTGCAGCGCTTTGTGATTGTCGTAGGATCGCGCTCTATGAAATTACCTACCCGCGCAATCACTCTGTTTGCCTGTTCCATCCTTGCCGCAACGCTGTTCACCGGCTGCGCCGCTCGCATGGTTCACAAGCTCGCCACCTCTGGCGACAAGACTGACGAGAAAACCACCCCCGAGCAAGCCTTGCGCGCTGCCAACAGCGAGCTGTATTTGGCCATCAACATGGTGCTCGCGGGTAATGCCGACATGATTGACAATGTCTGGTCGCAGAAGCCGGATGTCAGTGACTTTGGACCCTCGGCGGAACGGATCGTTGGTTGGAAGGCTGTTGAGGCGCAGTTCAAGAAGGAAGCAGCCATGAAGATGGGCGGCACGCTCGTCTGCGAAGATCTGACCGTTACGGTCGGTGCGGACATGGGCTTCACCACGTGCATGGAAGTAGGAAGCAATCAGATCATCGACGGCAAGCCCGTCAATCTGCGATTCCGAGCAACCAACGTCTTCCGTCTCGAGAAGGGTGAGTGGAAGTTGGTGCACCACCACACTGATCCATCGCCCGCTATGCAGGCCAAGCCAGCAACGAAGAACTGACAGTCAGTTCAGGGACAAACAAAATAACGCGGGGATCGGCACGTCGCCGATCCCCGCGTTGTCATTTTTCAGATGCCGCGCGTGGTGCGCGTGGTGCGCGTGGTGCGCGTGGTGCGCGCGAACTTAGTCCTGCACTTCGATGGAAACGATCTTGTCGCCGGCCTTGATCTTGTCCACTACTTCAACGCCCTTGGTCACCTTGCCAAAGCAGGTGTGCTTACGGTCAAGGTGCGCGGTGCCCTCACGGCTGTGACACACGAAGAACTGCGATCCGCCGGTGTCCTTACCCGCGTGGGCCATGGAAAGGACGCCGCGATCGTGGCGCTGGTTGCCACCGGAGGTTTCGCACTTGATGTTCCAGCCGGGGCCGCCACCGCCGGTCCCGTCGGGGCAGCCGCCTTGAATCACGAAGTTTGGGAGCACACGGTGGAAGGTGAGCCCGTCATAGAAGCCGCTCTTGGCGAGCTTGCAGAAGTTTGCGACGGTGAGTGGGGCGTCGGTGTCGAAGAACTCGACGGTCATATCGCCCTTGGCGGTCTTGATGG
>JBDKKN010000051.1:0-47299 GCA_039796075.1 Planctomycetota bacterium | reverse complement strand
TGGTGGCGATTTCCGGATCGTTGCAGAGAATCAGGCCGCCGCGCGGTCCGCGGAGGGTCTTGTGCGTAGTGGTGGTGACCACATGCGCGTGTGGGAACGGACTCGGATGAACGCCGGTTGCAACCAGACCAGCGATGTGCGCGATGTCAGCCATCAGGTACGCGCCGACAGAATCAGCAATAGCGCGGAAACGTGCGAAGTCGATCACGCGTGAGTACGCGCTGTAACCACAGATGATGAGCTTCGGCTTGGTTTCAAGCGCGATCTTCTGAATGGCGTCGTAATCAAGCAATTCGGTGGTTGGATCAAGCCCGTACTCGGCGATCTTGTAGAAGGTGCCGCTGAAGTTTGGCTTCAGACCGTGACTGAGATGTCCACCGCTCTTGATTGGCAGGCTGAGGACCAGATCACCCGGATCAAGGAGTGCCATGAACGCCGCAATGTTGGCGTTGGCGCCGCTGTGTGGCTGCACATTGGCGAACCCGCACTTGAAGAGTTGCTTGGCGCGCTCGCGGGCGATGTCTTCGATCTGGTCGTGAAACTCACAACCGCCGTAGTAACGCTTGCCCGGATAGCCCTCGGCATACTTGTTGGTCAGCCAACTGCCGGCCGCGTGCATGACGGCGGGGGTGACATGATTCTCGCTGGCGATGAGTTCAAGGGTGCTCGCTTGGCGGTCGGCCTCTTTGGCCATCAGCGCTGCGATGTCGGGGTCCTGCGCGGCGACCAGGTCCACCAACTCGCGGGACATGGCATCAAGAGAGGCGGGCGCGGCGAACGCTGATGGTCGGGCGGCAGTAGTCATAGAACCCGAATCGTACTCCGGCGGGCAGGTAGGATTTGCGGGCTCATGAGTGCGATCGCTACTGAAATTTCGGCCCCCATTTGTGAAGCCGAGGCCGCGGCGGCGCGTGGAGATGGCAAGGCCGTGGGTAAAGCCGCGATGAGCGCCCGCGTGCCCCTGGTGGTGCAGACGCCCGGAGGTTCCGTCACCCTGCTCACCCGTGATGCGCAACAGGCGCTGCTGCTTCGGGTGCGGATTGAGGCGTGGCTGGCGGGAAGTGCTGATGACTTTCGCGATGTTCCGCTTGCTGAAGGAACGGCATTCCAGCAGGCGTGCTGGCGCGCGTGCTGCTCGATTCCCCGCGGTGAGACGCGCAGCTATTCGTGGCTGGCAGCGGCGGCGGGTAGTCCACGGGCTGCTCGTGCGGCCGGGCAAGCCATGCGCAGGAATCCCATGCCGATCGTGGTGCCCTGCCACCGGGTGGTGGGTTCGGGCGACTGGATCGGTGGTTACGCGGGAGATGCGCGGCAGAGCGGGCCGACGCTCGGAATCAAGCGTGCGTTACTGCAGTTAGAGGCACAATCACCTGAGGTAAACTCTCGCGCCTCGTGAGGGGTTTCCCAGAGGTGCGCATGCCGCGCATGGGAATCACAGCACGCGCACCACTCGTACATCAACCGCCTAACGGCTACTCAGATCGAAACACGCACACGGAGTCGAACGAATTATGAAACTCACCATGGTTGGCACTGGATATGTTGGACTCGTTACGGGCGCGTGCTTTGCAGAGACTGGCAATCAGGTGACCTGCCTTGATGTTGATGCGCGCAAGATTGAGAAGCTCAAGCGCGGCGAGAGCCCGATCTATGAGCCGGGTCTGACAGAGATGCTGGCGCGCAACATTCAGTCTGGCCGCATTCATTTCACGCTCGATAAGCAGGCTGCGTATCAGGATGCAGAGACCATCTTCATCTGCGTCGGTACGCCAAGCGATGAAGACGGCAGCGCGGACTTGCAGTATGTGCTGGCCGTCGCGCGGGACATTGCTGGTGCGCTTGAGAAGATTGGCCCAGTTGGAAAGCCAAAGACCGTTGTAGTGAAGAGCACGGTGCCGGTTGGCACGAGCCATGCAGTGCGCGACCTGATTAAGAGTCTGACCAACGTGCCATTCCACATTGCCGACAATCCCGAGTTCCTGAAGGAAGGCGATGCGATCAGCGACTTCATGAAGCCCGATCGAATCGTGTGCGGCGTGGAGAGTGAAGAGGCCGCCAATACGATGCGCGATCTGTACGAACCGTTCGTTCGTAACGGTAATCCGATCTATTTGATGGATGTTCGCAGCGCGGAAATGGTGAAGTATGCGTCGAACGCCATGCTGGCTTGCAAGATTTCGTTTATCAATGAGATTGCCAATTTGTGCGAGTACATGGGCGCTGATGTTGCGTCAGTGCGCGAAGGCATGTGCGCAGACAAGCGCATTGGCAATCAGTTCCTCTATCCGGGTCTCGGTTACGGCGGTAGTTGCTTCCCGAAGGACACGCAAGCGGTGGTTGGCATGGGACGTGGCAAAGACTTTGATTGCAAGCTGAATGCTGCGGTGCATGAAGTCAATCAAGATCAGCGCGGGCATTTCTGGAAGAAGGTTGAGAATCGATTTGGCAGCGCGGGACTCAAGGGACGCAAGCTGGCGTTCTGGGGCGTTGCGTTCAAGCCGCGCACCGATGACATTCGTGAAGCACCAGGAATTGTGCTGATGAAGTTTGCGATGGCGGCAGGCGCAACGGTTGTTGCGTATGACCCCGTGGCGATGCCCAACTTGGCGCATGAGGAGCCACAGATTCCGCAGTCGAAGGACATGTATTCCGCGCTTGATGGTGCTGACGCGCTAGTGATCTGCACGGAGTGGAATGAGTTCCGCTCGCCAGACTTTGCGGAGATCAAGCGCCGGCTCAAGCATGCGCTGGTGTTTGACGGGCGCAACCTGTTCCGCCCGGCGCAGATGGCTCACGAGGGGTTTGAGTACCACTCAGTAGGCAGGCCGACGACCGGAGCGGTGAAGGCCTGAGCCGGGGGGTTAGGGGCTTCACCGGACCTCGTTTCCGGGTTGAGAAACCGCCAAACCCGGTGTGGACGTTGGGGTAACCACTTGAAACACGGGAAAATCTGCAAAATCGGTGCAAAACCACTAGACGGCGGTGTGTTACCCCTTGCGTCCATCCTAAAAAACCCTATATTTGCCTCCGTATCTGGGCAGTGAGCCCAGTTTCGCAAGCTTTCCGGTCTGTCCGCACACATATATGGACAGCCCGGCAGAAAGGACGTCAGGATGGCAACCGCAACGAAGCCCCGCAGTAAGGGCGAGACCCTCAAGATGATCGCCGAGAAGACCAAGCTCCCAAGGAAGCAAGTGGTCGCGGTGTTCGAGGAACTCGGAAACATTATGAAGAAGGACCTGAGCAAGAAGGGCTCTGGCGTCTTCGTGGTACATGGCATGATGAAGATCATGGTCATCAACAAGCCTGCGACCAAGTCGTACGAGAAGGACAATCCGTTTAAGCCAGGCGAGCGCATGCTCGTCAAGGCCAAGCCGGCTTCGCGCAAAATCAAGGTGCGCCCGATGAAGGCCCTCAAGTCGATGGTTGGCTAAACACCACCGTCGATTCGTAACTGAATCGAACCAAACGAGAAGAGCTCCGCTTCGCGCGGGGCTCTTCTTGTTTTTGGATGTGTGCGGGGCTCAGCCGTACTGCCGGCACTGCCCTCTTCATTTCTTGTGTCTGCGCGGCACTCGCTTTTAAACGAAAGCATGCAGCTTTACTGAGGAACGGAATTCAGTTGGTAGATCATGCGCGGGGTCATCACGCCACCGACGAGGACGTCTTCTTGGCGATCCAATCGCGCACCGATCCGCGTCAATGCTCGCTGCGAGCGAAGATTCCCTGGGCTCACATGGAACCAGGCCGTACTTGCCCATCGAAACGCGTGCTCGAGCATGAGTTGCTTGATCTGGTGGTTGGTGCCCTTGCCCCAGTGAGACCGTTCCAGAAACGTGTAGCCAATCACTACAGAGCGGTCGGTGGGATTCCAGTCGTAGTAACGGCTGGAACCAATGATGCGACCGGTAGGGTCGAGGGCTACCAGTCCGCCGCCGCTCGCGAGCGCGCCGGCGAAGAAGCGCTCGAACACTGCTCGCTCATGACGATCGCGCTCGGAGTGCTGCTCCCAGATGAGCGGGTCGCTGGCAGCGGCATGCAGCGCGTCAAGGTCATCCGGACGGATCGGCCGCAGGTGCACCCGCTCGCCATGCAGGGTTGGCTGCCAATTTGGAACCTCAATGGCGCGCTTTACGGAGCGACCGTTGGCCTCCAGGAGCGCCCAGGCTTCATCACGGGAGCGCGAAGGGTCAAACTGCCGCACCGTGCGGATGGCGCGATCAATCAATTTGTCGTTGGTGGCTGAGACGTCCACCATGAGATTGCCTCGCACCTTGCCAAGACGCGTGAAGAGCGCTGTGGTGATGCAGTTCAACGCAAGTTTCGTGGCGGTACCAGCTTTGAGGCGAGTGCTTCCCGTGAGTACCTCGGGACCAGTATTGAGGACGATGAAGTGATCGCAGTCAGTGGGTTGCTCCATCGGCACGCAGGCGATGAACGCCGTGGCCGCGCCGCGCGCCTTCGCCAGACGGATGGCACCAAGTGGATACGGAGTAGTGCCGCCCGCGGCGATACCAATCACTGTGTCGAGCGGACCAACGGCGAGCCGCTCGAGCTCCGTGTGCGCGCCGTCCCATTCGTCTTCGCGTCCCTCGCTGGAGCGTCGAAGCGCAGAATCGCCTCCGGCAATGATGCCCACCACTTGCGCCGGGTCTGACATGAATGTCGGAGGACACTCGCTTGCGTCGAGCACTCCAAGACGACCGCTTGTGCCCGCACCGAAGTACATCAGCCGGCCACCTGCGCGGAACTTGGGAACAATGGATTCCACCAAAGCACCGATTGCTGGAGCCGCCGCCGCAACTGCTTCAATGACCGCGCGGTGATCCTCAACCATCAACGCCGCAATGCCGGCCGCGTCGAGCGTGTCCAAGTGCGCGGACGCCGGGTTGCGGTGCTCGGTGCGGACATGGCTACGGTCAGGAGGAAGAGGCATGGCGGAGGCGGGGGCCTGGGTGGAGGCGCGGGCAGATGAAGAGGCGCCTGCAGGAGTGGTGGCGCAGGCAGGCGCAGAGGCGCGTACAGGAGCAGGATTCACCCGGGTTTCATCGGCTTCTCAGCGTTACCCGCATCAGGCGCAGTGATCGCGGCAGCTGGTTCCACACCCGCTGCTGGCGCGCCGAGCGGCGCCTGGCTCCACATGCCAAAGTTGCGCAAGATGAAACTCCACTTGGCGCTCTCGTAGGTTGGACTGCCGATACCGTGGTCAGCGTTTGGGAACAACATCATTTCAAATGGAATGTTCGAAGCTTGCCACACCTGGGCGATCGCAAAGGTGTTGGATGGGTGCACATTGTCGTCCACCATTCCGTGCAGCAGCAGCACCCTGCCCTTGAGTCCCGGTGCAAGCTTCACTGCACTTCCGGCGTCATAGCCTTGGGCATTTTCTTGGGGAGTGCGCATAGCACGTTCCGTATAGATGGTGTCGTATTGGCGCCAGTCGGTGGGCGGTGCGCCGGCCACTGCGACTTGGAAAAGTTGCGGGTAGCGAAGCACGGCCATCAATGCCATGTATCCGCCGTAACTATGCCCCATGATCGCCACGCGTTTGCCATCAATGTATGAGCGCTTACAGAGTTCCTTGACCAGTTGCGCTTGATCATCAACATCAGCGCCGCCAAGCTTCATGTAGGTGGCATCTTCAAATGCCTTGCCTCGTCCAGGAGTGCCGCGGTTGTCCACCTTGGCAATCAATACGCCAAATTCCGTCTGAGCTTCGTAACTTCCAAAGCGCGGTGAGACGGTGGCGATCAGTGGACCACCGTACGCATCAACTACCAATGGATAGCTACGCGATGGATCAAAGTCCTTCGGCTTGTAAAGGATGCCATAGAGCTCAGTCTTGCCGTCTGCGGCAGTCATGCGCAGGAATTCCGGCTTCGGCATGCCCTTTTTTCCGTATGGATCAGCCGGCTGCTTGGTGAGCTGCGCCACTTCTTTACCGTCCATGGTGTACAGCGATGCCGAGGGAGGCACGTCCACAAACTGCTTGGTGGCTACAAAGTGCGCGTTGTCAGGCGCCACCAAGAATGATGAATAGTGCAGATCTTCAGTAGTGAGCCGCTCGCGCCGCGATCCATCAAGTTTCACGCGGTGCAGTTGCGAATTGATACCGGTCTGACTCGAACGGGCGGAGTAGTAGAGCCATCCAGCGGCTTCATCGACGCTCACGATCGCTTCGCTGACCCACGAATCATCAGTGAGGCGGTGGAGTTTCCCTTTATTGAGATCCCAGAGTTCCCAATTAGAGAATCCATTTGATTCCGATTCCCACAAGAAGCGCGATCCATCCGCAAGGAATTGTAATGCGGGCGAATTCTTCTGCCACGTCGACTGTTTCTCCGTGATCAGTGTGCGCGAGATGCCGGTCACCGGATCAGTGGCCATCAGCTGCAACGTGTCTTGGTGACGGTTGCATCGAAACCACAAGAGTGTGTCGCCCTTGGGAGTCCATTCGACTCCGTACACATATTGTTCACGATCGCTGCCAACATCAATCGGCGTGCGCTTGCCCGTGGCAAGGTTGTAGATTTCTAACTTGGCGATCGGGTTTTGATCACCAGGCTTCGGATAGCCAGACGAAAGTGCGCGGGTTCGCGTGGTCGTCAGGCCGCCCAGCAGCACGTAGTCCTTGACCGGCGATTCATCAAAGTCGTAATAGGCCAGGAGCTTGGAATCAGGCGACCACCACATGGCCGAGTTCTGATCAAGTTCTTCGCCGTACACCCAATCCGCGCTGCCGAACCAATGCTTGTCGGTGCCGTTGGCGGTGGCGTGAATCGCCGCGCGATCGGCGGGCGCGCCCTCTGGCTCCAGAAGCACATTAAAGTCTTGAAACACTGCGTTCCACGCCCCGTCCGGACTTGGAACCCGCGTCGCCTGCTTCGCTCGACCGCCCTTCGGCGCGCGGTACGTCTGCGGCCGCGCCGCAGCGGCCGGCGGCTCCGTGCCTTCTGGAACCGTCAACTTTGCATCGCCGGACAACGCCACGGATTTCCACTTACCCGCGTACTGAAACCACACGCGCCCGGCGGGAATGTCCCAGCGCACGTCACTCACGCGCCCCGCAGAACCGCCGGGACTTTCGATCGCGCTCACGCGTTGCGCACCGGGCAGACTGTCAAAGGGAACCCACTGTGCATGCGCGTGGACCGCACTGAACGCCGCGATCGTGCCAAGCAGCATCCGGAGCGCGGTCACATTGAGCGCGCGATAGAGAGGTGTGATCTTCATAGTGATGTCCAGTGTCAGCTGCGATGGTCGAACGCCATCATGGCGCGGAATGCGCGGTACCGATCATCAATCTGTCCAAGGGTGAGCCGCGAGAGGCGATCGAGGCCGAACGCTTCGATGGTGAAACTTGCCAACACGGTTCCCCACGCCATAGCGTGGCGCAGCGTTTCAAAGTCATGCTTACCGGTGCGTGCAAGGTGCGCCATGAATCCACCCGCAAAGGTGTCGCCGGCACCGGTTGGATCGATCACCTGCGAAAGATCCGCGGGAAACGCAGGGATACTGGCGACGCCGTCGCGATGCACCAAGATGGCGCCGTGCTCACCCTTCTTGACCACCACGAAATGGCGCGGTCCGTTCTTGAGGACTTCACGACCCGCGCTGACTACGTTGCGGCAATCGGTGAGTTGCATCGCCTCTTCATCGTTCATGATCACGCCGTCCACTTCGGCCAAGAGATTCATGAGTTCCGGGCGCGCAATATTGATCCACAGATCCATGGTGTCGCACACGGCGAGCGGCTTGTTTGGGAAGCGCCGTAGCAAATCAAGTTGCACGAGCGGGTGCGTGTTGGCAAGGAACAACACCTTGCTATCAAGGTACGAAGCCGGCACGGCTGGCGGCGCTTCTTCCAAGACGCCAAGGCGCGTGAAGAGCGTCTCGCGCCGATTCATGTTGTCGAAGTATCGGCCGCCCCACGCAAATGTTTGGCTGCCCGGGCGACGCTCAAGACCTTGCAAGCACACGTTGGGAAATGCGCGGAATTGCTTCTCGTGCGCTTCGGGCCAATCACCGCCGACGGCGCCGACCACGCGCACTGGCGTCAGCTGGCTGGCAGCTGCTGCGAAGTACGCGCAACTTCCGCCGAGGACTCCAATGGCCTCGCCTGTGGGTGCGTGCAGTGTGTCAATTCCAATAGTGCCGGTGACGAGGAGGGACATCCCGGCAAGTGTACGCAGGTCACTCGTCGCCTTCAGCGGGCTTGGTCCACCCCAGACCCATGGGAATTCCAATCAGGGTTCCGGCGGCAATGTCCACGGGCATGGCCATCGACCAACCAGGAAGTCCGCGTTGCACCACCACCAGATCCAGTGGCGCCTTCAGGGTGTAGGCCGTGAAGAGCTGCGCAATTCCAATTGCAAAGACCGGCGTCGCCATCAGGAGAATCGGTTGTGAATCACCAACCAAGCGCCGACCGAGGAACGCGGTGGCAACGCCGCCGAGGACGGCCGCGCCGATCGCCTGACCCTTGAGTTCCGTGCGCGAGATGAGATACATGGCGACGACCGCCAAGAGTCCAGCAGCCAATGCGCGGCCAGCGTCAGAATTGAAGACTTCATAGATGAACGCCCCGCCCTTGGTGCGCGCGGGGAGATCCAAGAGCGGACCAGAAATGCGGAAGACGATGGCCGACATCAACAGCACGGCGCCTGACCACGCGATGGTTTCGAAGGCGATCGGTAGAAGTGAGTCGCCGTCGAACGCGGCGTCAAGGATGGTTCCCGACTGACCCGAAATGACGGCGAGCCCACAGCCAAGGACGAAGAGTCCGACAGCCGCATTGATCAGCCGACCAACGACGCACGCAATGGCACAACACACGGCGGATCCAAGGCCAAGGGCGAGCGCCGCCATAGCGGGATGGACCGCGTCGGTGCAGGTGGGGCCAGCCACGCCGCGGGCACTGGCCAGAAACGGCAGAACCGGCAGCATGACAAGAATGCACGCTGCAATGCCAAGAATGAGGACCGAGTAGCGCGCGAGCGGGTTCTGCATGTCGACAGTCGTACCCGCCCCGCGCGGCGGATGCAAGCCCTGCGTATCTTTGCACCTGATGCCAAGTGTCTCCCCCGACCGTCCCAACGCCAAGGATGCCGTGATCCTTGATGGTTCGCCCCTCACTATTAAGCACGTTGCCGCCGTGGCGCGCAACCGCCAGCCGGTGCGCATCAGCCCGGAGGCGCGCAACTCCATGGCCGGCGCACGCGCTGCGCTGGAGCGACGCATGGCTGAAGGGGAAGCTCTGTATGGGATCAATACGGGGTTCGGTTCGCTGTCGCGCGTTCGCGTGGCTGACAAGGACCTTGACGAGTTGCAAGCGAATTTGGTGCGCAGCCATGCTGCCGGCGTCGGCGACGCTGCCGACGAAGAAGTTGTTCGCGGCATGATGCTGATCTTGTCCGCGAGCCTCTGTCGAGCACGCAGTGCGGTTCGTCCGGAATTGGTGGAGTTGATCGTCAGCATGTTGAACGCGGGCGTTCACCCGGTGGTGCCGAGCCGTGGTTCCGTGGGTGCATCGGGTGACCTTGCCCCGCTCTCACACTTGGCACTGGTGTTCCTTGGTGAAGGCGAAGCAATGCTGGGCGGCCAACGCATGTCCGGTCGCGACGCGCTCGGCGCAGTGAATCTGAACCCCGTGCCACTTGCTGCCAAGGAAGGATTGGCGCTCATCAACGGAACGCACTACATGTGCGCAATCGGCGCGCTGGCGATGCATGACATGGAAGCACTCTTGCAAGCAGCCATGCGGACCACCGCGCTTGCCATTGATGCGTGTCGCGCCACCGACACGTTCCTTGATCCGCGCATTCATGCTGCACGCAATCAGCCCGGGCAGCAAGCCGTGGCGGCTGCGGTGCTGGACCAACTGCAGGGCAGCACCATTTTGCCTGCACACGCGCAGGATGATCCGCGCGTGCAAGATCCGTATTCGTTCCGCTGCAGCCCGCAAGTATTAGGCGCGGCGCTTGATTCCATGCTGTGGTCGCGCGGAGTGATTGAGCGTGAGTTGGGCGGAGTCACTGACAATCCGTTGGTGTTTGCAAGTACCACTAAAGCTGGTCGGGCGGACATTCTCTCGGGCGGGAACTTTCACGGAATGCCGTTGGCGCTCGCCCTTGATGCTGCAAAGTTAGCACTGGTGACCGTTGCTGGAATTTCCGAACGCCGTACCTTCTGGATCTTGGCGGCGAACGATCCACAGAATCCGGTGCGTCCATACTTGAGCAGCAATCCGGGCGTCAACAGTGGTTACATGATTGCGCAGTACACGGCAGCAGCGTGTTGCAATGAATTGCAAGTGCTTGCACATCCGGCCAGCGCGCACAACGTGGTCACCAGCGCAGGGATCGAAGACTACAACTCGATGGGGGCTACCAGCGCCAATCACTTGCGAGCGGCGGTTCGACTTGCCACTGATGTGATTGCCATTGAGATACTGGTTATGTGTGAAGGCTTGGAATACCAGCGGCCGTTGCGATCGGGCGCGGGCGTTGAAGCGCTGCATGCCGAAGTGCGGCGCCACGTGCCACGGCTGGAAGGTGATCGATCGCCGGCGCCCGACATACTGCAAGTGGCGCAATTGGTGAAGGCGCGCGCGTTTGTGGAGGCTTGACATGGGCGCGCCGCGCGTTGCCGGGCGCGGGCGGCGATTGTTTGCCTGACCGGAACTGAAATTGCACCGGGCAATGGCTGTCAATATGGTGGCTTTCGTGCCTACAATCGCATCGCCATGACCACCGTTGCACCTCGAGTCGTTCGCGCCCCGCGCGGAAACCAGCGCACCTGCAAGACCTGGGCCGCAGAAGCGGCCATGCGCATGCTCATGAACAATTTGGATCCGGAAGTTGCGGAACGCCCCCAAGACTTGGTGGTGTACGGAGGCCGCGGACAGGCTGCACGTAACTGGGAGTGCTTCGATGCAATCATCGAGAGCCTGAAGAAGTTGGAAGCGGACGAGACGTTGCTGGTGCAGAGCGGCAAGCCCGTTGGCATTGTTCGCACGCACGCCGATGCGCCGCGGGTGATGATCGCCAATTCCAACTTGGTGCCGCACTGGGCGACGCAGGAACACTTCGATGATTTGTGCGCGCGCGGGCTGATGATGTACGGGCAAATGACCGCCGGCAGTTGGATCTACATCGGAACGCAAGGAATTCTGCAAGGCACCTACGAGACATTTGCGGAATGCGCGCGGCAACACTTTGGCGGAACGCTGAAGGGGACGCTCAATGTGACCGCTGGATGCGGTGGTATGGGCGGCGCACAGCCGTTAGCGATCACCATGAATGACGGCACCGCGCTGGTGGCGGACGTGTGCGTGGAGCGCCTGGCAAAGCGCAAACATGACCGGTATCTGGACGAGGTGTACGAAGACATTGATGTAGCGATCGACCGCGCGATGGAACTTCGTCAACGCGGTGAAGGAATCTCCGTAGGAGTGTTGGCAAATGCGATCGACCTGCTGCAGCGGCTTTCGGAACGCGGAATTGTGCCAGAAACGCTGACTGATCAGACCAGTGCCCACGATCCGCTGGAAGGCTATTACCCCGCTGGAATGACGCGCGAGGCGGCGGATGCTTTGCGAGCCGCGGACCCAGAGAAATACCAGGCGCTTTCCATGGCCGGCATGGAAACACATGTGCGACTCATGGTGCAGTTCATGCGCGCAGGCTCCAAGGTGTTTGACTACGGAAACAACATTCGTCAGCGTGCCTTTGACCATGGATTTAAGGATGCGTTTGCATTCCCGGGATTTGTGCCGGCGTACATTCGTCCGCAATTCTGCACGGGACGCGGACCGTTTCGTTGGGTGGTGCTCTCCGGTGATCCGGAAGATATTCGCGTCACTGACGAAGCAGTGCTGGAACTATTTCCGAACGATGCGGGTCTGCATCGCTGGATTCGCATGGCGCAGAAGCGCGTGGCGTTCCAGGGCTTGCCAGCACGCATCTGCTGGCTTGGACTTGGCGAACGTCACCTGGCAGGCTTGAAGTTCAATGAGTTGGTAGCGAGCGGCAAGGTGAAGGCACCGATTGTGATTGGTCGAGACCACCTTGATTGCGGCAGCGTGGCAAGCCCAAACCGCGAGACCGAGGCAATGAAGGACGGCACCGACGCGGTCAGCGATTGGGCGATCCTGAACTTTGCTGTGAATATTGCCAGCGGTGCCAGTTGGACAAGCTTTCATCACGGTGGCGGCGTTGGAATCGGCTTCAGCCAGCATGCCGGTCAAGTGATCGTGGCAGACGGTACGCCCGATGCGGCACGCCGGCTCGAGCGAGTACTGACCAATGATCCAATGATGGGCGTGTTCCGCCACGCTGACGCGGGCTACGAACTCGCACAGGATTGCGCGGCACAACTCGGCGTGAAGATCCCGATGCCGTGAAATGGGCTGATCGCTGATCCGAGAACGGATTTAGGCAGTCGCGCGGCGGAGGCGGTCCACCACGGCGCGCCACAAGCCATCGGCTGACGGTGGCATCTCAATCAGGATGCGCGCGCAACCAAGCGTGTCCGCGGAACGGAGCGCGTCGTACAAGATGCTCGCGTACAGGCGCGCGTCCCGCGGCATAGTGATGTCTGTATGCGGGCTGGGCACATGGGACGGATCGAAACACAACACTGCGCACGGGCGCGGCTCAAGTGCCAGCGCAGCACGCATGCCGTTGATGGGAACCAAGACGGCCGGCGTACGTGGCGCATAGTGACGGGCCGCGGTACCAGGGCTCGCACCCTGCTCCATCAACTCCGGGGCGTCGACATCACCGAGAATCTGTCGCAGCGACTCCAGGGTCACTGTGCCCGGTCGCAGCAAGGTTGGTCGCGCCGTGGTCAAATCCAGAACGGTGCTTTCAAGGCCGAATTCACTGCGGCCGCCGTTCAGAATCATCAGGTCGAGTTCAGAGGCAAAGTCCTCAGCGACGTGGCTCGCAAGCGTCGGACTGACATGGCCTGATCGATTGGCACTCGGCGCGCTGATCGATTCGCCGCCGAGCTCCTGAAGCAAACGCCGCGCTACCGGACAACTTGGCGAACGCACTGCAATCGTGGCGCGCCCACCGACCGATTCGACTGGAACATTTGCACGACGCGGCAACACCAGCGTCAATGGCCCGGGCCACAACCGCGACGTCAGTTCATCGCAACGGGGATCCCAACCTTCAACAATTTCTCTCGCACCGTGCGCGTCCAACACATGGGCAATCAGTGGGTTGTTGGATGGCCGCCACTTCATGCGGTAGACCTCAGCAATCGCGCGCGGGTCGTGCGTCAGAGCGCCAAGTCCATAGACCGTCTCGGTTGGAAATGCCACTGCGCGCCCAGCGCGCATCGCCTCGGCAGCGCGCTGGATGGAGAGATCGGTTGGTTCAAGAATGATCGGCATAAATGATAAACACTCGAATCAATCAGTTGGAAGGCACTACATCCACCAGCGACAACTCGATTCGATTTCGTTCGAGCGCTGTCCCCATGACCGCGTAAAGATTGGCGATGGCGATGTTGTAGTCAGCAAGTGCAATGGCTTCAGAGATCTGCGTTGCTGACAGACCATCTTGGCGGAAGAATTTCAGAGCCAGGAACTCTGGCGTCAACTGCGGAATGTTCTGTTCATCAAGCGCCAGCGCACGCATATTTTCCGCAGCCGCCAATCGCTGTGCGCGGGTTTGCGCAATCAATCGGTACGCGGCAAATGCGTCCTGCAATGCATTGCGGACGTCAAGGACAGCGGACTGTACAGCCGTCTTGTAGATGATCACCGAACGCGAACGTGCCAAGCGTGCCTGGCGATATTCAGCTTCCGCAGCGCGATTTCCGATGGGCTGGCGGAAAGTTGCTCCCACTGCCCACTCCAACCAATCGTTGTCACCAAGCTCCTGCCACGAGTCACCGAATCCGCTGCTCAACCCGTACAACGCTCCACTTGTCTCAAGATCAAGCTGCGGCAGTCGGCCGTTGTCGGCAACGTCAATGCCGATCGACGCATCATCAATCGAGAGGAGCGCCATGGCCACGCCAGGATTCTGCGCAAGCGTGGTAGTCATGGCGTCGGCCACGCTGTAACGGATCGCTTGATCAACGGGTACATCAACCACCACGATGGTTTCGCTGCCACCAACTGGGAGGCGCGGATCATTCATGGCTCGCTTCAACTCATTCACCCCACGCTGCAGATCGCGCTCTGCGCGAATCACGGAAGCGCGCCGATCTTCCACCTTGGAAACAGCGTCGGCGTACTGCGCAAGTGATGTGTCATATTCACGGCGTCGCTCCAGCAGCGCTCGAACATCCTCACCAACGGAGAGCAACCAGCGCGCACTCACCAGTCGCGCGCGTGCCACATACACCTGCCAGTACAGCGCTTCGGTACGCGCGACGGTATCCAAAAGCGAGCGCCGCAAACCCTGCAGCGCGCGGCGATCTTGATTGCGTGAGACGCGCAAATTTGCAAGGTTGACATCAGTGCCGAAATTGCGAAGAAGCGGCTGGCTCAGCCGCAAATTCAGTGAGTTCAGGTAGGAAGGGTTTGGCGAAATACTGTCGTTGGTATCTGGCTCGCCAAACTCTTGGCGCTGCATCTTGGTGGAGACCGCCAAATTTCCACCGGTGGCAAATCGCTGCTCAAAGCCAGACTCCAGGGTGGCGATCCGCTTATCTGCCGCCGGGTTCAAAAGGAACCCCGCTCCCCCACCTCCCAGGTTCACCGTCGGCTGCGGAATGTTGGAGCGCTGGTAACCGCCCTTGGCAAACAGCACCGTGTCGAACACTGCCTCTGCCTTGATGATCTCCGCCTGGCTCATTGCTTCCTCAAGGCGCGCCTGTTGGACGCCCAGGTTGTTCTGAACGCAGGACGACACCGCCTGCTGCAGGGTTAGGATCACCTCGCGGGGGGCCTTTCCATCAAGATCGGGGCCGACATCCAGGCCGACGCCCGCGTTGGCCGCCTGCGGTCCCATGGCATCGAGTTGCTGACGGCGTCCCTTCAGGCTTTCGAACACCGGGCTGGACTCGGCAACCGCCTCGAACCCAGAGCCGGGGCTCAGCGCGGAGCCAGACTCGCGGGCGATGGTGGCATCAAGGCTTCGCTGCAACTCGGCATCGGCATCCTGACGGAGGGCGTTCTTGCACCCGGCGGTCATGGGCAAGGCAAGCAACGAACCACCCAAGACGATCGCAGCCACCACTACCCGCCCAAGCGGTGCAACAATGAATGTGAAAATCGTGCGTGTGCGAGGCGAATGCATCTAGCGAAGTGTAGTGCGCATCGGTATCCTGTTTGCATGCTGCAAGGATGCACACCCGCACGGATGCGGGGCGCCGCTGGCACGATGCTAGCTTCGGCGACCCTGCTTACCCTCTCGCCCTCGCTTTTCGCCGCCCCGCAGTCCGGGACGACGGCAGTGACCACTGTGCCGGATGGCACCGCCTATTGGGCGGTCGTCACCGGAACAGCAGTCAATGTCCGTTCTGGACCAAGCGCGCAAAGCGCCTACGCCTTCGGGAAACTGAAGCAAGGAGACCTCGTCCGAGTCCTCAAGGAGGAATACGGATGGGCACGCGTACAGACTGAAGGCAATGCCTTTGGTGATGTATTCGCGTTTGTCCCCGCTGATCGGCGCGTTACGCTTTCGGCCGACGGCACTACCGCCACGGTGAGTGCACGCACGGAAGTGCGCGCGCCCAATGTGGAAGCGGGCAGTTCGCCTGATAAGAGTTGGAAGCAAATCGGTAGCGCGGAAGCTGGCACCACGCTCAGCGTCTTGGGCACCGCTACTGGCGAGAAGGAATCGGTCTACAAGGTCAAGGTGCCGGCCACCTCAGAGGCATGGATCAACATGCAGTTCATTCGTAAGGCGAATGCTGCTGAATCCGCCACTGCAATGACTGCTCCTGCTGCCGTTGCAGTGACAACACCCGTTGCCACTGCCGCGACCACGGAAACCACTACTACGACCGTGACTTCCGGCATCGCTGTTCCGGTGAATGCGCCCGATGCTGGAGCGCCAGCACCGACGCCAATCGCTGCGGATTTCGGCAATTCCCCAGTCATTCCACCGCTTCTTGGCCAACAGCCCGTGAATGCGTCGGTTGAGACTCCGGCAGCGGAAACTGTGACCGTGGAAACCGTCACCACCACCACGCGTACTACCAAGCCGAAGTTTGTGTCGCGTCGCGAAACGCTCAATGATCTCGAGACGCAGTTCAAGGCGGTACGCAGTCAGCCCGAGGCGAGTGCTGAGTTTGAAGCACTGCTGCCGAAGTACGACGAACTTGCGACCGCATACGACGCAGCACGCGGAGTACAGGGCATGGCAGGAGTGCGTTCGAAGCAACTCTCGCTCCTTATTGAAACCCAAAAGGGATCGCAGGAGCTTCGTCGCATTGGTGCGAAGTACAACACCAACAAGCAGGACATCGCCGAACTGGTCCTCAACATTCAGCGACGCTCTGAATTCACTGCGATTGGCGTACTGAACGCCAGTGCTGTGTATGACGGCGAGCGCCTCCCGGAGATGTACCGCGTCTGCGATCCAATGACTGGGGCCACGATTGCGTATGTCGAGCCAAATGCTGACATCGCTATGGCACCAATGATCGGCACACTTGTTGGAGTGAAGGGTGGCAAGCAGTACGACCCTGCACTGCGTCTCACCGTGATCACCCCGCTCTCCATCGATCTCCTCACGCAGCGGGACACGCCGCAAGTGACGAAGTCTGAATCGACACGCCCGATCGAAGACGCTGGCAAGTTTGTTCCTGCCAATGTTGCGATCACCGCACCAACCTCAAGCCCGGTCACCGCCCCAGAGGCGACCCCGTGCCCCGAGGGATTTGCCCCGGCGCCGGGCGCCACGCCCTGAATCGCAGCGTATTTCTCACTTTCTTAAGCAGCATGCCGACGGCCCGCCCCGAACTTCCATTCGAGCGGGCCGTCGGTGCATTTACTTCGTATACTTTCCGCTCCCCCCGGGGCGCTAGCTCAATTGGAAGAGCGCCGCCTTTGCAAGGCGGAGGTTACCGGTTCGAGACCGGTGCGCTCCATTTACCCGGCCGGCCGCGCGCGAAATGCCGCTGCCATCGACACTGCAGCCGCCTCCACACGGAGGATGGCGGGGCCAAGGTCCACGCGGACCGCGCCCGCAGTGCATGCCGCTGCTAACTCTGCTGCACTGAATCCGCCCTCGGGTCCGATGGCGATCGCCACGCGCTCCGCGGTGCATGTTGCAGTCGACACCCCGCCCTGATCTGCGATGAGCACCGTTCGCCCGCTTGCCGATGCGAGACGCACAAAGTTGGCGACGGTCATGGCAGGGGCAATCGATGGCAACCATGCGCCCCGGCTTTGTTTGCACGCTTCCAGCAAGATGCGATCCGCGCGCGTGCGATTGATGGCGGATGCGTCGATGACGCCATGATCCGTATCGAGCGGAACAATACCGGTGACACCAAGCTGACCAAGCATGTCAAGCATGGTGGAGAATCGATCACCCTTTGGCGGAGCAACGCCCACCAGCAGATCAGTACCTGTGCGAGACACTCGCTCGACTTGATCGACACGCACCAACACGCCACCGTCACTGTTGCGATCGCCAGTGAGGACCGCGTGTGCGATGCCGCCCATGCCGTCGAAAATGGTGACCGGATCGCCCGCACTCAGGCGCCGAACACCCACCGCATGCTTTGCTTCGTCGCGATCAAGTGCAAGAATCATGCCTGCAGAAGGCAGTTGCGACGCATGGAACCAGGGAGAGCTCATGGTGAAACCTCGTGCGTGAGATAGACATCAAACCGTGCGGTCTTGCCTTCAAATCGAACATCGGTCGCAAGTGTGCCACCAATATCGGGTGCATCGTCGGCGCGTTTGACACACACGCGCATACGCGCAGCGCGGCGAGCGGCTGCCATGAGATGCTCCGCATCAGGGTCATCACCGACCGCCGCGCGAAGCAAGCGAACATCCTTGCGAGCCAGCGCGCTGGCCTTTACTTTCGGTGGGAACATTGGGTCAACAAGGATGGCGTCAAATGATCGATCGCCGAGCAGCGCAGCGGCATCGCCCTCAATGAAGTGGAGACGCGCAAGTATTTTTTGATCAACACGCGGGTCAATGGCTGCACGCGCAAGTCCATCGCGCACCAGCCGCGCCACCAGCGGCGAACGCTCGAAGGCGGTTACTTGAAATCCTGCCAGCGTCAAGAGCCACGCATCACCAAGGAGCCCGGCGGTGGCGTCGGCAACGGTTCGAACCCGCTCGCCCATGCAGCGGATGAGTGGCAAGCGACGAAATCCCTTGGCAGCCACCGCACCCAGATCAACGCGCGCGCCAGTGCCGGGACGATCCGCAGGCCCGCGTAATTCCAGAACGCCGAGGTGCTCCTCGACGACCAATTCACGCGGATCAGCTGGCGGTTCCCATCGCATGGGCGTGTTCTACCGCGCCGGGAGGGATCAGCGCGCCCGTAGACTGCGTCGATGCAGCAGCGCGCTCCCGTCTTCGGCAATGTCCTCGAGATGATCGGCAACACGCCGATGCTCGAACTCAAGCACCTTGATACTGGTCCATGTCGCCTCTTTGTAAAGATGGAGTCACTGAACCCGGGCAATTCGATCAAGGACCGTATTGCCGTGTCCATGATTGAGGCCGCCGAGAAGGACGGACGCCTGAAGCCCGGCGGGCATATTGTGGAAGCCACCGCCGGCAACACTGGACTGGCACTCGCATTGGTTGCCGCCCAGAAGGGTTACACCCTCAGCGTGGTGGTCCCGGACAAGATGAGCGACGAGAAGATCAGCCACCTGCGCGCCATGGGTGCGGAAGTGGTGATGACCCGAAGCGATGTCGCCAAGGGTCACCCGGAGTACTACCAAGACGTTGCGGCGCGGTTAGCAGCATCTCGGCCCGGCGCCTTCTATATCAACCAATTTTCCAACGATGCCAACGCTGCCGCACATCTCAATTCCACCGGCCCGGAGATCTGGGAGCAGCTTGATGGCAAGGTCGATGCGGTGGTTGTGGGTGTCGGATCGGGCGGGACGCTCAGCGGGGTTGGTCATTACCTGCGCAGCAAGAACCCCAACATACAGATGATCCTGGCGGACCCGGTTGGTTCAATTCTGACCCCGCTTGTGAATGAAGGCAAGCACGTGGAGCCGGGCAGCTGGCTGGTGGAAGGCATCGGCGAAGACTTCGTGCCGTCGATCTGTGATTTGAAACTCGTCACCAAGGCGTTTGCTGTCTCGGACGGCGATGCGTTCCACACTGCGCGCGAACTGTTGCGCAAGGAAGGCATCTTGGCCGGATCAAGCGTTGGCACCCTGCTGTGCGCCGCGCTGCGGTACTGCCGCGAGCAAAAAGAGCCTAAGAATGTAGTCACTTTCATCTGCGACTCGGGCGCCAAGTACCTGAGCAAGATGTTCAATGACTTCTGGATGACCGACAACGGCTTCATCGATCGCCCCAAGACCGGCGATCTGCGCGACATGATCGCGCGCCGTCATCTTGACCGCGAGGACTACACGCTCACGCCGGCCATTCCCATGCAACAGGCCATCAAGCGCATGCGTCTCTACAACGTCAGCCAGATGGTGGTGATTGACGATGGCGGACGCGTTGCAGGAATCATTGATGAGAGTGATGTGTTGATGGCGCTCCTTGAAGACCCGAAGGGCGCTGGCACCAAGCCCGTTTCCGAATACATGACGCGCCGCCTGGAAACGTTGCGTCCATCCTCCAAGGTCAGCGACCTTATTCCGATCTTCCGCGCCGACCGTGTAGCGATTGTTGCTGACGACACGGCGTTCTACGGAATCATTACCAAGATCGATCTCATCAATTACTTGCGCAAGCAACTTCTCTGAACAACTAGCTACTCTGGAATTAGAAACACCATGGCACACGGCAACCTTCACCTTGATTCACGCGTCATTCATGGCGGCCAGTCACCCGAGCCCGGAACTGGCGCAGTGATGCCCCCGATCTTCACCAGCAGCACCTTCATTCAGGAAAGCCCCGGCGTTCACAAGGGGTACGAATACAGTCGCAGCCACAACGCCACACGCTTTGCGGCCGAGCGGCTGATTGCCAATATTGAAGGTTCCAAGCTCACTGAAGAGGAAGACCGCACCAACGGCGGCTTCTGCTTTGCAAGTGGCCTGGCCGCCATCAGTACTGCGCTGGAATTGCTTGACTGCGGTGACGCGATCGTGTGCATGGATGATGTGTACGGCGGCACAAATCGCCTGTTAAACAAGGTGCGTAAGCGAAGTCAGGGCTTGAAGGTTGAGTTTGTCGACATGACTGATATTGCCAAACTTGAAGCAGCAGTGAAAGCCAATAAGCCCAAGATGATTTGGGTGGAAACACCAACGAACCCCACTTTGAAACTGGTGGACTTGGCAGCCGTTGCGAAGATTGGCAAGGCCTGCGGAGCAATCACGGTTTGCGATAACACCTTTGCAACTCCGCTCTTGCAACGGCCGCTCGAATTGGGCATGGATATGGTGATGCATTCCACCACCAAGTACCTCGGTGGCCACAGTGACACGGTTGGCGGCGCGCTGGTTGTCGGCGACAAAGCGCTGGCCGAGAAGTTGCGCTTTATGCAGAATGCCATCGGCAGTGTCATGGGGCCGTTCGATGCGTACCTCACCCTGCGCGGTATTAAGACGCTCGCGGTGCGCATGCGTCAGCACTGCACCAGCGCGGCACGTATCGCTGCGTGGCTTGAGGCGCACCCGAAAGTTGAACGCGTTGTCTATCCAGGTCTCGCAAGCCATCCGCAGCACGTTCTTGCGGCGCGACAGATGCGTTTGGACGGCGCCCCCGCAGGCGGCGGAATGATCACCATCTTCCTCAAGGGCGGCATTGCCGAAAGCCGTCGATTCTTGGAGAACGTGCACATCTTTGCCCTCGCCGAAAGTCTTGGCGGAGTGGAAAGTCTCATCGAACACCCCGCCATCATGACCCACGCGAGCGTGCCCCCTGAGCAGCGCGTGCAACTTGGAATCAGCGATTCCCTGGTCCGCCTGAGCGTCGGAATTGAACATACGGATGACTTGCTGAAGGACCTTGAACAGGCGCTTGCGAAGGTCTGAACCCGGAGTTGGGATTGGCCATTGGGGCCTTGAGCACCGCCGCACCACGCAATACCGCACCCTCACTGGTCGTTCGCCCGCCATGTCCAACCTTGCATTCATCGCATTCTGTGCGTGCATCGCCGCAGCCCCTCCGGCCGCGAGCATCGCCCCGCCGACCGGGGTCTCTGGATCGCCCGTGGCGCCTGCGGAACCCGCCCCGCCGGGAGTCCTGGCCGGACCGCGGGTCGCGGCGGCGCCAGCGGACGCCAAACCCACCACGGTCAATCGCGGCTTCGATGGCATGCTTGAACCGCTCGACGCGGAACCGGAGACCGCCGCCGTATTTCAACTGAAACTCGATGACGAGTCCCTCCGCGCGGTGGAGGCACGCGAAGCCGCACGCAGCAAGGCCTTCTCTGACTTCGTCACAGCGCACTATGACCAAGTGCTCGCAGCTGGATCCGACCTCCAAGCGATGCGCGCGATGGAACCTGCCGATCGGGCAGCGGCATTCGGGCGCATACGGAAACTCTTTGCGGACATGCAGCCGTTCACAGCGCGGGGCACCTTCATCGACGAGTGCAGCGCGATCCTCACCGCCGAGCAGCAGACCGACGCACGCCGCATGGTGACCGAATGGCATGCCGCGCGCAAGGCGGAACTGCGCCGGGAGATCTTCCCAGATGTCACCGGCGAACTCGATCGTCAGGCCGACGAACGCCTGGAATTTCGCATGCGCCTCGAGTCGATCGGCGGCATGGTGAAGCGCACGATCACGCAACGCGCGGAATCTCGCAAAGCGCAGTTTGAAGACGTCACCAATCGCCTTGACCTCACCCCGGAACAGACGGAGAAGGTGCGCAACTTGTTCATGGAGATCGGCGTGCAGGAGATTCAGGGCAAGCGCGAGCCGGGCGCCTACTCCATGCGCGAACGGCAGCAGATCTTTGGCGAACTAGCCAAGATCCTCGATGAAACGCAGCGGGCGAAGCTCCGTGACCTGATCATCAGCCGCGGGGCTTCGCAGCAGGAACCGTGACTGGCGCGGGTATGACTACCGGCGCGGCCTGACGTTCCGTCCAACCCTTGCCGTCCCAGACGCAACGGTTCGGATCCACACCGAACAAGCCGCGGGGATCGTTGAGATCAACTTCTGGCAGCGGACCCGCGCCGACACGCGCGAGCGCTTCGCTCCACGAACGCGGCGCGCCAGCAATTGACCCAGCAGCGAGCGAGTGAAGTCCGTCCACTTGTGACTGCGCCATCGCGGGGGCTCCGCTGGTACGCATGGCTTCACAGTCGGCACGGAAGCGCGCACTGCCACCTTTGAGAATTTCCGGATGACGTTCCAGCAGGGCCGCGGCGCCACTACTTGCCAATGCTTCCTTGGCACGGGTCCCCTCTCCGCGGCGATACAGCGCAAAGGCGCGCACCAGCGACATCACTGCTTCGGACCGCTCGGCTGCTTCAACACGCGCATCGGACGACGGATCGAGAAGCATCGCTAATGCCAACATGCGCGACCGATCGGCGTCGGCGGCCGCGTGATCAACTAGGAATAGAGCCGCACTCCGCCCCATCTCTCGAACATCAAGCGCACCTGCCAGAGAAGCCAGTTGCCGCGCCAGCGCGCGATCCACGTCGGGCGCCGGTGCGGCGGAGGCACGGTCCATCACGTCCTCAGCAAGCGCCAAGTATTCGGCACTGCGCTCCGGCCGCAGTGCAGCCAGGCGGCGGTCAAGTTCTGCTCGCCAACCATCCGCAATGTGAGGCGTAAATGCAAGCGAAAGTGCCGCTGCTGAGGTCATCGCCACCAGCCATGCACATCGGAAGCATCGGGTGTTGCCATACATCACTGCACCTGCCCTTCCGGGGCAATGCCCAATGCGGCAACCTCAAGGAGCGCCCGCGAAGTTGTGACGAGTTGCGCGAACACGTCTGGCGCCGTGGCGCGATCCGCCGCAGCGCGCTGCAGCAACGTATTGATTGCACTCCTTCGGCGCGGCATGCGCTCAGCAAGTATCGCCGCGTCCAGTTCAAGGATTCCAACAAGTTCTGCTACCGCGGCCTGCGGACCGGGCGCAGCAAGACGACGCCGCGCATCCGATGTACTGATGATCAACTTCAGTTCAGACGCAGGAACCACCGGGCTCGCTTCAGTAGCACGCGCAGCGAACCACGCACGCAATGCATCTTCTGGCCGTGCGTCAACACTCACCGGACGACCAGCAAGTGCGCGTACCACTGAATTGGCACTGAGCGTGAACTCCTGTGCCACCGAGTCAATCCGGTGCTGTTCAGAAGGAACCAACGCTGCGTAGTGATCAAGGAGGAGAAGCATCGCGGCCGCACGACGGCGATCATCTGGTCCACGTGGAACGGGTTGCCCGGAGACGATCCCGGCCAGCGCGGCGGCCTCGGTCACATCGACCGCTGAAGGAATCTCTGCCGACAATGCGGAGACCATGTTTGGGCCAGTGGCAAGGACATCGGCAATCACGCCCTGCGAAACGGAACGTAACTGTGGCGACGGGGAAGCCAGTGCCTCGCGCGCAAGGGTCGCGGCATCCATGGGACCAAGGTCAGCAATGGCGCGGGTGCGGAGCGAGCGCAACAGGGCTAATTTGTCATCATTTGAGTTACGAGAGCGCAATTCTGCGTCCAGGCGCCCATCCGTGGCGGCAGCACGACCAGCCGTGCGCTCGGTGCGGCCCTTCCACCGATCGAGATCATCGGGCGCGAGTCCCAGCGGGTCTTCGACCTGCGCAATGCGAGCCTCGGCATCACTGGTGCGTCCGCGTTCCAGCAGTCGCGCGGATTCCACCATCGCCACCAGTTCGGCAGAGTAGGCAATGCGAAACGCCGGATCTTCAGCAGGTGTCCGCGCCAGCACAAGTTGCGCAACGCGAACCCAGCGATCAACAAGTTCTGGACGCACGCCGCGGATACGTGGCGAATCACTTGCAGCTACCACTTCGGTTGATGCCGCCGCAAGAGCGGTGGCGAAATGATCAGCGGTACGGGTTCGATCCGCCATGTCCGCGCGTGCCGCAGAAACCAGCCATGGCTCCCACCACGCGCCCGGCCGGCGTGCAGCCAGCACACTGGTGAGGCCATGCAGCGAAACGGCACTCACCGTTGGATCTTCAAGCCACGTTCGGAACATGGAAGAAATTCTGGATCGGCGCGCCGGTTCGCCAGTCCATGCCAACGCGTCGAGCAGCGTGCCCGCAGTGTCAGCAGAAACTCCCGGACGCTCAAACGGCGCGGTGCGACGCAACATCATGTCAATGAGCGACATGATCCGAGTGTCGCGTTCATCGCGCAGTGGACCCGACGAGGTCGCTGCTTCCGTGGCCTGAAGCCATGCATCAACCACGTCCGCCGCTTGCGATGGATTACCTGAAAAAACCGCATCGCACGCAGCTTTGGTGCGCGGAACAAGCCAGTCCAGGGCGGCTTCCCCAAACGCCAAGGGCGCGCCACCAGCGGAACGAAGGTCAAGTGCGGCAATGAGTCCAGCAGCACCACTCCCGCGCCAGATGGCCTCCGGTGTATCGGTGCGCACCGCGCGCATCACTTCCAGTGGCGCCCGCAGCATCAGCCGACTCTCGGAATTGCCGAGCCGCGGATGAAGTGCAACAATCGCCTCAAGAATGGATTCACGACGGCGTGTTCCAAGGAGCGGCCATGAAGCACAGAACGCATCCGTGGAGCGACTCCATGCTGCGCGATCGGCATCCGACGCAGTGGTGCCGGCACCAACGCGGGCTTGCATGGCAAGAAGCTCCGCCTCCTCAGCGGCGACGGTCTCCAACGCAGTACGTGCCCAGTCCGGCGAAGCGTCAACACGCAGCAGCGGCGGGCGCGAGTACATCGCCGGAACGGGCGGCGTGTTGCGTGCCAAGGCAGATTTCTGGTTGTTGGCTGCCGCGGCGGCTGAGCGGCCTGACGACGTTTGCCGCGGATCAACGTCCGACGCTGCGGCCTTCCGCGCCTCACCTTCGGCGCTTGGTGCAAGCGGGCCATTGCGTGAAGACGGATCGGTGTTAGCGGTAGACGCGGTGCTGGTACGAGCCGCGCGGTCGGCCGCAAACCACACCAGGCCGACGCTCACGGCCATGGCAATCACCAAGATTCCAAGCCCAATTGCTAACTCCGTGCCACGACTGCTTGGTGGTGCCGAGGGCGCAGTTTCCGACGTTTCCGCTTCCGCAACCGCTGTTGGCGCACGACCAACAGAGTTGCCAACCGAAACCGCGCGCAACGCACTATTCACCATGGCCGCAAAGTCAACGCCCCGAGTACGCGCAAACGCCGCCAGCCGCGCCCGCGTGCGCGCGTTCCAACCACCGCTCGAACGAATGATGAGCAACACTTGTTGGTCAAGCATGCGCTGCCGATCAGTTGGTCCGCCGGTCTGATTCATCGGCGATCTCCGTTCGGGGTCATTGCGTTGCTCGGCCGTTGCGCGGGTCGCTCGGGACTCATACTGTCACTCGGAGATTTCGAAAGCCGCACATCAAGTGCAGAGAGACGCGCGGACGCAGCACCTTCTCCAAAGCCATTTCCAAGTTGGCGAACCTGCTCAAGGAGCGAGCGAGCGAGCGGTTGATCCGTACTCGCAATGGACTCGATCTGCATCGCCTTGGCTTCAAACCACGGTTCCGTTCCGGCAGGATTGGCGGAGAGCACTTGGCGCAACAAGGCAGCTGCACCCGAAGCGTCACCCGAAGCAACCCGCAGGTCCGCACTTGCAAGGAGCAGTGCCGCGGACTTTGGAGAAGTAGCCAACGCTGATGAACTGGCGCGCTCTGCTCCGGCGCGATCGATGGCGGGTTTCCCTTCGCGGAGCAATTCCGCTTCGGCGCGCATCCACATGGCTGCTTCAGTGGTACCGGCGGTTTCTTGCCCGGAAATCACTGCTTTTGCCACCGCGGCACGAATCGCTGCACCACAGGCGGGATTGCGAAGCACCGCTCCCATGAGTGACTGCGCCGCCACTCGAACCCACGGTGATGCGGGTTCAATCGCAAGGAGCGCGGTCAGCGCGTCGTCCATTCGACCGTCGAGCGCGGCGATCTGCGTGCGTCGAGCGGCAAGCTCCGCCGTCAGTGCGCTGTCAACCTTTGCAGCACTTCCGGATGGTGGCGTTGCAGTGGATGCAGTATCTGCAAGCAATCGTGCTTCCAACGCCACTAACGAATCCGATGCACGCATGCGATCGTCAAGTGCAATGGCCAACTCAAGTCGGCGGCGAAGTTCCAACGTGCCCTCTTCGCTTCCGCCGGCAGCAACATCATCGCCCGCAGCAAGCGCACGCCGCGCTGCTGCACGTCGCTCGTCTCCCGTGAGTGATCGAAAGCGGCGATACAAGCCATCAAGCGCTGCACGTCGAGCCGCGGGGGCAAGTTCAACGGCAACGGTATCGCTGAGCAATGCATCGATATCAACAATTGCTGGAACATCCGTGTGCAGAACGCGCCACGCGCGCGCGCGGACTGCTGCTGAAGTTTCGGGCAGATCGGTGATGATTGAATCAACGATGGCCGTGATACGAGACGCTATGGATTCACTTCCTTCGCTTGCGCCTGTATTTGCCGCACTCTTGCCCTTGCTACCGGGCGCCCGCATTGCCTCTTCCAGGCAGAGCACCGCTAGCCAACGCGTATCGCCGGCACGATCGCCTTGCATCTCCTTGGCCGCCTGGAGAAATGCATCAGCCGCTTCCGCGGGCCGCCCTGCCCCTCGAAGCACGTATCCATTGAGTGCCCGGGCGCCCGCCGAAACGGTTGGCGAAACTCCCGGGCCAATCGCACCGGCAATCCGATCGGCCGCGCGTTGCCACGCAGCCGCAGCCTCCACCGTCTTTCCTTCTTCTTTCAATCGATTGGCGTCAGCCGCAGCACGCACCGCCGCAAAGAGTTGCGCGCCAGATCCGGACTCCTCCGCACCCGGCGCCAATGAGATCAGCGACAGTTCACGCAGCTTGCCAGCGGCTACCAGTCGACCAACTGCTTCGGTTAACAGTTCTGCAGCGCCGGGCGTATCCGGCTTGCGTCCAGCGCGTGCGGCGGCAATCAATGACATCCCCACACCCTGCGAACCGTCACCCTCGCTCCGCAAGAAGGTCAACGCTGTTTCTAATTCCCCGCGGTCGAGGTAAGACGCAATGCGCCATGCCGGCAACTTAGTCCGCACCGAGGTATGCGTTCCAGGCGATGCCAGCAATGCAAACCACGCATCCGCCGTGGCGCCCGTTTGCACCAGGCTTGCAGCAAGCGCAGAACCAAGAATGGAACTGGCGAACCCTTCGTTACTGCGCAGATCTACTGAAACATCACCGGGGTCGATGGCCGCCTTGCCGGGCTCGACGAGATTGGCAAACCATCCCATGGAATCCTGGCCGCGATCGCGCCAATCAGGGTGACCCAATTCACGTGCTAGCCATGCCGAGTAGTAGCCGGCCCACGCCCGAAAGAACTGTGCATTCCGCACGGTTTCTTCCTCACGGGTGGCACGGAGCGCCGCTTGCTCTGCAGCAATTCCAACCTGCGTGGAGGCGTCGCGACTACTCAACGTTTTGGCGCGATCGGAACGAGCCCCCAGCACGGCGAATTCGCGGATCAAACTCTCAAATTGTTGACGAGCGGCTTCACACTCCGCATCGGTGCCCCGTCCCGCGCGCCGATCTTCCGCCGTGCGTTGCGCCGCGCGATGCTGAGCGCGCAGAATCACCAATCGCAATGGTTCAGACCCCGCATCGAAACGCTTGACCAACGCCATAGCGCGCGCCATCAATGCGTTGCGCCGCGATTCATCATCTTCACGCTCAAGTCGAGCGGCCATGATGGAAGCCAATCGGCTCACTAACGCGGCGCGCCCTTCACCATCTGGCTCGTTATCCAATTGCGCTGCGAGGTGAGCGATCACCAGGTCCGTGCTGCCGCGCGCTTCCAGCCAAGCAACCGTGGCGTCCGACAGTTCCTTGGGCACAGCGACATCCGGTCGTGATGGCGGCGCAACGATCAATGCAGCAATTGAATTACCTTGCACGGGAAGTTGCGCCCACTGCCGCAGCAGCACCGCAGCACGCGCTGCGAGCAGCGGGTGACTCACGGAATCACACGCAATCAAACTGGAGAGCAAGACCAAACCGCGATCATGAACCGTTTGATCTGTGTCGGCTGCCAGCGCCGCGCCGGTTGCAAATCGCGCCCATGGCTCAAACCATAACGGTAGCGATCGCCGCACGCGGGCCAGTGTCGCCAGCGCGGCAGCGCGACGCTTGGGATCCTCGGAGCGCGCGTCGCGCATCGCTTCAAGTGCCGTGGTGGTGGCCTTCGCCGCAGTATCAATCTTTGTATTGCTCGCGGGTGTGGCGGGCGCCTCGGCTGCACCGCTGGCGGCGTCGGTCAGACGATCACCAGCACCCGCTTGAGCACCGGCACTTGCAGTACTCGCAGAAACATCCAGAGCTGCGGCGTAGGCCGCTACCACTGCGGCAAGGCCTGCATCTCCATGTGCATCGAAATTTGCCAGCACTGCACGCGCACGGATTGCTGCTGGAACATCAAAGGCACCGGGCGCCAAGGCAGGCGGCACGGGCATACGTGCATCAATCGCCCTCGATTCCGCATCCTGGATTCGAGCATCCGCACCTTCGCGCGGCGCGATCCCTGCGCGGGCAATTCGAATCGCCTCAAAGGATGCGCGTAGTGATTCTTCAGCACTGCCGGAACGGCGTAACGCCTCTGCGCAGACCGCCGATGCCGTTAGACCATCGGCACTCGGCGCGGCACCGTCCCATGCCCGGAACGCTCGTTGCAGCGGATCAAGTGCAAATATCCAGTCGCCGCGCGCCACGCGCATCCGTCCGCGCCACAGCGCGTCGCCGGCAGCGAGCCACTTGGCGGTCTCCTTGGGAACGTTGGCGCCGCGTACATCGCGGACATCACTCCACGCGACCGACTGTTGCTGCTCCAACCCGCCGCGTCGCGTGCGTAATTCAATGCCCGCTGGGCCCACACTCACGATGTCCCCTTCCAGCGACGGCGCACTGCCACGAAGTTCCACCACATCAGCATGCAGCGGCGCCGCGCAGACGCAGAATGCCAGGAGTGCAAGCACGCGCGCACAGAGCAGCCGCACGCTGATCGTGACAGCGCTGCGAGGTAACCAGGATGTGCGTGGCCCGCATGGCGTGCACGGCGTGCATGTTTCGCCGGGTTCGCATAGTTCGCATGGTGTCCATAAAGCACTCACGGCGGATTGCCCCCATTGCCCCCATTGCCACCCTTCGGCCGCACTTGCCGGAATTCACCATCGGCCTCCTGTGCTATTTGTCGCAATTGCTGACTGCCCGACTCATCGCCGAAGGCGATCGCGTTGATGGTGACGCGCTTACCACGCGCATTCATCTGCCTGATCTGCGCGATCGATTCGGGCGGAATCTCACCATCGGAAAGGAAGAAGATCACGTCGGGGCGCGCGTCGAGTGCAAACACCGCACGAAACGCTGGCGTTGGCTCGGTACCGCCGGAAGGACCCACATTGTTCAACCACGTTTTAAGCTTCTTCACCATGCTCGAACGCACGCGCTCCCAGCGATCGCTGAATGCCCACGGATCGGAGCTGTCATAAAACACCACATAGACCGACGCAAAGTCCGGCAGTGCCACAATTGCTTTGTAGAGCTCCTGCTTCGCTTCGCCAATGCGACCGTTCACCATTGAACCGCTCTTGTCAACGATGAACGCGAACCGCGTTCCGCGACCGCCGACGCCAAAGAAACTTGTTCCGCCCGCGCCGCCGCTCAGTCCGCCGCCACCACCACCGCCCGCACCACCTGCGCCGCCGCCACCGCCGAAGCCGTCTCCACCGCCGCCACCCGGACCAAATCCTCCGAATCCGTCCGCGCCACCCTCGCCAAGTCCAGTGCCTTCGCCGAGTGCGCCAGCCAATGGGTCGTCATTCATGGTTGGCGCGGATGGCGCTTCCGAGGATGCAATCTCTGGGCTCTGCGGCGCATCGCCCCCGGTCGCCGCGGTGGCTGTCTCCGCGTCGCCTGAGTCTTCCGGAAGCACTGACAATTCAATCATCGCCTCGCCGGGACGCGGCGCGCCGGCGCGATCAATGTTGGTCACCGCAAGCCACACCAGAAGGACGCCATGAATAGGCAAACTGAGCGCCAGCCCCAAGAGCATCCATCGCAGCCCCACTGTCCACGCACGCGCGCCGCCCGGACGCGCAGCAGCATCACCTGGTTTATTGGAGGCAAGATTGGGCGACGGTATGGCCACGGTCGCATGGTAGGTCGAAGCGGCTGCGGACCTCCCCCATTTCCCTGCCGCCGCGAGGGCGGTCGGGCATCTACCATGCGACACCCCCGGCGCGTGTGCGCCACAATCAAACTGGAGGACGCGTGGCCAAGCGCTTCGAACGAGTGGTGCTGAAAGTGAGCGGCGAGAGCCTCTCGAAGCCTGGAGAACTGGGCATCGATCCCGAGGAGCTTGGTCTCCTTGCGGACGAAATCGCCGACGCATACCGCAAGGCCAGCCCCGTGCAATTGGCGGTGGTGGTGGGTGGTGGCAACATCATCCGCGGCGCGCGCCTTGCCGCAACGGGTAAGGTGGATCAGTCCACCGCGGACTACATGGGCATGCTGGGCACTGTCATCAACGGGCTTGCGCTGAAGGAAGCCCTTTCGCATGTCGGTATTGAGGCGCGCGTCATGAGTGCCATCAATCTGACTGCCGTTGCCGAGCCGTTCATTCGCGCACGCGCCATCCGCCATCTTGAGAAGGGGCGCGTGGTGATCCTGGTTGCGGGAACCGGCAATCCATTCTTCACCACCGACACCTGCGCCAGTCTGCGCGGCATTGAACTCGGTGCACAGGCTGTGTTGAAGGCAACCAAGGTCGACGGCATCTACACCGCCGATCCGAAGAAGGACCCGAAGGCCACGCGTTACGAGAAGCTGAAGTTCTCCGAAGCGGTCGAGAAAAAACTAGCGGTCATGGATCTCACCGCACTCACCATGTGCATGGAGCATTCGCTCCCGGTGGTGGTGTTTGACTTCCGAACCAAGGGCAACATTCAACGAGTGCTTGAGGGCGATTCCACTGTCGGCACCGTTGTCACCAATTGAAAGGCAAATGATCATGGATATTGACACAACACTTCTCGAAGCCGAAGACCGCATGAGCACCAGCGTGGACTATTTCCAGCGCGAACTGCGTGGCATGCGCACTGGTCGCGCCACCACCGCGCTGTTGGAATACGTCAAGGTGGAGTATTACGGCTCAAGCACCGATCTTCGCGAACTAGCGGCGATCAACGTTGCTGATGCAACGACGTTGCTGGTCAAGCCGTTCGATCCAAGTTCCAAGACTGAAATCGTCAAGGCGATTGAGTCTGCGGGCATTGGCGTTCGTGCCATGGCTGAAGGTCCCGCGGTGCGCGTGAGCGTGCCGGCGCCAAGCTCCGACCGCCGCAAGCAATTGATCACCCAGGTCAAGAAAGCGTCCGAGGATTCCAAGGTGGTCATTCGCAACGAACGTCGCGATGCCAACAAGGCGATCGATGCAATGCTTGCCGACAAGAAGGCCGGCGTGACTGAAGATCAAGCCGAAGCCGCCAAAGAAAGCATGGACGAACTGACCAAGAAGTACACCAAGAAGATCGATGAGTTCTTGGAGAAGAAGATCACTGAGATCGAGGAAGTCTGAGCAGTTCCGACTGCAACGCATCATGCACTGCCCCTACTGCAACCGTGACAAAGACAAGGTGATCGACAGCCGCCCGAGCGATTCGGGTGATGCGATCCGTCGTCGTCGCGAGTGCTTGGCATGCAGCAAGCGCTTCACCACGTATGAGCGCGTGGAACGCACGGAGCGATTGATGGTGATCAAGCGTGATGGAACGCGGGTGCCGTTCAATCCAGAGAACATCATGCGCGGCATCGTTGCGGCGTGCGGCAAGCGACCGGTTCCGGCCACTGAGAAGGAACGCGTGATCCGCGAGGTGGAAGAAGAGATGCACCGCGAGTTTGAGCGCGAGGTGCCAAGCCGCGCGATCGGCAAGCGGGTCGCAGACAAGTTGCGCGCGGTGGACCACGTGGCGTACATCCGCTTTGCGAGCGAGTACTACCAATTCAGCACCATGGGCGAATTCCAGCGAGAGTTGGACGATTTGGCAGACAGAACCAGCCCGGCGCCCGGTCATCCAGACCTGTTTTCCGGTCAGTGACCTGCATCTAAATTCGGTAGCCTCTGCGTCCCATGCCACGGATCACGCTCCCCGACGGAACAGTCAAGGATTTCACCGCACCAGTCACCGCCGCGGAGGTTGCTGCCTCGATCGGCGCCGGCCTTGCCAAAGCCGCCATCGGCGCCAAGGTGAACGGCGAGCTGCGCGATCTCTCCACGCTCCTCACCACCGACTGCTCGCTCTCCATCGTCACGCCCAAGAAGCGTGAAGGCGGCGCCGATCCAGATGGCCTGTTCCTGGTGCGCCACAGTGCCGCGCACGTGATGGCGGAGGCCATTCAACGCCTCTTCCCCAATGCCAAACTTGTCTACGGACCACCCGTCGACACTGGCTTCTATTACGACATCAGTTTCGACGGCGGACGCTCCATGTCCACCGACGACTTCGCCGCCGTGGAAGCAGAGATGGCAAAGATCGTCGCCGAGAACCGCCCGTTCACGCGCTATGACATGCCTGCCGCCGAAGGCCTGAAGAAGGTCCAGTCCGAAGGCTCGAAGTACAAGCTCGACAATGCCGAACGCGCCTGCGTTGCCGGCAGCGAGACGCTGAGTTGGTACGCCACCGGCACACCAGGCAGTGGTTGGGAAGACTTATGCCGCGGGCCGCACGTTCCAACCACCGGAAAGATCGGCGCGTTCAAAGTCACCAGCCTCGCGTCCAGTTATTGGAAAGGCGACGAAACCAGCGATCGCCTCACGCGCGTGTACGGGACTGCGTTCGCAACGAAAGAAGAACTGGCTGCGCACATCGCCCTGCTCGATGAAGCCAAGAAGCGCGATCACCGCGTGCTCGGCAAGCAACTGCGCCTTTTCCACATTGATGAAATGGTCGGCCAAGGCCTGATCCTGTGGACGCCCAACGGCGCCGTCATTCGTCAAGAACTGCAGACTTTCATCAGCGACGAACTGCGCAAGCAGGGCTACAGCCAAGTCTTCACGCCGCACATCGGCAAACTTGATCTGTACCGCACCAGCGGCCACTTCCCGTACTACCGCGAGAGCCAATATCCGCCGCTCGTTGACCATGACCAACTGAGCGAACTCGCCAAAGAAGGCTGCAGTTGCGGCGATCTTGTGAATCGCATGGAGAAGGGCGAGATCGACGGCTATCTCCTGAAGCCGATGAACTGCCCGCACCACATTCGCATCTTCGCAAGCAGCCCACACAGCTACCGCGACATGCCGGTGCGCCTCGCCGAATTTGGCACCGTCTATCGCTGGGAACAGTCCGGCGAAATCGGCGGCATGACGCGCGTCCGCGGCTTCACGCAAGATGACGCGCATCTCTTTGTTCGCGAAGACCAAGTGGCAGAAGAAGTGCTTGGCTGCCTGAGCCTGGTCAAACTGATTTTCGGCACGCTCGGTATGAATGAGTACCGCGTGCGCGTTGGTCTGCGCGACCCAGACAGCGCCAAGTATGTCGGCGACCCGACGAACTGGGACAAGGCCGAAGAAGCCTGCCGCGCTGCCGCAAAGACGCTCGGCGTTCCATTCAGCGAAGAGCCCGGCGAAGCTGCGTTCTATGGACCAAAGATTGACTTCATCGTCAAGGATGTCATCGGCCGCAGTTGGCAGCTTGGCACCGTGCAGGTGGACTACAACCTGCCGATCCGCTTCGATCTCTCCTACAACGGCGCGGACAATCAGCAACATCGCCCGGTGATGATCCACCGCGCGCCGTTCGGAAGTATGGAACGATTCGTCGGTTGCCTGATCGAACACTTCGCCGGCGCGTTCCCGCTCTGGCTTGCACCGGAACAAGTCCGCGTGCTGCCGATCAGCGAGAAGAGCAATGATTACGCGCGCGAGCTGTACAACGCCCTGCGCGCCGCCGGTCTGCGCGTCACGATGGACGACGGCAACGACCGCGTCCAAGGCAAGATCAAGGACGCCAGCGACATGAAGGTGCCCTACTGCGCCGTGGTCGGCCCGCGCGACGCCGAAGGCCGCAAGGTCAGCGTCCGTGCGTTCGGCACGGAAGCAAACTTGGGCGAGATCGGTTTCGACGCGTTCGTTGACGGTCTGGTGCGTGAGTACCGAACCCGCGGCGCAGAGACGGTCAAGGGGGGGATGGGCGCGCCGGTCAAGTGACCGTCGGGCACATCACCCCAGAGCGCCAGAAAGAGCACCACAACGGGCGCCACGCTTGGTTATCAAGATTATCTGGATAGTTCGACGCATTGAACCATGGCAGGCGAACGCAGTTAAAGCCGAGATCCCTGACCTTCAGCAGGTAGTCGCGGATGTCCGGACTAGAGGTCGCGGAGCGTGACTCATTCGCGCCTGTGCACGCCCTACTCCTCCTCGTTCTCCCGCTCGACAGGCTCGACAGGCTCGATTCCGGCGGGAACACCCGGCTCGATTTCACTCGGGAGAGCGTTGCGCACCGCGATCTCCGTGACGCTCCATTGCGCGTCCGCTCTCTGCGTTTCCGTTTCGCTAGCGCGTTTCGCAGAACTGCGCGCCGTGCAGGGCGCGATCAGTTGATCGATGCGAAGAATCGCGTGCAACGCGCGTCCGCGCTCTCGAATCCTTTCTGACTGGATCCGCGTCAATGATTCTTTGAGGACCGCCGTGACCACATCATCAAGCGCGCCATCGAGCGCGATCTGCGCCGCCATGGAGTCGGCTTCGGTCATCTCGCAATTTTGAAGTTCCGCGCGCGCAATCAGGTCGACCTTCTGGACATTTCCTAGCGCCGCAAACACCCAGAGCCGCTTCAGGTTGTCAGCCGTCAGGGATGTTCTCTGCGCGCTCGTGTTGTCGCAATAGAGCACACCACACTCGACCAAGGCGCGCGCGGCATCCGCTTGAGCCCGCTCAAGTTTGCTGCAAAGCACTGGGTCGGCGCGCTCGTCGGGCGTGAGATCGCGCAAACGCCATACGGCCTGCGCGCACTGTCGCAGTGCGTCTGTGCGCGTCGCTTCGTACTGGAGAAGCGTGGCATCGGCGGGACTATCAGCCGTCGCAGCGCTTGCCGCGGCATACTCTCGCACCAAGGCACCAAGGTCGACGCAGGCAAGCTGTCCGAGGGGCCTCGGGTTACCCCGACACGGAAGCCGTCGAAGCGTGTCACGCTCGGCAACGACTGGATCCGCACCAGCTTGGACAGCCGCGGCAATGATCGCTGCTGCGGCCGCTCGATCAAGCTCCTCCTTGCCCAGAGTCGCCATCATGCTGTCGGATTCCCACGCATCCGCGATCGGATGTGTCGGTGACGCGGACGCAAGCCTGCTGCGAAGCAGCAGTCCACGATGGTTCAGCGTGATGAGACCATCCGCACAACTTGCGATCGCGACGCTCAGCGCGGTGAACTCTGCTGGCGTGTATGCGGGCGCGGTCGGAACCTCGTCCTCCATTGTGACAAAGGGGACCTGAGATGCAATGCGCTGTGTGAGTGCGACGAGCTCGGCCAATAGAGCCGCGCGCTGTTCCTCGGCTTGCGCGTCTGGCACTGCTTGAACGCTACCCGTGTCGGTCGGCGCGATGCCATCGTTCGTAGATGGAGCAAGTTGCTCGCCCTGGCGATGAACTTTTGGTTCCATGCCGAGCGGCAGTGCACTGTGCAGCGCAACCGACAGGAGCGTCGCTTGAGACTGGTAAGCCTCGGCGAGCTCTTTTGAAGTCGCCATGCTGGCCAGCGTCTCAGCGCGCACAAACGCCGCGAATGCTGGATCAATCGCCGAGAGATCCTGAGCGATTTTGAAAAGCGTGCGCTGACATGCGCGATTCGCCTCGATGACGCGCGTGGGTTTCACTTTACCTGCCAGCGGGTCCGCTTGCTTCGCTTCGAAATGGTCCGATGGAATGAGCAAGACCGCGGCGAAACGATCGATCAAGGCGCGCTCGAATGCTTTGCCTGCGCCCGTGAGTACCCCGAGCTGGCCTTGCGCTGCGATACGCGCCACGAACTCCGCGTCCGTTTGGATCGTGGCGATCGGATCGATCGGAGACCACAGGGGTGAATATTTCATCAACAAGTCGCTGCGCAAGAGCGACTCCACGAGTTGCGTTCTTTGCGGGTGGTTCGCATCGCCGACGACCACGATGACATCCTCAAAAAGCCGCCGATAGCGTTTGCGCGTTTGCTCGCGTTCGAGTGCGAGCGCGCGTGCGGCGGCACTCAGAAGCGGCGCGACTTTCAGGGGATTCGACAGCAGATTTTCCGTAAACAAGGCTAGGAAGCGCTGCTCTGCGGGTGATGAGCCGTCTGCGCGGAATGCCAACCATTCCGCGAGAAAGTCTTCATACAGCATGAGCGAAGTGACCGTCGCGTCCACCGACGATGGACCCGCATGAACAACTTCAAATATCTGTTGAGGGCTCGGAGGCGTGGGCTGCGGACCGAGGACCCCCTGTGCATGAAGAGGAGGGGACATGATGCAGGCGAGGAGAACAGCGACGACGATCGCGGCCTGTATGACCCACGGATGTTGCGCGCTACGGATCAGAAATGCATGGCGCGTTGGAATCATGGGTGGGTCTCCGTTGAGGGCGTGGTTGCGAGGGTCGCCGTTGATTTGGGCGGGATCATCGAGTCTTATTGATAGAAATCCGCTTTTTCAGCGTCGCGGGCGCAGACTCGCAATGCTCCGCCGATTGCCCCTTTGCGCGATCTGAGTGCCGCGCCAACTCCACGGACCCTAAAATAGGTGGGTTCGCCTCGCAGTCAATGGCAGATATGGAAACTTTATGAGGATTTCACGCAGATCGCCCATTCCTCCGGAGCACAACGTTGTGTTGGGAGACAGCTTCTGCAAAGTGCTGCGTTCGGTGTTCGATGCGCTGCAGCAGCGCCGTAACGGCCTTTCACCGATCCTCTAGTGGACTGACGCAGACATTCGAGACAGCGGCGACCGCGCCCGACAAGTCCACTGCGAAGCAGCGCGCATCTCGTGGTGACATTGCGGGCACAACAGCGGATCGACCTTCCAGACTTTCGTGATCAGCTCGCGTCACGATGGATGACGGCAACGACCGCGTCCAAGGCAAGATCAAGGACGCCAGCGACATGAAGGTGCCCTACTGCGCCGTCGTCGGCCCGCGCGACGCCGAGGGGCGCAAAGTCAGCGTCCGTGCGTTCGGCACAGAAGCAAACTTGGGCGAGATCGGCTTCGATGCGTTCGTTGACGGTCTGGTGCGTGAGTACCGTACCCGCGGCGCAGAGACGGTCAAGGGGGGGATGGGCGCGCTGGTCAAGTGACTGTGTTCATCCGACCACATAGGTAACACTTCGTACCGGGCACATGGGTGACGTATGTACCCATGATGACGAGCGCAATCTACCCCCGGAGGAGTCGGCATTGGTCACTGTTGCGGAAGCTTTAGGGGCCGTAGTATCAACCGCCCTTTCTCAGCTGTTGCAGTGATTTGGTTCACTATGCAGCTCCGCTCATAGCAGCAGACTCATTTCCCATCAGAAGCCGGTGCGCAATTCAAAAAAAAGAGTGCACGTGTTGAACCCGTGCACTCATCAGTTCAAATTACTTACGGATTAATGGGGGTGAATCTCCAAGGGCTCAGCGTGAGGTTGATCGTCGAACCGTCCAGGATCGACTCCTCAAACTTCGGCGACACTACTCCGCCGGAGTATGGACCGACCGGCGTCTCATCCAACGAGAATCCGTAGGCCTTGTTGTCGATGAAGATCGGCGTGCCGCGGGGGGAAGTGAGCCGCGAGTCGGTGCCGTTAATCGTCGAGTAATGGAGGAACTTTGAATACGTGTTGTAGGCCTGCGGCGTGTGCGTGGGGTTGCCCGGAGCGTACCAGTTGTTAAAGTTATTCCATGCGACCGACGACGCACCCACGAGCGCGACGGTGCCGCCCGGGCCGGCCTGGGACCACAACCTCCTGACGATGCCGCCGGCTTGTGTCCCGCGCGCGGGGGCATCGATGATGAAGTTAGTTGAATCAACTGTTCCGGTGACGCGGTACTGGCCGGGGTAGGCATTGTTCGTCTGTATGTACACGACCTCGCCCACTGTGATGGCCGGTGAAGGAGCTCTTTGTAATTTTACCACCGCGCCCGGCCCGGTTGTTGCGGGAGATACGCTGCTTATCTGATCGCTTGTCGGAATATCGTAAGCGAACGTAAACTCGTTTGCGCTAGTGACGTTTAACCGATAAGCGTCGTCGTCGGCTGTGGGTTTGATTCCGTTATAATTTGGAACGCCGACAGCCGCGATGGTCACTTTGGAAGACTGCAGACCGAGCGGCATCCCGAGTGTGCCATTGGTTGTGATCTTCGCAATTCCCCTGGGGTTCGCGATGGGGGTTGCTGGCTGGAAATGGGTCGATGTTGCAGAGAGAATCGGTAGCGGTAGCGGATTCAAGCCGTCGAGGGCCACGCCGCGACCAAACGCCTCCAAGATGGCGTCGATGATCTGACCGCCAAATTGATCAGGAAACTTTTTACATGGAAAGATGTCGGCCGTGTTGCCGAAGAGAAGTGCGGCCGCTTGCGAAACGTAGGGGCCTCCGGGGAGAACGGAGGACGACGGCCTTGGGAGCTTGAGCAGTGTGGAGACGCCGGGACAAGCCGAGTTCATGACATATGCGGGGGGAATAGCGGCTTCATTTTGGAATGTGTATGTCAAAACATTACTATTTTCAGGGTCCTGGGCGCATGTGCCGGTGTACTCAACCGTACCGCCCACGTTGATTTTCAGCTTGTTGCCGTCCTTGAAGAATTCATCGAGCACAAGGTTCCAGTAGTTATTCCAGAACGACGTGTGCGGGTCGCATGTGTTGTTCTGGTTGATCCAAAACCAGGGATTTACGATCGCGAAGAATTGGTTATCCGGCGCCGACGGCGCCGTCGCGTAGCAAGGGTCTGCTGGTTGTGGGACAGACGGGCCGTAGAGGAGTCTCTGGAACTCAGGGCCGCCCTGCAGGTCGTTAGTCATGAACTGTGTGTACGCCGTGCCAATCATTTGGCGCGAGATGTTTGTGTATGTCGGATCAGGATTCAACTGTATCGGCTGTATGCCGACCGATCCAAGCGACGGATTCTGCTGCTGCGGTGTCATCGTCATGGGGACGACGAAACAATTCACCCCAGACACGTCGAACGTAGACGTGCTACCGGGTTTGTAGGTGAACTCCACGATGTCGAAGGGCACAAAAGTTTCCTCAGTCGAGAAAGGAGGGCTGATAATCTGCACGACTGTGACAGTTTGGGCGCTGGTGCCCCAATTGGCGGAGGGCCCTGTCGGCGCCGTGCCGATGGGACTCACGAAGATCTGCAGTTGCCCGCCGTCCATCTCCGAGGTTCCCGTCGAGATCGTCGTCGTTCCGTGAACGTTGCCCCCATAGATCTGGATCATTTGGAGAGCGCCCGCGGTTTGCTCTTCAAACGATGCGGCATTCGTGGTCGAAGTCGAAGCTTTTAGCGCCTTGAAGGGAAGATTGTGGTCGACACCACCACCACCATTGACGTTCGCATACCCCGCCACCCAGGCACTGCAACCCGTGGGGAGATTAAGGTTGGTTGGGTCGATCACCAGCGTGATCCCCTGGTTGGCACCGAAACCACAGGGACCCCAATGCCCAATAAGAAGAGCAAGATCTGCTCCGTTGATAGTTCCATCGTGATTAAGGTCGAATTGTGGTGCAGAAACGCTGTTCCAATCATTTAAGAGAATCCCAAGGTCACCACCATCAACACGATTGTCGTGGTTCAAATCTGCTGGGCAATCCGCAAACGCCGAAGAAGTTGACAGACCGAAAGTCATAGTGACTGCGGCGACGATTGACCGAAGAATGCTTGATGATTTCAAATTTAGGCTCCCGAATATTGACCACACAATGAGATATTTGCAAACCGCCCGGAGATCCGCAACATAACCCCAATTTTTCGTAATGCCAAACATATTATTAGAAAAGAGGGAATTTAAGAATCTAGACGTCCCCACAGGACCTCGAGAGGATCGCGAGCACGCCGCGTGGGTACGCGGCCGTGCAGTGATCAAAGTGCGCACGAAAGCACTGCCACAGCGGCGATGACTTGGGCTTGCGAGAGCGAAACGGTCGCGGGGGCGAAGTGCATGGATTTACGGCAACCACATGGGTCTTTTTTCAGTTATTTATAAATATCGCGTGTTACATGATGGATGTCACCCATTTTTTTCGTTTGTATGTGTGGGGGACCAGCAATCCAAGATTGGTTGGATTGGGGCCGAAGACCGACGAATTCGGTGAGTTGGAAAGCTTCAGCGTTGAAGCTTCAAGGTTGAAGCTTCAAGGTTGTAGCTTCAAGGTTGAAGCTATTGCCAATGATTGATTCTTACTTGTTCTTGCATTATTTCAAGGATTCACCAATGTTAAAATTTGCCTCCAATCGATCTTCTTTAGCCGTCTGTTTTCTTACTTGCGCAGGTTTTATAACCGCTGGCGCAAACGCGGATTATGGCGTGAATCAAGCCACTGGAGCGTTTCAATTGCCTGGCGGCACTACCACCACATATGTTTCTGAAGTGGGCGACCCGAGCAATCCGCGCATTCAAGGCTACGACTTTGGAAGCGTAAACACATTTACTGGCCAAACCCTGCTTTTGCAGAACTTCTCTTTTGCGAATTACGCCGTCAACACCGGATCTGGTCTCAACGTTTGGCTCGATTCCACCTCAACCGCCACACTGAGTGTGCTGATTCAGCAAGGCTCAACCCAGATCTCCAGCACCAACTATGCATTGCAGCAAATTTCAACCAGTGGAGTGAACGTCTATTGGAATATGGCAACTGGCACAAACACCGACTTGGCGGCCGGTTTGTCAAGTGCCGCTTACACAGTTGCCTTCAATGTGACTTACACCTACAACTATCTGCACGGTCAGCAGACTGAGGTTGGAACTGACTCAACCGGCGCCTCAACCGGCACCTTCACCATTGTTCCAGGCCCCGGCGCCTTTGCGCTACTTGGTTTGGCTGGCTTGGTGAACGCACGCCGACGTTCGAATTAATTGCCTTGGTTTTTCACTTTCATTTGAATTGAAATCCCGGTGCCAGCATTATCTTCTTCATTGATGTGGCTCAGAGTTTCTTCTTGGCGGCCTTCTCCTTACCAGGCTGCATCTCAACGAGTGGCCAGTCAGGATGATCGACGCGCATCGATTTCATGAGTGAATCGGCTTTGGCGACGAGGTCAGGCTTCTCAGCAGCAAGGTCCTTCGACTCGCTGAGATCGCTGGCGAGATCGTAAAGCTCGATGGGCTTCGCAGGGCCATTGCGGACCGCTTTCCAATCACCAAAGCGCACGGCCTGGAGAGATGTACCCTCGTGGAGTTCCCAGTAAAGGGCCTCGAGCTTGGGTGCGGCACCGCCTTTAAGCAGGGTGACGATGGAGTGGCCGTCGTGCGGTGATTTGAGTTCGGCTCCGGCGAGTTCAGCGGCTGTAGGCAGGAAATCCCAGAAGGCCCACGGCTCTTCACTCACGCGACCCGCTGGCACTTTCCCCGGCCAGCGTGCGATGCCGGCCTGACGCAGCCCGCCTTCATAGAGCGAGAGTTTGCAGCCTCGCAGCTTGCCGCCCATGGACTGGTCGAAAAGCTGCCCCACTTCGGAGCTTGGTTTAAAGGAGGCGCCATTGTCTCCGGAGAAGAGGACGAGCGTGTTGTCATCCACCTTGAGTTCCTTCAGCAGATCCATGAGACGACCGACATCACTATCGAGGCGTGTGACCATGGCGGCATAGGTCTTCTGCAATTGCGTCCACGGCTTGTCCTTGTAGAGGCCGAGGTCGTCGATCTCATAGTTGCCATGCGGCAATGTGATGGCGTGGAAGAGGAAGAATGGCCCACCCGCATGAGCACGCACCCAGTCGCGCGTGTCTTGGCCGATCAAATCGATGGCGTAGGTCTTGCCGTCGAGTTCGACGCGCTGGTCATCGTCCCAGAGATACTTGGGGAAGTAGCTGTGAGCGTGGCGCTGGCAGTTGTAGCCATAGAAGTGATCGAAGCCCTTTTTGAGCGGACTGCCCGAGGTGTCGAACATGCCCATGCCCCACTTGCCGGTGCAGGCGGTGGCATAGCCCGCACTCTTGAGCACCTGCGCGACAGTGACGGTCTCCGCTGGCAGCGGCTTCTGGCCTTCAGGTTGTATGTCACGGTTCGCGCGGATCGGGCAGTGGCCCATGTGCAAGCCCGTCATCAGGGAGGATCGCGACGGCGCACAAACACTGGTGCCTGAGTAGAGCTGTGGAAACTTCGTCCCCTCCGCCGCCATGCGGTCGAGGTTCGGCGTCTGAATCAGCTTCTGTCCATAGCAGCCAAGATCACCCTGCGCGAGATCGTCACAGAGAATGAAGATGATGTTGGGCTTCTCGGCAGCGTGAAGAGAAGAACAGACCAACAGCGAGATGGCTAAAAGGCGGAAGATTTTCATGGTCGACCCACTTTAACGCGCTTCACTTCATGATCTGACAGCAAAATCATGCTACTTCGCCGACGCTTTCTTGATGCTGGGGTCCCTGCCCGGGCTGACAGAAGCACCACGCTCGCAGTGATTCCTCAGAGCGTCAAGAGCAGTACATCCCCAACGCACAGGATGAAGTACGGCACCAGGGACGCGGCACCCGCGTAATCCTTGGCAATGCGCTGGCCGAAGAACAGCAACACAATGTCAATGGTTGCAAGTTGAGCGCCATACATCGCGCAGGTCAATTGGCCCGACCATGCAATCTGCACAGCGCCCGCCATTGCAAGCAAACCAGCCAGCATCTCGGCGATGGTGATCGTGACCAACATGGCCTTTACTTGGTTGCGAAACGGCGTCTTAGAAAAATGCCCGGTCAGCCAAGCCAAGTTGTCAGCGAAGTTGAAGACCTTGTCAAGCCCGGATTGCAGAAAGAGAATCGCCACGAACAATGCAGTGGCGAACTGCGCAAATGTGATTGGTTGTAGTAGTTGTTGCAGCATGAAAGTAATGGCCTCAAGGCAAGGTAGGTAAGCCGGAGTGTATCGACGCGCCGCGGAGCGTCTGTACACTTCTCAGTCATGACAGCCCAAGGCTCCACTGAGCCCGAACGCAGGCTGAATGCTGCGGCGAACCGAACCCTTCATGCGCCTACAACTTGGCCCGATCCTCGTCGCCATCGTCGCCCTTGCGGTCATCGCAAGTTGGCATGACGCGTTCGACCAGCTCACTTGGTGGCTCGAAGCGTGGTGGGTACTTGCGGGTTTACTGGCGGTGGTTGTCATCAGTCGAAAGCACCGCATCACGCCGCTCTTACAAGTGCTGCTCACGCTGCATGCCATTGTTCTTCTCGCGGGTGCACACTGGACCTACGAATCCGTGCCGCTTGGCGAATGGTGGCGCGAGTGGTTCGGCTTTCAACGGAATCACTATGACCGCCTCGGTCACTTCATGCAAGGATTCACGCCAGCAATCATGATCCGTGAACTGCTGCGCCGTACCAGCCCACTCGGACCGCGCGGCTGGCTGCCGGTGCTATGCGTTGCCTGCGCACTGGCGTTCAGCGCGTTCTTTGAAATGATCGAATGGGGAACAAGCGTCGCGCTCGGCCACTCAGCAGATGCGTTTCTTGGGAGCCAAGGCGACCCATGGGACGCCCAGTGGGACATGCTCTACTGCCTGATCGGAGCGATCATTTCCATCGTCGCGTTCTCCGTGGTCACGAACATTCATGAGCGAGAACTTGCGCGGATGCTTCCCCGCCTTCAAGCACAGTGATCTGCGCGATTACACATGACGCTTGGTGCAAACTCACTCAGTTCAATGCCGGCCCAAGCGGATCCCAAATCAGCTTGCCATTGTTCCAGTCGCCAGCGGGTATCGAAGGTACGCGGCTGCCTTGCGCGTTCGTCGTGGCTTCCTCGTTACCAAACCAACTCACATGGCCGTCGGCAAACACTGAGTGTCCACCGTTTGAGTAACGCGCTGCGTAGCGTTTCCATCCCGCTGAAGCGCGATCGAGCGAAGCGTTGCGATGCGGATCATCAATGGCAAGTTCCCCTTCTTGCGCACGCAACTCAAACATATAAATGGTGCGGTCCGCGAACGCAATATGCGCGGTTCGAACCATCACTGCTGTTGATGCTTCAGGCACGCCGGCCTGCTGTAACAATGTTTGATTGAGTCGGTAGTTCATCCCGTAGTTGAACCAGAACTGCCGACGCAACCCGCTCTTGCCGGCGTCACCAAAACTCCACGGCTCACTTCGTGTCACCACCGCACCGGGATCGTTCCACACGGTCTCGGCTCCATCCCAGTTGTCCACGTTGCGCTGCTCTTCAAAGGCGCGCTCGGAGATCGTGGCGTATGAATCGACACCCAGCATGCCCGCCAACGCATTGGGCCAGAAATTCGGATTTGCCAGATTTGTCCCCATATCCGCGGCAACTTTGCTGCCTTCCCACGGGAGCGTGTCATCGTGAATCGAAGCCCACGAGTCCATGGCCATGCCCCACTGTCGAAGATTTGACTGACTCTTGGTTGCCCAACCAGCGCGCCGCATCGATCCGAGCGCAGGAACAAGTAGCCCGATGAGCAGTGCGATGATCGAGACGGTTACCAACAATTCAACGAGGGTAAACGCGCGGCGACGGGTCGGCATGAGCGTCACAATACCGCACCAGAAATGGGTCTGCAAAGAATCTTGCTTTGCAATTGCGGAACGCGCTGCACACGCAAAAATGAATCGACCCTTCGCACGTTCGGTGCGAAGGGTCGATATATGACGGAGAAATACGAATCGCGGTCAGTCGAATGACTTAGCGCTTGCCGGCGGTCTTAGCGAAGGTCTTGGTCGCAGTGGTCTTCTTACCAGTGGTCGACTTCTTGGCAGTGGTCTTCGTGGTTGCCTTGGTGGTGGCCTTCGTCGTTGGCTTGGTAGCGAACTTCGTGGTGGCCTTGGTGGTCGGCTTGGTAGCAGACTTGGTGGCGGTCTTCGTGGTCTTGGTGGTGGCCTTGGTGGTCGGCTTCACAACGGTCTTGACGGTGAGCGTCTTACCGGTGGTCTTCTTCGCACCAGTGGTCTTCTTGGTGGTCTTCGGATGAACGATGTCAGAGATCATCGTCATGGCGCCGGTCTTGGTGCCCGACTTGGTGGTCGTGGACTTGCCGGAAAACTTGGATGCGAGGAGGTTCTTGATCATGCCAGTGTTGGAAGTGTTCTTCTTCATCTCCGCAGTGTGACGAAATTCGGCGCAAGCGTCAAGCGGAGGTGGGTTTAGTGGCGGACTGTCGGCGGGTCCGCGCTCCCTTGAGACCGATCGCCTCCCCCCGATCAACAATCCCCCCAGCGCCGGGATGCACTCCCGGAAATTCTGCCTTGATTTGCTTGCCATCGGGCTCCGCGGGTACAGTCTCCATCTGCAGCGCGATCGCTGCGGACCCAGGTCGACGGCGGCGCTCGATCTGGCAATCTGACCCACCGTTGACACTGCCGCCCGATTCTTCGTAAGGACTCTCCTATCTCCAGCTTTCCTCCTCGCCGTCCCCCTTTCAACTCTGGTTCCGGGCCTCGTCCCGGTGGATTTGGTGGGGACCGCCCGCGGCGCGACGGACCAGCGTCCGGGCCACGACTCAACGACCGCATCCGCATCACGCCCGTTCGACTGATCGACGAGGCGGGCGAGATGGTGGGAATCGTTGAAACCGACGAAGCGCGCCGGCGCGCCAATGAACTTGGTCTTGACCTCGTGGAGATCTCGCCTGACGCGCGACCGCCCGTCTGCAAGATCATGGACTACGGCAAGTTCAAGTACGAGGAAGCCAAGAAGCAGAAGGCCGGCAAGTCCAAGGCCAGCGAACTCAAGGAAGTGCGCCTCGGCCGCTCCATGAAGATCGACCGCCACGACGTGGGCATCCGCGTCCAGCAAGCCCGCCGATTCCTCTTGGAAGGCCACAAGGTTCAATTGGTTGCGAGTTACAAGGGTCGCGAAATGGCGCACCGAGAAATCGGCGAACGCCTAGTGAACGACGTCATCAGCCGCCTGCTCGACCTTGGCAAACTTGAGGCTAATCCGCGCCTCAACGGCAAGCGCATCAACGCGATCATTTCGCCTGATAAACACAAGATTGAGACCTGGAAGCGCAAAGAAAAGGCTGAAGGTCGCAAGGGCGTCATCGAAGCTGTCGAGATCAAGGACGAGCCTGAGGACGAGGGCGACGACGAGTGAGTGGAGACGGAGCGGTTGACCGCAGCGGCGGCACAGGCAGCATTGGCGCTGTCCCCGGTCGACCAGCAGCCGCCAACGGCGAACTCATGTTGCGCACCTTTGCGTTTCCGGCTGATGCAAATCCGGCGGGAGACATATTTGGCGGATGGCTACTCGGGCAAATGGACATCGCGGGCGCAAGCCTGGCACGACGCCGCGCGCACGGGCGCGTTGCAACGGTGGCGATCGCGCAGATGACCTTCAAGCTTCCGGTCTTTGTCGGAGACGAAGTGAGTTGCTACTGCTCGGTGGTCCGCGTCGGAAGTACCAGCGTGACGATCGACGTGGAAGCGTGGGCGCGCCGAGCGGATGGCGACGACCTGGCACGCGTGACCGAAGGGGTATTCACGTACGTTGCCTTGGGTGCGGATCGCCGGGCGCGGCAGATTCCGAAGTAACTCGTGGTCTCGGCGGGGGCGTTGTTGCGACGCGCTTGCGTGCTGGGGGCGTTGTGGCATCACGCTTTCGTACTGGCCCTGATGCAACACGATTTTCTACTGGCCCGCATTCGCCTTACGAGGATGGCCGCTGAGCGCGGCCCTATCCTCTCCGGCGCCTGCGGCCAGGTGAACGGGTTCCAGACTGTGCGTGCACGCGTCCTGCGTGTTCGAGCCCCCGCAGTGAGCACGGGATCCTCGGTAAGCGGCGTGTGAAACTGAGAAGTCCGGCAGTTGGACGTACGCCCCGTGGGTGCCAACCGGACGAACAGTTTCGCCCGAGGCTAAGCGGAACCTTGTGGAGCGCAGCCGTCCGCGTCC
>JBDKKN010000050.1:0-18189 GCA_039796075.1 Planctomycetota bacterium | reverse complement strand
GCTATCACCAATGCGGAGCGGTGCCGCAAGTTGCGAACGGCGATCGCAAACGCCAACGATGAGCCCAAGGCAGCCAAGAACACACCCATGGGTGGGTGCAGGGCAAAGATCGCCAGTATTGCTTGAAGCAGAATGGCAAACAGCGACACTCGAAGACCAAAGACGATCGTCAATGTCCCGGTTGCAAGTAGTGAACTACCAACCGCGCAGAACAAGAGTGCTTGTGGGAATGCCACCGATGCCGGGACCGTGACTGCTACTGGGAAGAGCACCATGGCGAACATGGTTGCCAAACTTCGCCAGTTGCGGAAGATGGGTCGTTCATGTTGCGCAAGAAACGTTGCCGCAAGCAATGCGATCGCAAGCGAAATGCCCAGCGCCTGAGCGAGCTCGCCGATGAATCCGAAAGCGCTTCGTGATTCTTGAAAGCGGCGCTGTTCGTCATTGGCACGCGCGACTTGTTCTTGCGTCAGCACATCACCAGGCGCAAACACAGACTCTCCGTGTGGGTGCACACGAACGACGGAGGGAACCGCGTCGGCGGCTTCATCCGCAGCCGCTTTGGTTGCAGCGGGGTCAAAGGTGATTGTCGGCTTTGGGTCAGCAAGCAGCGGAGCCACCGAAACACGCGCAAATTCCAGAGGGAATCCCGCTTCGGCTGATTCTGCAGCCAGACGCGCCCGCGTGGCGGCAAGGTCATCGGTGCGTAGTTCGATGGCACCGCGACCAAGTGGCGCAGTGCGGGTTCGGTCGCCAGGGACATCAGTGCGCGGCGGAATGATGACCATTCGTCGAGCCGCAATCGAGAACGCGTCAAACTCGCCGGTGCTGACAAGTGGCGCGCCGATAGTGAGTTTGGTAATCAGCCTGCCGGTCCAACGCTGCCAGAGTTCCAATTCGTCGGCGCGGTCAAGTTCGCGCAACGCTGCGAATGTTGGTTCAGTCAGCCCATATCGATCAACCAGTGCGGGCTGCAACTCTGCCAAGGTGAGTTTGTCACGGACGAGGAGTGGTAGACCCTCAATCTCGCCTTGCATTCGTTCCAAGTAGTCAGTGTTGACCATGTACACCAACGGCGCCGACTTGCGCGCCTCTTCTTGGCGCAATCCGGTTGCGGCTTCGTCAGTATCGCTGTACTCAAGTCGATTGACTCGACCGGTCTCCGCTCGTTGACCAACAAATACGCGGGGAAGGTCGAAGCTCCAAGCCACCAGAATGGCCGAAGTGATGGCGAACACCGTCACCACCAGTGCCGCGCCGAGATTGCGTTCATCGCGCAACCAAAGCAATACCGGCGCAGTCTGTCGGGGCAATTTCCGACGAAGTCGCGTTCTCCTCACGGAGCGGCCGAAGCGAGTGGATTGTTGACCAAAGACCATATGGGTGCAGGTGCGAGCGAACGGCCACTGAAGAGCAGCCAATTGAGTCTATCGGTCAGTGCGTCGCGCGCCCCACAGAGCGCGATACCATTCGTGCTCATGTTCTCCTTCGCAGCAATCCTCTCAAGCCCAAGCACTTTTTATCGGGTCGCGGTGATTGCCTCGTGCCTCCTGACGTCCTGTACTTTGCCGGACGCCGCCAGCGACAATAAGGCTCATCCCGGGGATGCCTTCCCGCCGGAAGTGGTATTGAAGAGTGCGTCTGCCACTGCAGCAGTCGCAGGTATGCGGCAGCCGACCGCGGGCTACCAAGCTCGCCCGTTGGTACCGGCAGTCGATCATGTCCGTTGGTCCGATGTGCCGATGGCAGTGCGCAATGTTGCCAGTCGGCAGTTCCTTGGCGTCCAGTCTTTCGAGTCTGGCGCTGATCGCTTGGTGGCCACCGTACTTGCAGCGGATGGTCAGGATGGAACGGTGACTGTGGAACGGGTCAGTAGCGGTGACTTCACTACCGTCGTGAACATTGGCGTGTTTGCAGATCCACAGCGGGACGAACTGTTTGCGAAGGCATTTGCTGTTGAGATGTTGCGCCTCGGCGCGATTCCTCGACCTCAGTAACCATCACACTCGCGCAATATGTGCACCAGTTGTTGTAGCCAACGCGCGCTCCAGCATCCGCGCCGCGCGCAACAATCGATCTTCCTCAAACGCATTCGCTTGTAACTGCACACCGACTGGCAGATGCTTGCCGTTGCGTTCCGCAAATCCGGCTGGAATTGACACGCCGCAGATCCCGGCAATATTGGTGTTGACGGTATAGACGTCGCACAGGTACATCGCAAGTGGATCGGAGTTTGCACCGAATCCAAACGCGGGGGTTGGTGCGGTTGGACCAAGCAGCACATCGCACGCAGTGAAAGCTTGATCAAATTCTTGCTTGATGCGCCGCCGCACTTGCAGCGCGCGCTTGTAGTACGCGTCGTAGTAGCCGCTGGAAAGCATGTACGTGCCCAGCATGATTCGCCGCTGCACTTCCGGGCCGAATCCTTCCGAACGTGAGCGAGCGTAGAGCGTGAATAGATCCTCGCCAGGCTGCAATTGCGCGCGGTGTCCGTAGCGAATGCCGTCATAACGAGCCAGATTGCTGGACGCTTCTGCGGGCGCAATCACGTAGTAGGTACTGATTCCAACATCCGTTAACGGCAATTCAACGGGAACGATGGTTGCGCCCAGAGCGCGGTACGCATCGGCTGCTGCGTGCACTGCAGCATTCACTTCACTATCGTTGGCATTACTCATGTACTGCCGCGGGATGCCCACGCGCAGGCCTTCGATGGGGCGCTCGACAGTCTTGGCAAGTTCGGTCGGTGGTCGGTCGGCAGTGGTGCTGTCACGTTCATCAATGCCGCTCATCACGTCAAGCATGAGCGCGGCATCACGGACACTGCGGGTCATTGGTCCAATTTGGTCCAAGCTTGATCCAAACGCAACTAGTCCCCAACGGGAGATGCGACCGTAGGTTGGCTTGAATCCAACGATGCCGCAGAATGACGCGGGCTGCCGAATCGACCCGCCGGTATCGCTACCAATTGCGGCGGCGCACATTCCACCCGCTACTGCTGCTGCGCTTCCGGCACTGCTGCCTCCGGGTACGCGGGTGCTGTCCCATGGATTTCGCACGGGCCCCCATTTGCAGTGCTCGCCTGACGAGCCCATTGCAAATTCGTCCATGTTGGTCTTGCCCATCACCACTGCACCTGCGTGTGCAAGGCGTTCCACAGCGGTGGCATCGAATGGGGATCGATAGTTCTCAAGCATGCGGCTTGAGCACGTGGTACGACCAAGCGTGGTGGCCACATTGTCTTTGATGGCAATGGGCATTCCAGCCAGTGGAGGCAATGGTCGTCCTGCTCGCGCGTCGCTATCAACGCGTCGCGCCGCCTCCAGGGCGTGCTCGGCGAACACCTCATGGAAGGCATTGATCTCGGTGTTGCGCTCGGCCGTGACAGCCAGCATCCCCGCGCAGATCGATTCCGCGGTGGTGGTGCCGGTGGCCACGGCATCGCGAAGAGCGGTCATATCACTGGGTGTGTTGTGTGTAGGCGAAGTCATGTCAGTCTCCCTCTGCCAGAACCTTCGGTACCGCCAAGAATCGCCCCTCAACCGCGGGCGCATTCATGAGTACGGCCTCAATGGAAAGGCCCTCCACCGGAATATCAGCAGCCAATCGATTGTGGCTCTCAAATGGGTGCGCCATTGGCTCCACCCCAGCGAGGTCAACCGCGTCAAGTTGTGCAATATGCCCAAGCACCGCGGCGAGTTGCGTTCGGTACTCCTCAATGCGCCCCGGGGCTACTTCCAACCGAGCGAGCTTGGCCACATGGGCCACTTGTGCCGTGGTGAGAGCAGCAGTCTTGGATTGAGGGTTGTCTGGCATGGCGGATGAGTGTACGAAGCCGCGCTATCTTGGCGCATCCATGGCAAAGAGCGAATTCGCAATCGGCATTGATCTTGGCGGAACCAACATGAGCGTGGGCGTGGTTGATCGCCGCGGCCGGGTGGTGGGGCGTGCAAAAAAGAAGACCAAAGCGCAGGAGGGTCGTGATGTTGTCATGGACCGCCTCGTGGTGGCCATGGAGGCGGCATGCGAGGCAGGAAATGTGAAACTCGCGGACATTCGCACGGTTGGTATCGGGGCACCCGGCCCGGTTGATAGTGAACGGGGTGTGGTGATTACCGCTGGCAATCTCGGTTGGAAAAATGTTCCGCTCGGGGAGATCTTGCGTAAGCGTCTCGGCATTCCGGTCACCGTCGACAATGACGCCAATGTTGCCGCGTGGGGCGAAGCCACTGTTGGCGCTGGCGAGGGTTGCGAATCATTGCTGGCGGTTTGGGTTGGCACCGGCGTCGGGGCGGGCATTGTGATGGGCGGCAAGATTTGGCGTGGCGACCTCTTCACCGCCGGCGAATTCGGGCACGTGATCATGTACAGCAACGGCCAGCCGGGAAGCCGCAAGGTGGAGGAATTCTGTAGCCGCACTGGCATTGTGCGCTCCTTGCGAACGCTGGCTGGATTGAATCCGGAATCGCTCTTCCACAAAATTCTGGCGCGCCACGAAGCCGACGGCAAGGCCGGACCTCTGGGCAGCAGTGGAATCGCCGAGTGCTACAACGCCAACGATCCGCTGGTCCGTGAAGTGGTGGATTCGTCAGCGGAACTACTTGGAATGGGCATTGCCAACTGGATCACCATGGCTTCGATGCGCACGGTGATTTTGGGTGGCGGTATCACCGAGGCATTAGGAAAGCCCTACGCCGATCGCGTTGAGGACTCCATTCGACGCCATGTGTTCCCATTAGCAATTGCGCCCAAGGTGAGCGTTCGCGTGACCAAGCTCAAGGACGATGCAGGAGTCCTTGGTGCGGCGATGTTGGCGTGGGACGCGCTTGGCTAAAGCAAACTACTTGCGGTCGTTGGCCATCATGGCCGCGCGGAACGCAAGCTTCAGTGCTTCCAAGTAGATCCAGACCAGGGTCACCATGAGCGCGTAGGCGAAGTACCACTCGTACTCCTTGCCAACGCGGCTGGCCACCGCGGTCTCCACTTGTTGGAAATCGACAATCAGCCACAGCGACGCGATCAACAGAATCACCGCGTTGATGCCCAGGCCGATCCACGCCATCTTTCCGCCCTGCGTAGCGCTTTGCAGCGACAACCCAGGAATCTCGATACTGAAGAAGCCCAGCACAAACTGTGCCAAGTACATGATTCCAATGCCAATGGTGAGCGTTGAAAGCACTGCAACGAAGCGTCCGTTGGCGCGGATCAAACCAGCGCGGTAGACGATGAGCATGGCGGCAGTAATCGAAAGCGTGATGACGAAGGCTTGTAGTCCCAAACCCCCAAACGCAGTGATGCCGCGCGATGCCAACATGGAGTCAAGCAGCAGAGCCATCACGCCAAGCATGGCGCCTTGAGTAACGCTGTAGAGCGGAGCCGCCCAGTACGCGCGCTCCGGCTTGCGCCACAGCGCAAAGAAGCACACCAGGCTGGCGATCAGTGCTGCAATAAAGATTCCCCAGATGGCGCCTTGGCCAACGGTGCGCACCAGCACACCGCCACCAATGCCGCCAACCACCGCCAGCGAAACCGCAATGGTGGTCTTCTGTGCCACGCCAGCCACTGTTGCCAGTTGTGTCGCTGGGCGAGCGTGTGAATCGGCTGCGAGTTGGGTATCGGCGAGAACCGGATTTGATGATCGGAGGTCGAGCATGGTGGGGGATTGTAGCCCCCCACCATGGGGTTCAGCAATTTCGTTCTGCGTGCCGGTACTTAGAGGACTTCCGCCGCCAAGCTGGCCAATTCGCTGCGTTCGGTCTTACTGAGCGTGACATGCCCAGCGATGGTCTGGCCCTTCAGGCGTTCAATGGCGTGTGCCAAGCCGTTGGAGGCGGCATCCAGGTACGGGTTGTCAATCTGTCCAATGTCGCCGCACAGCACAATCTTGGTGCCATCGCCAACGCGGCTCACGATGGTCTTGATCTCATGCGGGCTGAGATTCTGGGCCTCGTCAATGATCATGAACTGATGGGGAATGGAGCGACCGCGAATGTAGGTCAATGGTTCCATGACCAGTTTGCCGGTGGCCATCAATTGATCCAAGCGCTGCTCGGTGCTCTTGCTGTCCGCGTCGCCTTGCCCGGCGGAGCGAGTGGAGAGTAGGTAGCCGACATTGTCAAAGATCGGCTGCATCCACATGGACAGTTTCTCGTCCTTGTCGCCCGGTAGGTAACCGATGTCGCGACCGAGCGGCATGATGGGACGCGCCACCAACAACTTGTCCAGGCGCTCTTCCTTGAAGACCTTCTGCATTCCGGTAGCAATGGCCATCAATGTCTTGCCGGTACCTGCTGGCCCAATCAGCGTGACGAGTTTGACATCATCATCAAGCAGCAAATCAAGTGCCATGGTTTGCTGCACATTGCGTGCCATTATTCCGTACACCGGCTTGCGTGGTCCGGTCACGGGAATCAGATGCCCAGTATTTCCAAGCACGCGCGCCAGGCCCGTGTGCCCGGAATCTGCTTGGTCAATCAGGATGACAAACTGATTCGGCACCAGATCCTCGGACTTCATCAACTGCCCATCCGGCGTTCGCCCCGGAGTGATATCCAGCATGGTGCGCGGCAATTGTCGCTCTTGATAGAGGGAATCGATGACTTCCGTGCTCACCTGCATGGAGCAATAGCCGGAGTGCAACCAATCAGCGTCCACACGATCGGCTTCAAAGTCCTCAGTATCAATTCCCAGCGCATCACACTTCACGCGCGCGTTGATGTCCTTGGTGATGAAGATGGTGCGCAGCCCTTGACGATTCAACTTGGCTGCAACACTCAGAATCAGATTGTCATTCTTGTTCAGCTCCAGCGAACGTTCGTCTTCCATCGGCTCCACGCGCGCTACGCGAATGATGCCGCCTTGTTCGTTCCAGACAACACCTTCGAACAGATGGCCGATGCTGCGCAATTTGTCCAAGCCACGCACTACTTGGCGGGCGTTGCGGCCAGTTTCATCATTGTTCTTCTTGAAGGTGTCCAGCTCCTCAATCACCGTGAGTGGAATGACAACCTCGTGCTCCTCAAACTTGAAGATCGCTTGCGGATTGTGCAGCAGCACGTTCGTGTCAAGCACGAAATACTTCTTGGTTGCCAACGCTCCCTGCGCGGCGGATTGGGTTGTGCTTCGGGCTTCAGACGCGTCGTGAGGGGTGTGAGTGGTCAACGCGCGATCCTTCAGTTGTCAGAGCCCCAAAGGAGCTCCGTAGGTGCTGTGCCGGCAGTCATGCCGGTCATTGGCGGCCGCATCCGTGCGGTCCCGGTTCTGAACTGACATAAGAGTGCGATGTTCTCGGCCCCCCGTCAAGGGGTTTCCGGACGAATGAACGCTACTCTTGCAATCCATGGCACGCCCATCACCACGCCGCCCCCGCCCGATCGCTCCTGTTGGACGGACTCGTCGATCGGGGCGCCCGCCCGCGGGCAAGCCGTCGTCGGTGGGGGCGCTTGCCTCGGCCATGGAGGCGGTGGCGCCCGCTCGGCTTGCTGAAAGTTGGGACAACGTTGGTCTCTTGCTTGGCGATCGCGCCGCGCCCTGCGGCCGCGTGCTTGTGGCGGTGGACTGGACAGCGGCTGTCATGGAAGAGGCACTCGCGCTGGGCGTGGATGCAGTGGTCAGCTACCACCCGCCCATCTTTGACCCACTCAAACGCTTGGCATCGGACGACCCACGACAGCGCCTCTTGCTTGATGCGGCGCAAGCGGGCATTGCGCTTCTCTCGCCACATACGGCTCTTGATGCAGTGAAGGGCGGAGTGAACGATTGGCTTGCAGAGGGCATTGTTGGCGGAGCAGATGCACTCGCTTTGAGCGCCGGGTTCGAGCCACTTCGGCCCGCTGCACTCCTGCCCGGTGGTGAGGCGTTCAAATTGGTTGTGTTTGTGCCAGTTCACGCATCGCAGTCCGTGCGTGATGCACTCGCACAAGCGGGCGCTGGAGTCATTGGTCAATACGATCAGTGCACAGTGCGTGGCGATGTCACCGGAACATTTCGCGCCAACGCTGCAGCAAAGCCCGCAGTGGGCACGCGCGGCGTGACTCAGGAAGTTCGCGAAGAGCGCATCGAAATGGTCAGTAGTGCGGCACGATTGCCCTGGGCTATTGCAGCTTTGCGGGCGGTCCATCCCTATGAAGAACCGGTGTTCGAAGTCCACGCACTGGCCGCGCGACCCTCATTGGACGAAGGCTCGGGACGACTGCTGGTCTTGCGCGCCCCGGCTACGGCTCGAGAGATTGCGGCACGCCTACGGCGCCACCTCGCTACCAAGCGCATTGACTCCGTGTGCCCACCTGGTTGCGAAGGATTGCGTCACACACGGATTGCGCTGTGCCCAGGTTCAGGCGCGTCGTTTCTTGCCGAAGCAACCTCGCGCGACGCAACGCTCTTGGTGACTGGCGAAGCGCGTCACCATGATCACCTTGCGGCAATCTCCGCAGGCATCACGCTGTTGTTGCCGGGTCACACGCAGACGGAGCGCGGCTACATGCCAGAACTGGCCCGACGACTGGCAGTGGCGCTACCCGGAGTTTCATTCACCACTTCGCAGGCGGATCTACCGCCGCTCAGTGAGGCTTCGATGCGCCCGGTGCCGGCACTAGGCTCGCGGCCACGGCGACCGCTGCGCTAAGACTTCCGGCCGCTGCCGTTGCCCCAATGGCCTCCGCAAGCCCATCGTCGGCGTTGAACACTCCGCCGCCGACAAGGAGTGGCACGTGTTGAGCTTCGGGATAGGCATTCATGGCATCTGCCAGATCCATGGCTGCGCGTACTGAGAGCAGGGTGGACGCACTTGCTGCAACCAGGTGGAACGCGCGACGTTCGTCCGACGCGCTGTCGACAATCGACATGACCACTTCATGGGCTGGCACATCGGCTCCAAGAAACTCAACGGTCCATCCGTCCATTTCCAGGACGTCAGCAACCATGCGAATCCCAGCATCGTGAAAGTTTCCGCCCACGGTGCAGCACAACACACGTCGCCCATCGGCAGGTGGCGCCGGGACCGATCCGCGCAACTGAGTAATGATGGAACGCATGGCCGCACTGCAGAAATGCTCATCCGCAATGGAGGCTTCCTGCATGTGCCACATGCGGCCGATCTCGCACAGCGCTGGCGCCATGATGCGCTCGTAGACATCAAGGAGTGGCAATCCGCCGCGCAGTGCATCCGCGGCAATGTTCGCGGCCGCTTGTTGGTCACGTTGCAAGAGATGCAGCAAGAACAGTCGCGACAGCGTGGAATCTTTTGCAGTTGCCTCGATGAGGCTATGTTCATGATCCGGAGGATCGGCGATCGCTGCGGTAGCCGCTTGGCAGAACGGACTCAAGCGTGCAGCGACAGCGTCAGGGAGTTCCTTCGATAAGCAAGTGCACAGCGCCAAGACGTGACCTTGGATGTCAGCTTCCGAAGCCCCGCGCGCACGAAGTGCCTCAGCAGCCCAGGCCACGTGACCCCCGTAAAACTCGGGGCGATTGCAGGCGATGGCCTCCACTAAATGCGAAATCCGCGCCAGTGTCTCGGTGCGCCACAAACGTCGCCCTTCCGGTCCGTAGCGCCCATGCATGGAAGGGTCATTCTCAAAGTGCAGGTCCACAGCAATGTCCGCAAGACCGCGTTTAACGGCGCTGATCGCGGAGGCATGTTCTCTGGACACCCTGTACATCGGATGTGGGTTCGTGCCCCCCAGCGCTGCAGATTCAGCCACGGAATCGTGCTAGGACCATAGAGGTGTTATGACCGCCGAATCCAAACGAGTTATTGATGGCATAGTCAAACTTGACCTCTTGCGCCACATTGGCCACAAAGTTCAAGTCAAAGCCCTCGTCGGGGTTCTCAAGGTTGATGGTGGGGGGTAGTACGCCCTCCACAATCGCCTTCACGGTTGCCACGGTTTCGATCGCGCCAGCGCCGCCGAGCGTGTGCCCGGTAACGCCCTTGGTGCTCGACATAGCAATGTTGGCAGCGTGTGCACCAAAGAGCGACTTTACCGCCAAGACTTCCGCCTTGTCACCCAAGGGTGTGCTGGTGCCGTGCGCGTTGATGTATTTGATGTCAGTGGTGTTCAGCTCTGCATCCTTCAAGGCAATTTCCATTGCCTTGCGTGCGCCGCGACCCTGATCGTCGGGTGCCGCAATATGCGTGGCATCACCGGTAACACCAAAGCCCACCAGCTCCGCATAGATGCGTGCGCCGCGTGCTTTGGCATGTTCAAGTTCTTCCATCACAATGATTCCCGCGCCTTCAGCAAGCACGAATCCATCGCGGTCACGGTCGAATGGTCGACTGGCTCGGGTTGGATCATCGTTGCGCGTGCTGAGCGCCTTCATTGCCGCGAAACTACCAACGCAGAGCGGGGTGACTGCACCTTCGCTGCCACCAGCCACCATCACATCCGCGTCGCCGCGCTGAATGATGTGGAATGCTGCGCCGATCGCGTGGCTTCCGGTGGCGCAGGCAGTCGCGGTGGCGATGTTTGCGCCCTTCAAGCCAAATCGAATGCTGACATTTCCAGCCAATGCATTCACCATGAGCTTGGGCACAACAAACGGGCTGACCGACCGCGGTCCGCGATCAAAGAGCTTTCGTAGGCCAACTTCAATGGTGTCAATGCCGCCGATTCCAGAGCCAATCGCCACGCCGTAGCGGTACGGATCGCCCTGCGAGAAGTCCATGCCGCTGTCAGCGACCGCTTCTTCCGCTGCGCACATTCCAAACACAGAGAAGCGGTCCATGCGCTGGATGGACTTCGGATCAATGCGTTTTTCGGGCTGCAGGTTTCGCACTTCACCGGCAAAGGTCACGCTCCACTCCGGTGTGGGAGTGAACAGCGTGATAGGACCGATTCCGGACTTGCCCTCAATGAGAGCATTCCAGAATTCCGGCACGGTGTTGCCGACGTCTGTCACGGTTCCAAGCCCGGTGATGACAACTCGTCGAAGTGTGATCGTCCGCATGGCGGGATTGGGTCCGTGGAAGGAATGCGCCCCGACCCGGAATAGGGCCGGGGCGCAATTTCGGTCAGCGGGTGCGACCCAGACTCAAATCAAGGGTCACTTCTGTCCCTTGGCCTGCATCTGGTCGTGAATGAAGTCCACAGCGTTCCCGACGGTGAGAATCTTGCTGGTCTGATCGTCTGGGATCTGGATATCGAAGCGTTCTTCGAGTTCCATCACCAGCTCGACTAGGTCAAGGCTGTCAGCGTTGAGGTCGCTTGTGAAGTTAGTGTTACGGTTGATCTTGTCTTTGTCCGCCGAGAGTTTCTCAGCAACAACAATGATCACCTGCGGTTCAATCTCATCCTTGGTCACGGTCACGTCGCTCTCCTTTGAGAGGGTTACGGGCGGCCGGAGGTTTCCGGCCCCTTAGGCGAAGGGGGGAATATAGCGCATTTCATCGGCCCATGGAGGTGCGGTTTGGCACCGAGCCGGCTGGTCACATTTCCAGCAACGGTCACATCGGCAGACCGCCGTCTACAACAAGAACTTGACCGGTGATGTACCCGGCGTCGTCGGCAGTCAGATAGGCCACGGCGGCGGCAATATCCTCAGGAATTCCCAGTCTGCCGACAGTAATGTGCTCTGCCACCTTTTTCTTGTCATCGGGCCCAAGAAACGCGGTCATGTCCGTCTCCACGAAGCCTGGAGCAACCACATTGGCAGTGATGCCCTTGGCTCCAAGTTCTTTGGCAATGCTCTTGGTGAGGCCAATGACGCCCGCCTTGGCGGACGCGTAGTTGGCCTGGCCCTTGTTGCCCTCAACGCCACTGACGCTACCGATATTGACTACGCGTCCAAACTTGCCGCGGAGCATGGGTCGCGACGCAGCTCGGCATGCGATGAACACCGAACGCAGATTGACGTTGATGACTTCATCAAAGTCTGCGTCGGACATGCGCATGATCAAGCCGTCCTTGGTGATGCCGGCGTTGTTCACAAGAATGTCAAGACGCCCGTGTTTCTCGGACACTTCTTCCACCATGCGCTGTACGGCAAGTCCGTCGGCGATGTCACAGGTGCGGTGTTCGCAGCTTCCACCGGCGGCGATGATCTCTGCTTCGAGCGACTGCAATTGCTCGGCGTTGCGCGCAACGGCCACCACATGGCGGCCATCCTTTGCAAGGCGCTTGGCGATTCCACGGCCGATTCCACGGCTTGCTCCAGTGACGATTGCTACGCGCTTATCCATGCAGAAGCTCCTCTATTGTTAGGCGGCGAAGTGTAACTGCGCAGCAAAGACCATGAACATGACAGCGGAACCGGCGTGTGCCAGTCCCGCTGTTCGCGCATGCCTTCGCGGAAGGCGTGGCGCGTCAATTCACTTGCCAGGGCCGCGACCCGGGCGATCAATGCCTCCCGGTGGCGGCTTGTTGCGCATCGGAGGAGCTCCAATTGGCCCAGATTCCTCGCCGGAACCGGAAGCCTCAGGCTTCTCCTGCTCCTGAACGCGCGCGGTCGGCTTGACGGTCTCGTCCGGCTCCAAGGCAACCTTTCGATCCGCATCGACCACTTTGACCCACTCGCCGATCAGGTTCGAACCACTGATCTTGCTCATGATGTCAACGGGTTGAACGTAACTCTCAAAGAGTTGTGTCTCGACCTTCTTGCCTTCGCCAGTTGCCTTGAATGCCCACAATTGCGCCTCGATATCGCTGCCGGCGCGGTAGACGGCCATCACGTAGGCCTTGCCTTCGCGATTGGTAGTGGTCAGGTCAATGCGAGTCACCGGCGCGCAGGCCTTCTCAAATCCGCCACCACTCTTCATGGCGTCGAGCACTGCAGCATCTTGCGGCCCCATGGCAGCACGAATGGTCTCTGGCTTTGACTTTGCAAATCCGTCGAAGAACTTCAGGACGGCAACGCGCTCTGGGTCGGTTCCCGGAGCCTTGTCTTCCGGAAGGCGGATCTTGTCACTGATTCCCAGTTCCTTCATGAGCTGGGCAATCGGCGTAACGGTTGGTGCCGGCGGCGGCGGCGGTGGCGGTGGCGGCGGTGGCGCTACGGCCACAGGAGCCTCCTCTTCTTCGCCGCATCCACTCAGTGTGAGCGGTGCAAGCACAAGAGCGGCGGCAAGTCCAGCAGCCGTTGCGACGCGCGCAATGGCTCGGAATGCATCACCTTCAGGCGTTAGCTTGGACTGCATGATCTCGTTGGGGTTGGTCATGTTGGTCATGGGTGTGTACCTCTGTCGAACGATCGATCCGTCTCATCAAGCCCTTCAGGACGGTGTTCGGAGCAAGCTCATGGAAGGTTGCATCGCTGCCGCCTGTGATCTCTCCGCCCTTGAGTGCGCCGATCATGTCGGTGCAGGACTGACTCCATCGTACCGGGGAGACGATTTGTTCCACCAGCAACTTTCGGAGGCGTGCGGGATCATTTCGGTGGTGCCGAACGCCGGTCACATTGCTCCATACATCAACCAAAAGTGGCTTCAATTCCACATGTTCCAAGGCCCGAGCCATGCCCTCGGCGGCCGAGGCCATGAGCGGACTGTGGAAGGCACCGGCGACAGCCAGTTTGGCGGCGCGCAGGCCCATGGTGCCGGCAACTTCCACCGCGCGGTCGCAGGCGGCCACTGATCCGGAGACCACAATTTGCCCGGGTGCGTTGAAGTTGGCAGGCACCAGCACTTCGCCCACTGTGCCGTGAAGGGCAGCGGCGCACACTTCGTTGGCTTGGGTTTCGTCGGCACCGATCAAGGCCACCATTCCACCGCGCGACGCTTCCGCAGCTTGTTGCATCAGTCGTCCGCGCGTCGCTACCAAGCGCAGGCCATCTGCAAACGAGAATGCACCAGCGATGCAAAGCGCCGTGTATTCCCCGAGCGACAGTCCGTTGGCAGCAACATTGAAGATGGCAGGGTGCTTCTCAAAGAGCGCGGAGTGACATGCCATGCCGCACGTGAACAATGCGGGCTGACTGATGTCGGTTCGATTCAGTTCTTCTTGTGGCCCCGCGAAACAGAATTCGCTGAGGCGACGGGAGCCGACGCTGGCGATTTCATCGGCTGCTTGGAAGACACTTGCTGCTGCAGGACTGAATTCAGCCCATGTTTGCCCCATGCCAACCGTTTGCGCACCTTGTCCGGGGCAGAGGAAGACGAAGCCATTGCTGATCGCGCTCATCGATTATTTCCTTCTTGCGTGAAGTGCGTACCCGGCAATCCGGTGCGTACTCACATATTCCAAACACATGAGGCCCACGTCACTCCTGCGCCAAAGGCAACAAGAATGATGGGCTTCCCGGGACCAATTGTCTTCGCTTCAAGTAACTCGTCGAGGCAGATGGGAATGCTTGCTGCACTGGTATTTCCGTAGCGATCGATATTGATGTACACGCGATCGGCCGGCAACTGCAGCTTCTCAATGGCACTCTCAATGATCCGAATATTTGATTGGTGACAGATGTACTGCTGCACATCGTCAACCTTCATGCCAGTGGCATCAAGTGCTTCGCGGATCGCTTCTTGAAAGCGCGTCACCGCAAATTTGTAGATTTCGCGCCCGTGCATACGGAGGTGACCAAGGCGAATCGGGTTCGCTTCATCGCCCGCAGGGACATCCCGATCAAGCTTGGGGTGGTAGAGCGTGCGCCACAAACGGCCGTCGCCCCGCATGGTCTGGTGGACGCAGCCCTTGGATGGATCGGGGTCCGCGGTAAAGATCGCCGCGCCGGCGCCGTCGCCGAAGATGATCGAGACCGAACGGTCGGACCAGTCAACTAGGCGGGTCAGAACTTCAACGCCAATGACAGCGATGTTCTTTGCTCTGCCGCAGCGGATCATGGTGTCGGCCAGATTCATGCCGTACAGAAATCCACTGCAGGCTGCAGCAAGATCAAACACAGCGGCCTCATCGGCTCCGACTGCTTCGCTGATGCGCGCGGCTGTAGAAGGGCAAATCATCTCGCCGCTGACGCTGGCCACGATGATCATGTCAAGATCTGCAGCATTGATGCCGGAATTGGCGAGCGCCTTGAGCAGCGCATCACGCCCGAGCGAGAAGACAGTCTCCGATTCATTGGCGCGGCGGCGAGCCTTGATGCCGGTGCGCTGCTGAATCCACTCGTCACTGGTGTCGACGATCTTCTCAATAGCTTTGTTGGTGAGCTCTTCAGCCGGAACCGCGCGCCCTGTGCCCGCGATCCGCACGCCACGCCCGAAGGGCACAGCAGTCATGCCTCGACCTGCTCCATCTTGACGGTGGCAAGGCGCGCAACGATCTTCTCGTTGATGCGCGCCTCAGCGAAGGCTTTGCCGCGCAAGATTGCGTTGCGAATGGTCTTGTCTTTGCTGGAACCGTGACTGATCAGTGAGACACCGTTGACGCCCAGGAGAGGTGCGCCGCCGTACTCGTGATAATCGTGCTTGGAGTAGATGCTCTTCACCACTGGCTCAAAGCGCATGGCGAGTTCTGGATCAGTGGCGATCACTTCATGCGCGATGGCGCGGAAGATGCCGGCTGACAGACCTTCAGCGAGTTTCAGCATGACGTTTCCAACAACGCCGTCAGTGATGATGACATCAGCTTCGCCGTTGAATACGCCGCGTCCTTCCACAAAGCCCGTGAAATTCAAGTGATCAAATTGGCGGATCAGGTCGCGGGCGTTTCGGATCAGATCCGTGCCCTTTTGCTCTTCACCACCAACATTCATCAGCGCCACTCGTGGGTTCTTCATGCCCATGATTTCGCGCGCATAAATATCACCCATCACGCCGTATTGGGCGAGATGGGTGGCCTTTGGCTCAATGTTGGCACCGACATCAATCAAGATGATCGGGCCGCTAAACGTTGGAATGGTTACGCAGATGCCCGGGCGAACCACGCCGGGCAGGCGGCGCATGAAGTACTGGCTTGCAGCGACGCACGCGCCGGTGTTGCCAGCGCTGATGACTACATCGAGGCGATTCTCAGCTTTCGGTGACGCCATCTGGTTCATCACCACGATGGAGGAATTCTTCTTGGCCTTCATCGCCTCAACAGGCGACTCGTCCATTCCGATCACTTCAGTAGTAGCGACGATCTCGACGCGTTCATCCTTGAGAAAGCCGCGCTCTTCAAGTGCATCGCGGATCACTGCTTCGTCGCCGAAGAGGACCAAGCGATCATCATGCAACAAAGTCGGGAGCGCCTGAACGCATCCCTTGAGAATTTGGTCGGGGGCATTGTCGCCCCCCATCACGTCTACGCCTATGCGCATCGGAGGAGTTGTGCGCCAGGCCGGGGCTTACGCCTCGGGCTGGGCCACCCTCAACTGCAGGCCAGGACGCACGTAGCCGCAGTCGCGGCACGCGGTGTGCGGACGCTTGTTCGCGCCGCAGTTTGGGCAGTTGACGGTGTGTGCGGCGGTGAGCGCCTGGTGAGCGCGGCGGCGACGAGTGCGGCCGGGAGATGTGCGGAATGCTGGAAGCATGGTGTGTGGGCCTCTATCTATCTATGCGATGGCTATGCGATGGACTGAAATGCGCTGCATTCCCCAGCGGGGGCCTGACCGAAGCGCAGGGGTCGGATGGTAGCCGAAACAGCATGTGCAACGCAAGATGCGTGTCGCATCGCTGACAGGCGACCCTGTTTCCGGTAATCTTGGTCGCCCTGATGTTGAAGTATGAATTGTTCACCGATGGAGCATGCTCCGGCAACCCCGGCCCTGGCGGTTGGGGATTTATTTTGCGCGGTGGCGACCTTCCGTACGAGCTCTTTGAGAGCGGCGGGGAGCTGGGAACCACCAACAATCGCATGGAACTCACCGCGATCATTCGTGGGCTTGACGGACTTCCTGACGGCGCGCAAGTGCTGGTTACTACCGACAGCGATTACTGCGTCAAAGGACTGAATGAGTGGATTGAAGGCTGGAAAAAGCGTGGTTGGCGCAAGGCTGACAAGTCGCCGGTACTGAATCGTGATCTCTGGGAATTGCTCGATGCACATCGAATCCGCCTGCGGGTGCGTGCGACATGGATTCGTGGCCACAATCAGCATCCGGAGAACGAACGCTGCGACCAATTAGCGGTTGCCGCGATCGATGAAGTGCGTCGAACCCGCCAAAGTGTGCATATTCGTGGCGCATAACTGCGCTGATCATTCGGTGAATGCAAGGCGATTGTGTTGCCGCGGCGGTTGCGATGATTGGCAATTCTCGCTATCGTTCACCCCTTCACCCAAACGGAAACATAGATAGAACCATGCCAACGATCAATCAGCTCGTCCGCAAGCCCCGCCGTTCGCCGGATGCGAAATCGAAGGTCAAGGACCTCGCAGCATGCCCGCAAAAGCGTGGCGTTTGCCTCCAAGTAAAGACCGTCACCCCGAAGAAGCCGAACTCCGCGCTTCGCAAGGTTGCACGTGTACGTCTCTCCAACGGCAAGGAAGTCACCGCCTACATCGGCGGCGAAGGCCACAACCTGCAGGAGCACTCAATCGTGCTCGTGCGTGGTGGTCGCGTTCGCGATCTTCCTGGTGTTCGTTACCACATCGTTCGTGGCACGCTTGACTGCCTCGGAGTGGAAGGCCGCAAGAAGGGCCGTTCGCAGTACGGTGTGAAGAAGAAGGCTGCTGCCTCGAAGAAGAAGAAATAATCACGCACCTTGGTGAGCGGGCTGTTCCCGCCCACCGTTCCATCACGTATCGGCGAGTAATTCCGCGCTTACCTCAGGGACCTTTGTCCCGCGCGGCATGAAACCACCGGCTTTCGCCGGTTTCGCCAGAAGGAGACTAGAGATATGCCCAGGAAGTTCACCGCTAGCGAATCGCAACTCAAGCCTGACGCCCGCTATCAGGACAAGGTTGTTGCCAAGTTCATCAACTGCATGATGTACGGCGGCCAAAAGGGTCCAGCCACACGCGTTGTGTACGACGCGTTCGATGAGATCCAGACCCGACTCGACAAGGACAAGAACGAGAACATGCCGAAGACGGCGATCGAGCTCTTCCAGAAGGCGTGCGACAACGTGCGCCCAGTGGTTGAAGTTCGGTCCAAGCGCGTCGGCGGAGCCAACTATCAGGTTCCGATGCAGCTGAACCGTCGTCGTCAGCAGAGCCTGACCTTCCGTTGGATCATCGACGCGATTCGCTCTGAGCGTGGTCGTCCGATGCACCTTCGCCTGGCGAAGGAACTGATGGACGCAGCGAAGAACGAAGGCAAGGCAGTGACCACCCGCGAGAACACGCACCGTATGGCTGACGCCAACAAGGCGTTTGC
>JBDKKN010000049.1:0-19316 GCA_039796075.1 Planctomycetota bacterium | reverse complement strand
GCAGTTGGACGTACGCCCCGTGGGTGCCAACCGGACGAACAGATTCGCCCGAGGCTAAGCGGAACCTTGTGGAGCGCAGCCGTCCGCGTCCGAGGGTCCCGCGCGCAACGGAGGGGGCGGTGGACGGCTCAACTCACTTCGACCGCGCGCAACGGAGGGGGCGGTCAACGACTCAACTCACTTCACCGCCGTGCGCTTCCCCGCTCTCTATGATTGCCCTCCCGTGCTCCTCCTGATTGATAACTATGACTCGTTCACCTGGAACCTCGTCCAGCGCTTCAGCGAGATCGACCCGAGCTTGCGCATCGAAGTCATTCGCAATGATGCCATCGACGTCGCGGGCGCCGAGGCGCTTGCACCCACGCACTTGGTGATCTCGCCAGGTCCTTGCACGCCGAAAGAGGCCGGCATCAGCGGCGCGCTACTTTCGCATTTCAAGGGTCGCATCCCAGCACTCGGCGTGTGCCTCGGTCACCAAGCGATCGGCGACGTCCACGGAATGACCGTGCGTCGCAACGATATCGCCGTGCACGGCAAGACCAGCCCCATTCATCATGATGGCCGCGGACTCTTTGTAGGTATGTCCAATCCCTTCGTCGCAACCCGCTACCACTCACTGGTGATTGACCCAACCACGGTGCACCCGGACTTTGAAGTCACCGCTCGTACTGAGCGTGATGAGATCATGGGCATTCGTTGGAAAGCAACTGCCGGCGCAGCGCCACTTGAGGGCGTGCAATTTCACCCGGAGAGTTTCCTCACTATCGAGGGTCCGCGGCTCCTTGCTAATTTCCTTGCCATGCAACCCGCAGCCACAAGCGCCGCGGCTCCGTCCGCTGTTACGCGGTCGGCGTGAAGGTCATGCCGCTTTCGACATAGAAGTTCAACATGTCGCCAGTCTGCCATGAGCCCGCAGTTTGTGACGGCTCAATGGTGACCCATGCCGGGAACACCAGGTCAAGAAGTACGGCGTTGGCAGTGACGTCAACGGCCAGTACGCGCCCCTGCACACTTCGCGGCGTTCCCCAGACTGGTTCGATGAAGCATCCGCCTGCATTCGCGTGCCAAGCGCGCAATGCCTTGCCGCGCACGGAACCGTTGATGCGCTTACCTACTTTGCTTGCAAGCGTTGCGGCGTCACCAACCAGCACCAGTTCCACGCGATATGCGGAGTTCGGCATGGAGATACGCACGCGTGCGGGCGTACTCCCCGATGCAGGGATGATCTCTTCCAATACAACACGCGCGATGTCTTGAACAGTCGTAGTCATTGGTGTACTCACTTTTACTTTGCGGCAGCCGTCGGCGCCTCGATGATCTTCTTCATGGTGGCCGATGCGTTGTAGACGGCCATCTCGCCAGCGCCAACTGCGTCAACGCCAAGGCGCCCAATCTGCACGCCGTGTGAATTGCGCACACTGATCGCTCCGCCGTCGCCATCGACTGCAGCTCCGGCGACCACGATTGCTTGACCAGTGGTGTCGAGCAGATTCATGAGCCCGCCTGTCTTGCCTCCGCCAATCGCGGCCACGCGTCGCTCTTGCATGTAGGCGGCAAGGGTTCCTGCAGATCCGGTTGCTTCAGCCATGAATGCTGGAGCGCCGGTCAAAGTTCCAACCATGAATCGACCGCCGCCTTCTTCCTTGGTATCCATGAGAATGGCAGCAGCGCCTGATCCGTTCAGCACTTCAATGGCGCCGCCTTTACCAGCGCCCGCGCTTGCAAGCGAAACAGCTACTGCACCCGCGCCGTCCTTCAAAGTCAGATGTCCGCCAGCAACTGCGAGGAATGCCGCGCATTCGTTGCCTGATGCATCAGCGATGCGCAGCGTGCCCGTCTGATCTTCCGCGCCACCTGCATAGACAATTTCCTTGCCGGCTTGATTGCGCATCGAAAGTACCGAAGCACCTTGCGCCACACCGGCAAGCATGCCGAGTTCGCCACCGGGGCGCCGCATACTGATGACTGCTCCACCAGCACCCGCTTCTGCGCGCAGACTGCTGGCATTGCTGCCCGAGCCATTCAACACGAGCGCGCCGCCTTCTTCGCCACGCGCGAACGTTGCCAGCGTGGTGCCGTCAACGTCGCCGATCTCAACGCGACCACCAATCGGTGTTGCAAAGAGACCGCCGACTGGCTTGCCGACCAAATTCCAGATGGCCAAGTCGCCGCCGTCCGTGCCGGCCGATAGGCGAACAACGTTGGCTCCACCCTTGGACCAGACATCAAGTTGACCGCCGGTGTCACCAGCTTGCGCCAGCATCACCACTTTGTCGCCTTCGCCAACCACCTCCAGGCGTCGAACGCGGATCACGTCCTCAACGCGCGCCACCTGCGTTGCGGCAACCAGGCCGCCAGCGAGTGCCACTACGCCCAAGATGATCGTTCCGGTGCGCCAGCGCATGGCGTCGCGTCGTGCTGCGGCGAGCTCATGCTCAATGCGTGCAAGGCGGGCGGTGATCGCGGATGACGTATCGGTGTGTTCGGAAGTTCCCATAGGTGTTTTGTAGGATACGCGTCTTACAGAAAGCGCGACCCCCGATGAGCAAGAAGACCACCACCAAGCGACCGTCCCCAATCAAGCACACCACCCTTGGCATCGGGCTCGTTGGCACCAAGTTCATGGGCAAGGCCCACAGCAATGCGTGGATGTCCGCCCCCCGGTTCTTTGACCTGCCGCTGGTAGTCAACATGCGGGCGGTGGCTGGCACCAAAGTGCAAGATGTGGCTGAATTCTCGCAGCGCTGGGGGTGGCAGTGCTGCAGCGACGAGTGGCAAGACTTGGTCACCGATCCGCAGATTGGCTTGATCGACAACTGCACCCCCAACCACGTCCATGCGGAAGTTTCGATCGCCGCTCTTGCTGCCGGCAAGCATGTGGCGTGTGAGAAACCGCTCGCGGGCACCCTTGACGACGCCCGCCGCATGCGCGACGCCGCCAAGAAGGCAGCCGCCAAGGGGATCAAGACATTCGTGTGGTTCAACTACCGCCGTTGCCCGGCAGTGGCCTTTGCGCATCAGTTGGTGAATGAAGGCAAACTTGGCCGCATCTTCCATGTGCGCGCGAGCTACCTACAGGATTGGGGCGGTCCATCAACGCCGCTTCTATGGCGCTTTCAAGGCAAACTTGCGGGCAGCGGGGCGCATGGCGACCTCAATGCGCACATCATTGATATGGCCCGATTCATTACCGGCGAAGAAGTGACCGAAGTGGTGGGCGCGATTGAAGAGACCTTCATCAAGGAGCGCGACATCATCGAATCAACCGGCGGCGCCATTGCTGGCAAGGGCGCCAAGCGCGCCGTGCGGGGCAGTCGCAAGGGCAAGAGCACCGTGGATGATGCGGTCCTCTTTATGGCGCGCATGTCCGGTGGCGCGATCGCCAGCTTTGAGGCATCGCGCCTCGCCACGGGCAACCAGAATCGCAATCAGATTGAGATCAATGGCGAGAAGGGCAGCCTGAAGTTTGACTTTGAGCGCATGAACGAACTGCAGTGGTGGGATCACACGCTGCCCGCACGCCTGCGCGGTTGGAGCCGAGTGATGTGCACCGACGCCACGCATCCCTACGCAGCCAACTATTGGCCCGCCGCACATGTGCTTGGCTACGAACATTGCTTTGTGAGCCAAGCGGCGGACACGGTCATGGTGCTCGGTGGCAAGAAGCCAGTGGTAGCAATTCCTGACTTTGCGGACGCCTATGAAACACAGCGGGTTCTTGAGGCAGCCATTCGCTGCGCACGAACGCGTCGGCCGGTAGCCATTTCCGAAGTGAAGTAGTCCTGCGCGCGATTTTGCTAGCCTTGTCGCATGTCCATACGCATGCTGATTGCCATCGTTGTCGGTACGGTTCTTGCCTTTGGCTGGGGCGCGGTCTCTTGGACAACCGGTATCTATGACTCTGCAATCAAGCCGCTCCCCGGCGGCGATGGATTGGCAGCAACCTTTGAGTCTGCGTCGGCAGCGGACGGGGCGTACATCTACCCCGCACCGCCCGCCACTGCAGTCATGACGGGGCAGCAATCCACCATTGCTACCAACGCGTACCGTGAAGAGCACCGCAAGGGTCCGCTCATGCTGGTGCTTATGCGTCGCCAAGGTGTTGACCCAATGTCGCCGACCGTATTGGTGCGCGGCTTCATGATTGAATTCTTCGGCACCGCACTTCTGGCCAGCATCATTGCCGTGGCATGCAAGTTCGGCGCGCGATTGCAAGATCGATTGGCGCTTGGAATTGTGGTCCCTGCGTTCGCCATGCTTTCGTCGCATGCAGTGGTCTGGAATTTCTTCCACCTGCCCGACGCATTCTCCATGTTCTTATTCATTGACGGAATGATTGCGTGGACGTTGTCTGGTTTGGCGTGCGCGCTCATCATCAAACCCGCCAAGCGCTGAATGGCCTGTGCGGTTGGCCCCAATGAAATTGCAAATAGTCCCATGAAGTTCCAGTCTCCGAAAGGCACCCGCGATTTCTATCCAGCCGAGATGGCTGTGCGCCGTCGCATCGAAGGCGCGTGGCGCGATGCCAGCATTGCGTTTGGCTACGACGAAATCGACGGCCCGACCTTTGAGCACCTGGAGCTGTACACCGCCAAGAGCGGCGAAGGAATTGTGAACGAACTCTTCAGCTTCCGCCGCGCTGGTGGCAGTGATGATTACGCGTTGCGCCCGGAATTCACGCCAACGCTCGCACGCATGGCCGCCGCGCGCGCTGCGCAGTTACCGATGCCAGTCAAGTGGTTTGCGATCCCCAATTTCTTCCGCGCCGAACGCCCGCAGCGCGGTCGATTGCGCGAGTTCTATCAGTGGAACGTTGATCTCCTGGGCGCTGAAGGGCCGGCGATCGACGCAGAAATCATCGGCGTTGCGGTGGCGGCGCTGGCGCGGCTTGGCTTGCGCGCTACCGATGTGCGTGTCAAGATCAGTCACCGCGTGGCAGCCGCCAACGTGGTGCGTGCCCTGGGTGTTCCTGATGAATCTGTAGCCGGTGCGTTTGAACTTCTGGACCGCCGTGACAAGATGCCGCCTGAGGAATTCACCAAGCGCGCTGCAGCACTAGGTCTTGCGGGCGATGCACTGGCGCGCTTTGAGTCCGTGGTGCGAACGCGCGTACAGATTGCTGATGACCTTGGCGTGCTGGCCACCACTGCGGGCATTGCCCCGGATTCGTTGGCAGAGTTAGTGCTTCTGCGCGACGCACTGGTCGCTGCTGGGCTCGCCGATTGGTGTGAGTTTGACCTGAGCATTGTGCGCGGTCTGGCCTACTACACCGGCACCGTATTTGAAATTCACGAAGCGTCCGGCGGCGAACGCGCCATTGCAGGTGGCGGTCGGTATGACGGACTCATTGAACTCTTCGGCGGACCGAAGACGCCGGCGATCGGCTTCGGTATGGGCGATGTAGTGCTGGGGCTGGTGCTTGCAGACCGTGGTCTCCTGCCAACCGATGGCACGGAATTGCTGCCGCGTCCCGACGCATTCGTGATTGCAACTGCTGATCCAGCGGCCGATGCGGAATTGCCGCGTTTGGTTGCGCGGCTGCGTGGCGAAGGTTTGCATGTTCGTCACAGTTACAAGGTCACCCGCAACGTGGGTAAGTTGCTGGCCGATGCCTCCAAGCAGCGCGCGCGATTTGCTGTACTCCTGGGCGCGGAATTGGCGGACGGTCGTGTCATGTTGAAAGATCTTGCTAGCGGCGAGCAGCGCCCAGTAGCGCTGACTGAACTACCCGCGCTCCTTCGCGCGCCTGCATGAAACGCATCCTGGTCATCGTCGCGGTCGAAGCGGAACGCACCGCACTCGGCGCGCGTTGCCTTGCTGCGCCGGAGGTGCACGTCGTTGTTGCTGGTATTGGTCGCACCAACGCTGCGGCTGCCACTGCAGAGGCGCTCGCCGAGGCACGCGCGGCTGGTGTTCCGTTTGCCTCGGTCATCTCTACGGGCATCGCCGGCGCGCTCCCAGGCTCGAATCTTGCGCTCGGCACGGTGATTGTTGCCGACGCATGCATCTACGCAGAAGAGGGCATCGCACTCCCTGAAGGTCAGGGTGACATGCGGGTTCTCGGCTTCCCGCTCGGCGATTTTCCAGGAAACCGTGTGCCGGTTGACGGCGCACTACTCGTGGCATTTCATGCACTTGGCCCCGCATGCGCGATTGCCACCGTGGCCACATGCTCCGGCACGGACGCGGCGGCGCTCGCCGTTCGAACGCGGACCGGTGCGATGGCCGAAGCGATGGAGGGAGCTGCAGTGGTGCACGCCGCGCGGCGTGTCGGTATCCCGGCCATCGAGATTCGCTCGATCAGTAACACCACCGGTGATCGACCCGCGCAGCGCTGGGACATTGCGGCTGCGTTCACTGCGCTGCAGCGTGTTGGCGATGCGTTGGTGAACTTCGCACGCTAGTTCCACAGCGCGCCGATGACGGCCACCAACCAGATCGCTATCCCGAACGCCAGTTTCACCAGGACGCCCGCCAATCGGCCCGCAGCAGCTGCGGCGGCCGGCAGCACCAGGCTGATGGCGCTGCGGTCGCCATAGGTCATCTCGCCAATGAACGCGCCGACAGCCGCACCGATGAGTGCGCCAGCAAGCGTGCCAGCCAGTGGGATGAACGCCAACAGCACCGTTCCCAGCAGCGCTCCTGCGAATGATCCAAGCACCGCGCCCCAAGCGCCGCGTCCGCGCGCGCCACCAGCACGCGCGCCAGCAGCGCCCATCGCGGTCTCGCACACCTCGCCCAGGATGGCAAGCATGAACAGTGCCACGAGCGTCCACCCGCTGTAGAGCGGCGCGCCGTCCCCGGACAGCGACCACAGTTGTGCAGCGCCCACCAGAATCAAGATCGCCCAATTGCCCGGAAGCGTGAGGAGCGTTAACAAGAGGCATCCGCCGCCCAAGCCAGCCATCAGAAGTGCAACCACGATTGTTTCGCCAGTCATGAATCGATCCTCTTCCAAAGGCCGGTGGGTAGTGCGGCGATCCGTGTGCGCGTGCCGTCCGACCAGTGCAGGTCGATGTTGGTTCCGTCCGTTCCGTGCGGGCGCCACGTGCCGGATCGGACCGGGGTTACAACGCCGCGCCCATCGCTGAGTGCCCGCGGTGCGGTCAATGCAAGATACGCGGCGCGGTGCGCGCCGATCCGTTCCGCGGTGGTCGATTGGCCAGCGGCCAGGGTTCCCGGGTCGTTGGCGGTTCGCCATGTGGCGCAGGCAAGATCGTCTTCGCCGTGGGGCGTGCGTGTTGCAAGGAGTACGTCAAAGTGGTCCCCCTGCACACCGCCAGTATGGTGAAGCACCGCCGCGGCGTGCGGAAATGGCGGGCCGGTGAGCACGGGAAATGGCGGCGCGGATTCGGTCACGCCGATATCATCCCATGAACTCAGCGGACGTCGTTCGCCGAGTGCACACGCTGCCAGGAGGGCACATGCCGCACATGAATTCAACGCACGGACGCACTTTCCCAATCGCACTTCTCTTCGCCCATGTCGTGGCGCTCCCGATGCTGCTTTCGGGATGCAAGGCATCGGACAGCGCTGAGTCGCGCGCCAACGAAGCCAACGACCGACTGCGCTACGGTCAGTACGCCGAGGCAGCCGCGGCCATCGAGCCAGTGGTTCGCGATCAGCCCGGTGATTGGCGCGCGCAGTTTGCGTACGGTCGAGCCATGCTCGGGCAGGGCAAGCTTGAGGATGCGCGTCGTTCGCTTGACCGCGCGTACCGCCTGCGCCCATCCAACGAAGAAATCGTGACCAGTCTTGCCGAGTGCATGGCGCAGCAGAAGGATGTCAAGGACGCGTATCAGTTGTTGCGCGCCTTCGGCAAGGACTTCCGTTCGTGGCGTGCCTACTTGGCGTTGAGCCGCGTTGCAGAAGATGCTGGCGATCCGGACACCGCGTCCACCAGCGCGATGGACTCCATCAAAGTCAATGAGCCGCTTCCTGGGCAGCGAGCTTCCATCGAGCCGTACATGCGCGCTGCTGATTTGGCTTTCAAGTTTGGCAAAGAGGCAGATGGCGTTCGTCGCTTGCGTCAGGCGTATGGAATCATTCCAAATGACCCACGTATTACCGATGCACTGGCTGCACATCAGGTTGCCATTGGTAAAGACACCGCGCTCCCGCTTGGGCCGTAATGCCCCTGTATTCCCTCGCATGATGCTTCGCCACGCTGCATGACGCCTGATTCCACCAATCCCCGCGAACGGTGGCTGAGTTGGCTGGGCACGCTCGGCGATCTTGCGCGTTTGCGCACGCTTCGGCTGCTGGAGCGTGAGGAACTTGGCGTTGGTGAACTGGCGCGCGCGTTGCAACTTCCGCAGAGCACGGTGAGTCGCCACCTGAAGCCGCTCTTTGAGCAGGGCTGGGTTGATAAGCGCGCGGAGGGAACGCAGAGCCTCTACCGAATGTCGCCGGCGTCGCTTGCGACGGATATGCGTGACCTGTGGCGCATGAGCCGCGAGCACTTGGGGAGCGCCGCTTCATTTGAAGAAGACGATGCTCGTCTTGCAGAAGTCATTGCCGCGCGTCGTGTGGATAGTCGAACCTTCTTCGGACGGATCGGCGGCGACTGGGACGAATTGCGGCGCGAACTCTTCGGTGACGCGTTCGTCTTTGAGGCGTTGCTGGGATTGCTGCCGCCGGACGCAGTCGCGGTGGACTTCGGCTGCGGTACCGGCGAAGCAGCGGAGCGACTGGCGCCAGTGGTTGGTCGCGTCATCGCCATTGACCGCGAGCCCGCCATGCTTGCAGCTGCGCGGAAGCGACTGAAGCGATTTGCAAACGTGGAATTTCGTCAGGGCGATTTACTTGCGCCGCCACTCGCTGCAGGTGAAGCCGATATCGGCATCGTCATGTTGGTCTTTCACCACGTCGATGATCCCGCCGCGATGTTGACCGCCATTGCGCCCGGATTTCGCACGGGCGGCGCGCTCTTGGTGGTTGACATGGCAAGCCATGATCGATCGGGTTACCAACAGACCATGGGCCACCGTCACCTTGGATTTTCTGAGCAACAATTACAGGGATTTGCGCGGGGCAGCGGTTTCACGTTGCGCCGTCACACGCGGTTGCGTCCAGACACCAGCGGCAAGGGACCCGGTTTGTTTGCAGCGCTCTTTGTTCGGGGGTAACAGCGTTGGCGAGTCCCTCGTCTCGCCTGATACCGCGCCCGTGCGGTTCACTTCACAATCGATGCATTCTTAGTTCGCGCCGGCATTGGTCCATGCGGCAATCACCGCCGCTTGCTTCTCTTTAGTGAACGCACGGAACTGATTTGCATCGGCCATGCTTGCAAACCCGATGGTCGTTCCATCCCATGTCACCGGGGCAGCCAGCGCGGTGAGCGTTTCGCCCGTCATGGGGCAGATTGAATTGTGGATGCCCTTCTTTGGCAACACCTGCGCTGCAGCCAACGCGGCGCGCTTCGCCCGAGGCAGCGCCGCAAACTGCGCGGCACTTTCTGCTGAATTGAAGCGAACCTGCCACTGCCCGAAGTAGCCGATGTGGCCCGAACCCTCCACCCGCTCTTGCGTGATCGGGTCGACGACTTCGGTTTCATTGGCGCCACCACGTGCGAGCCGCGCAGCAGTTCGATCAGCACCATCCGCCGCCCGGCGTGGCGTGTCGCTGCCGTTCGAAGGGACGATGGCCGGGTTGTCCCTCACATCGGAACTGTTTGCCGCCACGCTGCCATCGGAGGGCGGGGCCTGGTACAGGTCGGCGGTATTGGAGCCGCAGGCGACCAGCATCATGGTCAACGTCAGCCCAGCGAGTGGCATGGTGATCTTCATCCGCGCAGGATCGCCACTTTTGCGGCTATGTGGGGGTCTTGGGAATAATTTTTGGTTCCGCGGACCATTTTTTTGCCTCGGAACCCAATGCCTGCTACTATTCATCCCTTCATCCGGATGAACGGATGAATAGTCGCCCGGACCGCCGGAAACACTCTTAACGGAGCCCCCATGCCTGCTACTGCCACCGCTACTACCACCGCCGCCAACCCGTTCCTCACCAACTCGCGCCTCTCCCTCACGGAGTTCCTGCCCTTCAAGGTCAAGGACATGTCCGCTGACACCGTTCGCTTCGGTCGCAAGGAGATTGAACTCGCCGAGATCGAAATGCCGGGTCTTATGGCCTTGCGCGCTGAGTACAAGGGCAAGAACCCGCTCAAGGGTGCACGCATCATTGGCAGTCTGCACATGACCATTCAGACCGCGGTGCTCATTGAGACCTTGGTTGATCTTGGTGCTGAAGTGCGTTGGTGCAGCTGCAACATCTTCAGTACGCAAGACCACGCTGCCGCAGCGGTCGCTGTTGGTCCAAACGGTACCCCTGAGAAGCCAACCGGTATCCCGGTCTTCGCATGGAAGGGCGAGTCGCTCGATGAATACTGGTGGTGCACTTGGCAGGCCCTGCACTTTGCAGACGGCAAGGGACCGAACATGATCCTCGATGACGGTGGCGACGCCACGCTGCTCATCCACAAGGGTCTTGCCTTTGAGAAGCTCGGTTCCGTGCCAACCGCCACCTCCGAGGACAGTGAGGAATACACCGTCATCCTGCAGCTCCTCACCGCGCTGCAGCAGAAGCATGCTGGCTACTGGACCAAGACCGCGCCGAACGTGATTGGCGTGACTGAGGAAACCACCACCGGTGTGCATCGTCTGTACCAGATGCAGGAACTCGGCGAACTGCTCTTCCCGGCGATCAACGTCAACGACGCTGTGACCAAGAGCAAGTTTGACAATCTCTACGGTTGCCGTCACTCACTGGTTGACGGAATCATGCGCGCCACCGACGTCATGCTTGCGGGCAAGGTTGCCGTGGTCTTCGGATACGGCGACGTCGGTAAGGGTTCGTGCCAGAGCCTGCGTGGCCAAGGCTGCCGCGTGAAGGTCACGGAAATCGACCCAATTTGCGCGCTGCAGGCGTGCATGGAGGGCTACGAAGTCGTCACCCTCGCCGATGCCGTTGCAACTGCTGACATCTTCATCACCGCCACCGGCAACAAGGACATCATCCGCGCCGAGGACATCATGAAGATGAAGGATAAGGCGATCATTGGCAACATCGGTCACTTTGACAACGAGATTGATATGGCCGGTCTGAAGAAGACCCCTGGCACCAAGTGCGTCAACATCAAGCCACAGGTTGATGAGTGGAAGCTTCCGAACGGCAAGAGCATCATCATGCTTGCTGAAGGTCGCCTCTTGAATCTTGGATGCGCTACTGGCCACCCAAGCTTCGTGATGAGTTCCAGCTTCTCCAATCAGGTGATTGCGCAGATTGAACTGTTCCTCAATCACAAGAAGTACGCCAAGCAGGTCTACACCTTGCCGAAGAAGCTTGATGAGAAGGTGGCACGTCTGCACCTCGGGCAGCTTGGTGCAAAGCTCACCGAACTCCGCAAGGATCAGGCCGAGTACTTGGGCATTCCTGCCGACGGTCCGTACAAGCCAGACCACTACCGCTATTGAGTAGTGGCGGGGTTCGCCCTGCACTGATTGATATTCACAGGGCCCGCGGAGCGATCCGCGGGCCTTGTCGTTTGGCACGGTGATTCAGAATTCACCGAAACACAGAGGGTCATGCGAAAGTTTGAAGTCCCATAGCGGTCTTTGTATTTTTAAACTCGGAAGGCATGGCAGAATTGAGATGATTTGGCTACCACACACTTGCCCGTGTCCTTGGCGCGTGTAAGTTCGTTCGCCGGCTGACATTGGGCGGCTTGAACCGATTGGTTGTGTCGAGTGATTCGTTTCTAACTTGTTTGGAGTCCATCATGCAGTTCCTCAGTGTTTCAAGAGTTTGCCCCCAGTCATTCGTCGTCCACTCAGGTCGTTTGGTGGTGGCATCGCTGGCGCTTGCGGCAACAGCAGCCTTGGCGGTTGTAACGGAGTCTCGCGCCACTGCCGACACTGCGTTCGGCTTGCACCTCGGGGTGAATGCGGCTGGTCTCGAGTTCGCGGAGGGCTCCTTCCCGGGCACCCTGGGTAGCAACTACATCGCGCCGACGGCGGCGGAAATCGGTTACTACGCAGGCAAGAACATGACGATCGTGCGCCTACCGTTCGCGTGGGAGCGCCTACAGCCGACGCTGAGTGGGGCGTTTGATTCCACCTACCTCGGGTACATCCAGACTGCGGTGTCAACCATGCGGTCCAACGGCCTGATGGTGCTTCTCGATCCGCACAACTACGCCATGTACCGCCTCACCGGTCAGAACCGTCACCACATCGGATCGTCCTCAGTGCCGGTCGCTGCGTTTGTTGACCTGTGGAGTCGCCTCGCGGATCTCTACAAGGGTGATGCCGGCGTGGTCTTCGGTCTTATGAACGAGCCGGTGCAATGGGACGACTACGGTGAGGAACTGCAGTGCACCGAGTGGGCTGGCTATGCCAACCAGGCCATCGCCGCGATCCGCCTCAAGACCACGCAGAACTGGATCTTGGTGCCGGGCAACTTCTGGACCGGCGCGTGGAGCTGGACGACCGCCACGGACTCCACGGGGACCACCAATGCCACCGCGATGGCGAGTGTCGAAGACAGTGCGGGCAAGATGGCTTTCGAGGTGCACCAGTACCTTGACAGCAACTACTCGGGCACGTCCGACACCTGCGATGCGAGCCATGGCGCCGCGGACCTTGCCAATTTCACTGCTTGGCTACGCGCGCAATCGGGGCGCATCGGCTTCATCGGCGAGGTTGGTGCAGGGTCCAACACGACCTGCTACACCGATCTGAACGGGGTCTTTGACTACGTCACGACCAACCGCGATGTCTGGTCGGGCTGGACCTATTGGGGGTCGAGTAACTGGGCTCTCCAGTTCAGCATCGAGCCCACCAACTGGGGCTACCAGAGCAGCGCAACACAGTTGTCACTGACCCCCATCGACACGGTGATGATGACCACCGTGCTCGCAGCGCGGTACGTGAGCGGTTCAACCGGAGCGCTCGCGGGTGACTTGAATTACAGCGGGCGCGTTGAGGGCGGTGACCTCGCCTTTGTGCTCAACAGTTGGGGCGCACAACCGCTCGGGCACCGCGCTGATTTCAACGCAGACCTCATGGTCGACGGCGTTGACCTTGAGTTCGTGTTGACCCGTTGGGGCGCAAGCAACTGAAGTCTCAGGGCGAGAGCAATGCCCTACAGCGTGGCGCGGAGATACCATTGAACAGATGGCGTCGTTTGCACACACACAACCCTCGCTGCCCGACCTTGCGGCACTCTCTGCTGCGGACCTGTTGTTTGCACTGATTTCTGCAGATGATCTTGCGGCTCATGTTGCGCGAGCGCTTGCCGAGGACCTCGGTGCCGCCGGAGATGTCACCGGCGAAGCAATGATTTCAGCCGATGCGCGTGCCACCGCTGTGGTGCGATTTCGTTCGCCTGGCATTGCATGCGGCGCGCCGCTTGTGGCGGAAGTGCTTCGCCAAATAGCACCCGGCACACGCTTGGCACATCACGCTGCCGACGGGGAGCAACTGGCGGCGGGAGCAACCTTCATCTCAATGGAAGGCCCGCTGCGCGGCATCTTGACAGCGGAACGGACGCTCCTCAATTACGTTGGCCATCTCTCCGGCATTGCCACGCTCACTGCGCAGTACGTGGAGCAGGCGCGGGGTACGCGTGCATCCATCTGCGACACCCGCAAGACCGTTCCCGGTATGCGCATGCTGGAGAAGTGGGCAGTGCGGTGCGGTGGCGGAACCAACCATCGCATTGGGCTCTTTGATGCCATGCTCATCAAGGACAATCACGTGGCCGGACTCAGCCCCAGCGATATGGCAAAGTGCGTGGCAAGCGCGGCGGCCGCAGCACGTGCCCGCACGCCACTGCGATTTGTGGAGGTGGAGTGTGACACGCTTGAGCAGTTGCAAGCCATGCTTAGTCTTCCCAAGGGCGCGGTCGACATGGTGCTCTTGGACAACATGACGCTTGGGCAACTGGCAGAAGCAGTGGGCATGCGTGATGCCGCAGCTCCGGGTGTGTTGCTTGAAGCGTCGGGTGGCGTGCATCTTGCAAGCGTTGCCGCCATCGCAGCAACGGGTGTTGATCGAATTTCTATCGGGGCGTTGACCCACTCCGCTGCTTGTCTTGATGTTGGCCTTGACATCGCGCAGTAATCGATCATCATTTGTTTAGGCCATGCGGAATGCATCAAGAATGACTCATTCGCGGACCGTAGCCCCGGGGCGGTTGCCGCCGCGTGGCTGTCCAATCGTGAAAGTCAGGTGCTGGAGGGGTTGATGAAGGGTCAGTCCTTGGCAGCCATCGGTACATCCCTCAAAATCAGCCGGGCCACGGTTGCCACGCTTGCGTCGCACTGCTACAAGAAGTTCGGCGTTTCTGGTCGGCAGCAGCTTGCAGCGGTGGTCATGGGTGGGCAATCCAGCAAGTGATCAGTAGGCCTTGCAGCCTCTGCGGTGCAGGGTGATGGTTGGGGCGATGGCGCCCGTTATGTTCCGGAGTGCAAGGTTTTATTGGTGATTCGCACGATTGTGGAACCTGACGCGAACGGGCAGGCTCACACACAACGTATACCTCTTGTGGTCGGAGTACTACCGACTCGCCTGATCATCACGTCAACCATTTCGAAGGAGCCCCGTATGCGTCTTGATCGAACCCTTCTGTGCGTCATGTGTGCGGTCGTGTCTGTAAGTCCTTGCTATGCCGAGCGTCGGAACGATGATGGCACCGGCAGCCGTGACGATTCGCTTTGGTCTGAGACCGAGTCTCGCACATATTCGGGATCAGGAAAGTCGAAGTGCGGCATTTCCGAAAGTTCCGGAAAGATTCGTATCGACAGCAAGAAGGGCAAGGGCGGCTCCGCGGCCTACAAATCGGTGTGGTCCGTGGACTGGACGGACAGCTTTGTCATGGAATTTGAGCATGAACTCAAGAGCAGTCGCCCAGCCAAGACTTCGCAGAGCGCCACCAGTGGCATGGCTCTCGGGTTCGGAACATTCAATGCGGCGACGGGCTGGACCGACGGCGTGAACTTGGTGGTGACGCGGACCAAGACAGAGCGCACCCTGACTGCCTCAGTTCGAGTGGCTGGCGTGGTGGTGGATTCCGCCACGGCGAACTTGGCGGTTGGCGCGCACGACTTCAAACTTGTTTGGACGAGTTTCGGCGGCGCTGTGTCGCTTGCGGTGCAGTTGGACGGATCCACGGCGCAACTGTTGTCACTAACTGGTCTGGAAACCCGCTTCGCCGGGTATGAAGCCGACGGTATGGGCGTTTCGCTCTTCGGCACGTCTGCCGGCAATTTCAAGTTTGAAGCCAGTTTCGATGACGTTTCCTTCTCTGGTGACGACTACAACGATAGTGACGACAGCGGCTTCGACGACGACGACGGATCGGATGACGCCGACGAGGACGGAGATAGCGATGGCGACGACTCCGCAGGAGCCGCCACGTTCAACTCCGCGTTGGATGCCATCATTGCCGCCAGCGACCTGCCCATCCTTGAAGCTGAAGCCGATTCAGAGTCAGGCGTATCAGTTGTCAAAGCACTGCAGTGGAACGCCACGGCCGACAAGCTGGTGCAAGTGGTTGTGAATGCCAACACCGGGGCAATCGTGAGTACCCGCAGTTCGACGCCCACCGCTAGCCAGCGTGACAAGTATGAAGATTCCATTTCCGTCATCAACTCTGTTGTGTTGAGCGCACAGGATGCCGTATTGCAGGCCATCGCCAGCTATCCAGGCGCGACCGTTCATGCGATTGAGCTGGAGGAGGAGAGTGGCGCGCCAGTGTGGGAAGTTGAAATCGTCACCGCATCCGGCGTCGAGCTGAAAGTACCCATCTCGGCGGATTGAATCGTAGCGCCGCTTTATCTGCCCACCTTCTTGATTGAATTGGGTTAACCTTGCCAAACTCCACGGTCTCGGTGTCGAAGGTCGACACTGAGACCGTGGTCTTTCCGAAAGCAAGTTCACTATGAATCGCTCAATCATCAATTCACTCATCGTGGCTAGTTTGTCTATGGCCTTCATCGCGTGTGAAGCAGCCGGTCCCAAGCGGATCGACACCGCTACCGCCAGCATGTCGGACACCAAGGACATGCTGACGCGTGGCAGTACCGAGGTCACCGGCGCATTGGCCGCCGCTGAGGCGATCGGTGCCACCCCTGACTTGAAGGCAAGTTACGAATCGTTCTCCAAGTCACTCGAAACACTCGAAAAGACGGCAGACCAAGTTCGCGATCGCTGGGCATCGCTGACAGCCAAGGCACAGAGTTACACCGACACATGGCAGAAGGAAGCGGATCTTCTGAAGAGTGAAGCAGCGCGCACCGCTGCTGCAACGCGCCGCGATTCGTTCACTGCCCGTATCACCGCCATCCGCACTTCGATGGGTGAAGTCAAGACCTCCTACGAGGCCTTTGTGGCTGATCTGTCCGACATCCATGTGTTGCTCGCAAACGATCTCACTGCTGATGGAATCAAGTCGGTGAAGCCGCTGCTTGCCAAGGCAAAGAAGGACGCAGACGCAGTTCAAGCGAAGGCGACCGCGGCAACCAAGTTGCTTGAAGATGCCATCGCCAGTTCAGCAACCACATTGCCAACGCCGCCTGCTGCCCCGGCTGCAGCCCCGGCCGCTGCTAAGTAACTACGTACTGCTTGAATGCAAAGGTGCAATACGCGGCGTGACCGTGATGAATTCGTTCATCACAGTCACGCCGCGATCTTTATTGATTTGCCGGCTATTTCGGATGCTGGCGCGTTGCAGTTAGCTGACCAATTCCCGCACGGAGCGCTTCATCAGCGCGCGCACGGCGGGCATGGCGCTGGCAATAGTCATCACTAACAGAACCGCCCAGCCGATGGCAAGCGGAGCGAGCGGCGGTTCGAAGGCAATTTCCTGCCCGCCCAGTTCTTTGTGCCAGAAGACGCCCATGCGAGCCAAATGGAGTCCAAGCGCCGTTCCGATACCTGCACCAGCAATCGTGAGGAGCAGCACTTCGCCGAGTACCAGTCTCGCTAAGAGTTCAGGAGTTGCGCCGGTGGCACGCAATACCCCAAACTCAAAGGTGCGCGCACCGATGTTGGCGGCAACCACATTGCCAACACCAAAGCACGCAAGTGCCAGCGCGGCAAACGCGATGGAACTGGTGATCATCAGGATGCGATCGCCCACTTGCAGAATGGTCTTGCGGATCGCTCTGCCGCTGGCAAACACTGCCCCCGGTACACGATCCGTCACCGCATCACCAAGTTGCGCGTCCAGTTCGGGTGGGCTGGCATCATCAATATCAACCTGCAGGATGAAGGCTTCGCGGCTGCCGAAACTGCGCGCTACTTCGTCAAAGTCCATGAAGACGCAACTGACCGCGTTCTCCGTGTAGACGCTGCGAATGCCAAAGAACTGCACTGCTACATCAAGGCCGGCCGCGCCAACTACGCCAACGATTTCGTAATCCTTCTCAGTCTTTCCGCCACCAAGACGAATGTGGTCGCCTGGTTTCTTGCCACGCGCCACCAAGAACTCCTTCGCCACCAGAATTCCGGCGCCGGTCTTGAGTTTCGGTAGCGCGCTTTCCGGGGAGCCTTGAATCCAGTCGAGCCGATTCAGTGCCAAGAATTCCTCAGGCGGGAACCCAATACACACCACGTTTGGAGTGCCAATGCCCTCCACTCCAAACACTGTTTCGCCGATCACTTTGAGCGGTAGATAGCCAATCGGTACGGTTCCTTGCACGCCCGGTATCGCCTTGATTCGATCTTGCTCAGCGACGGACATACCGTTCGCTTTGAAGACAAAGCCATCGGAGATGCGCACGCGTTCACTGATGTCGCGCACTACCGCGGTACCGTTGGTCCAGGTGCTTGTCAGGATGGAGACGCCCACCATGAGTGCACCCGCGGTGAATCCCAATCGATACGGGGCCTGCTGCACGGCGCCGGAAAGCAATCCGCGCGGAACGCGAAGAGCGCGCTCGATGCCGCCACTGAGCACAGTGGCCACCACCCAAAGCGCTGGCACTGAAAGCATGAACCATCCCGCGTGCACTAGCGGGATCCCCAGCAATGAGTACGTCCAGAACCGCGCGGTTCCTTCCGGCACAAGTAAGAGCGCCACTTGCGCCGCCAGGCAAGCGAGACCCACAACGCCAAGCCACACAATGCCGGCGCGTCGTGGGGCGCGCACTCGTGGCGCCAGCGCTGCCAGTGGGCTGGTACTTGATGCTTGCCATGCGGGCCACAACGATCCGCCAATGCCGGCGATGAGGCTGCCGCTAATCGCCAGCCCAACGCCAGCCCAACTCATGAAGAATCCGTCGGAAAGCCACTCGCGGAACCACCAACAGAGCAGGGCGGCCAGTGCCACGCCCAGCGGAACGCCAGCAATTCCCCCCGCGCCGCACAGCGCTGCACCAGCCCACACCTGGCTCATGAAGACCTGTCGGCGGCTTGCGCCAACGCAGCGGGCAATCGCCAGCTCTTTCTGCTGCTCCGCCACGGCGGTGGTCATGCCGGTGCCAACAATGAACGCGCAACTCATGAATGCAATCGCGCTGATCAGTACAAATCCCAGCCGCAACGCCAGCATTTGTTTGTCGAATCCGCTGGTGTACAGCTCGCTTGGCTCCAGCGACAACGGCTCCTTAAATTCCGGCGCATGCAGTGCCACCCACGCGCTGACATCGGTTCCCGGCTTGAGTGCCACCATGACGGTGGTTACTTGATCACTGCCGTTTGCATCAACCAGCGTGGCGCGATCAACCACTACGTAGGGTCGCTGCAACGCCCCCAGTGCGGCTCGGTCAATGATGCCAGTCACGGTCAGTGCAATCGGGTCACCGAAGCGCTGCACTTGTAATTGATCACCGACCGCACATGCCAGCGCCTTGGCAGTGAGCGGATCAACCGCAATCTCACCAGCTTGCGTAGGTAAGCGTCCACTCCGCATCTCTTGCATGCGGAAGCGAGCATCGGTTCCTGCCTCAAGACCGCGCGTTTGTGCAACGACGCGACGTGGTTTGCCGTCCTCGTCGCGCCCGCCATCGGAGCGAATCAGTGACAGCGAGCCCCCAAGGCTCGTTGCCACAGCATCAATCTCTGGAAGCGCACGAACCCGCTCAGCTTCAGTGGCGTCAAACGCGGCGCCGAAACGATTGACGAGGCGCGCATCGGTAGCGCCGATCGAACGCCGCAGGCTTGCTTCTGCATTGCCACGTGCCGATTCCAGCCCACAGGCAACCGCAGCCACGAGTGCGCTCGCAAGCAGAACGGCAATGGCCAAGAGCGCGGTTCTACCGCGTCTCGCTGCCAAGCCCTGACGCGCGAACCACCAGGTCGCTCGCATGCATG
>JBDKKN010000048.1:0-29112 GCA_039796075.1 Planctomycetota bacterium | reverse complement strand
TGGATCAAAGCGCTGCGCCGAGAAATGGTCGGAGACCAGAATCCCGACAAAGAGCATGAGTCCGAAACCGATGACGAGGGCCAGCTTGTTCTCACGAGTCATTACGTACCTTTTTGGCTGAATTAAGCCGAAATCCGTTGCGACAATGCATGCCACCCGATGGCTGCACGCCATCGAGTTCATCGGCAGGGAAAGCGGAAATCCATCAGCGCACAGCGCCGATTTCGGAAGCAAATTCAAAGACGCGCAACTTGGCGCTGCGAGCCCGCGGATTAGCGCGCAGCTCGGCGTCGGTCGCCTCCACCGGCTTTCGGGTGACACGCTGGCCAAGCCCGGCGGTCTCCCACTCCACGAACGCGTGTTTCACCAGTCGGTCTTCCAGGCTGTGGAACGAAATGACCCCCATTCGAGCCTTGGGATTGAGCCAGGTGGTGCTGGGAAAGTTGCTTGCAGTCGCTCGAAATGCCTCAAGAAGGCTTCGCAAAGCGCCCAATTCGTCGTTAACCATGATGCGGAGCGCCATGAAGGTCCGCGTGGCGGGATGCATGCGGCTCTCGCGCGCCTTGGGCCCATAGGCCGCGCTCACGGCGATGGCTAGTTCGTGCGTGGTCCGGAACGGCGCCCTGCTCCGGCGTTCCACAATGGTCCGAGCAATTCGACGGGCAAACGGGTCCTCGCCCAATTGAAAGATCGCGTCAGCGAGGGCGGATTCGGACATTCGGGCCAGCAGATCGGCCGCCGTCTCGCCGCGGGAGAGATCCAGCCGCATGTCGAGCGCACCATCGTTCTGGAAACTGAAGCCACGCGAAGGGTCATCCATCTGCGTACTGGCAAACCCCAGGTCCGCCAAGATGCGGTCGGCAGCCCACCCGGCCGCCAGCATGGCTCGGTCCACATTGGCAAATGAACCGTGCATGGAGCGAACCTCCGTACCCGCGATGCTTCGGACCCGGGCCTCGGCAAATGCCAGATTCCCCGCGTCCAGGTCGCACAACATGATTCGACCGCCCGCGCCAGCTGCTCGCGCCAGAGCCTCGGCATGACCACCTCGCCCGGCAGTCAAGTCGAGCACCGTGCCGCCCGGGGGCGGACCAAGCAAGTCACTGATCGATTCAAGTAAGACCGGAAGATGACCAGCAGGGCTACTCATGCTCGGCGCTTGGCGCCATCGGCCGCCAATGAGCGCGGCACGCGGCGTGCACCCGTTGGCGTTGCGCCGGAACCGCGCGTTGCCACAGCGAGCAACACAATGAATACACCCACCAGGAACAAGAACGGCCACAGCAATCGACCGCCGTGACCAAGTAAGTACAGGCCGGTAGCGGTACCAATCAGTACGAGCCCAAACTCCATGCCGTACAGCGCGCAGACCGCCTTGCGAACCGAGTCTCCACACGCGCGCTTGACGCGGTGATGCAGATGATTGGCATCAGGGGTAGAGAACGGAACCCCCGCGCGCCGACGACGAATCATCGCCAGTGCGGTGTCCAGAATTGGCAGCCCAAACATCGCCAGACCGCACATGACCAGCAACGTGGAATGACCTTCGTAGCCAGCGTCGGCGGGCAAAGGCACCGCCGGAGGCATACCTGGCAAAGTCGGAACGCTATCGGCAACAGCGCGCTCCACCAGCGGGCAACTGAACGGCTGCAGATTGGCGAAAGTCATGATGATGGTGACGGAAAGGAAGCCGATCAGCAGGCTTCCGGCGTCCCCAAGGAAAATCGTGGCGGGATTGAAGTTGTAAACCAAGAATCCGAGACACGCACCCATGAGACTCAAGCACAAGACCACGCGCGCGCCGGCCATGGATTGCGTGAGTTCGCCAATATTCGAAAGGTCGGGCGGCAATGCATACACAATCAACAGCGACAACGCGAGCAGCCCAAGACACATGACCACGGTGATGCCCGAGAGAAGTCCATCAAGGCCATCCAGCAAATTGGCGGCGTTACTGCCACCAAGTACGAACGCCGCCACCAGTGCGGTTCCGACCCAATAGAAGACCGTGGCATTCTGAATGGCAAACCCGCCCAGATCAATCAAGGTTGCATTGGGGCTACCCATGATTGGAGAGAGCAGCCCGCTTGCCACGTTGATACCGATGTCATCAATCGCCAAAGCCGCAGCAGCCACCAACTGGCCGGCGATCTTCAAGCGCGCATCAAACTTCCAGATGTCATCTGCCAACCCGGTAAAGGTAATGGCAATCATGCCCAGCACTACCGAGAATGGCACGGGCGGAAGCGACAAGAGATCTCCGCCAGAGAACAGCGCACTGACAATGATGCCCACAAAGACGCCAATGAAAACCCCAACGCCTCCCAAGTACGCCACGGTTCGCCCGTGCAGTTTGCGCACTTGATCCGGTGCGTCCACTACTCCCGTCTTGTGTGCGACCCAGCGCGCAATCGGAACAGTGACCACGGTTGCCCCAAAGCTCGCAAGCAATGCAGGCATTGAATTCATCAAGAGCGAGAGCACTCCATCAAGGCGCGCTGCCGTTGTCATAGAGATGCAATTCATGCTGCCGCCTCCGGAGCACGAGCATGCTCAGCAATCAGATCCTGAATGGTGCGCTCCAGGGCAATGTGCGCTTCAAACCCAATAGCGGCCCGAAGGCGGCTGATATCTGGAACGCGAATGGCTAAGTCTTCAAATGCAGCTCCGAACACTTCCGAGTACGGAATATGTTGGATCGTTGAAGGAGAGCCTGTGACGCGAATCACCAGTTCAGCCAGATCTTCAACCGTGACCGGGCGATCTCCACCCACATTGAAGACTCGACCGTGGCACTCCGCGCGATTGAGAAGCTTTGGTAGCGCCGCGGCAACGTCGCGCACATCACAGAAGCAGCGCACTTGTTGCCCAGTCCCGTGCACCTGAATGGGTTGCCCCGCCACCGCGGCTGCCACAAATCGCGGCAGAACCATCCCGTAGCGACCGCGCTGCCTGGGTCCAACCGTGTTGAAGAAGCGCGCGATGACTACCGGAAGCCCATCGCGTTGCGCATGGGCGAGAGCCAGTTGTTCATCAATCGCCTTGGAGAGGCCATAGGACCACCGCGAAACAGTGGGGGCACCAAAGACAAGGTCATCATCTTCCTGAAACGGTGTGCGCACGCCCTTTCCGTACACCTCGCTTGAACTTGCAAAGAGCAGCGGTGTACGTGTGCGTGAGGCAAATGCCAGAATGGCCGCCGTTTCAAAGATGTTGGTCTCGGCAGCTCGAGCGGGGTCTTCCACCACCAGCCGCACACCAACCGCTGCGGCGAGGTGATAGATCGCATCAAAGTGGCGCCCGGTCAGCAACGGCAGCGCCGCGGAGACGGTCGACTCAATCAGTTCAATCCTGCTGCCACCCATGGCATGCGCGGCGTGCAGGTTGGAGTGTCGACCGGTCGAAAGATCGTCAACTACTGTGACGTGCCCGCCCGAGGCGAGCAGCGTCTCGCAGAGGTGCGAGCCGATGAAGCCCGCACCACCTGTGACTAGGAAGCGCCGCCCCGTTTGAGTTGCGCTCATAGTCCATGCCCCGCTTTCGGGCGTGAATTGGTCAGGACTTGGCCTCCGTGGAGGCTGGTTGCGCGGACACTGGCTTGGCGTATTCAGCCATCAATTCAGCGTTCTTCTTGAAGTAGCCACCGATCGTGTGTTCTGGGCGCATCAATACGGTGCCCATCAAGACGGCGTGCGTCTCCTGCAATTGGTAGATGAATTTAGAGACCAGGCCGCGTTGATCCTGCATGGCGCGCACCACCAAGATGGCCGCGTCACAGCAATCGGCAACAACCAGTGATTCGCCGGCAACCAAGGTCGGCGGAAGATCAACCACCACCACCTGGTACTTCTCGCGGAGTCGTGCCACCAAGCGACGCATCTCATCGGTGGTCAGGCGTTCGTACACGCGAATGTCCGCTGTCCCTGGTCCGTAGATCGCAATGCCATGCGCCATGTGTGGCTCGACGGTCTTACCGGCGAGCATGTCGCTGAGACCCGGAGCATCTGGATCCACACCAAAGATCGAAGCAACACGTGGGCGCCGCAGGTTGGCATCAACAATCGCCACCGTTCGGCCAGCCGCGTGCAAACTCAATGCCAGATTGACCGCGGTGGTGGTTGCGCCCCCTGCAGGATGCGGGGTCATGACCGCTATCGAACGAAGTCCGCTGGCATCCATGGACTTTCGAACCGCTGATGCAAACTGGCGGAACATCTCGGCGGTGGTGGAACCCGGAAGTTCCGTGACCACTCGTTCCGCTGCCTTTGGACTGGACGGATCATCACTGATATCAGGGATGACGCCCAGAAGCCGCGCGCCGCCAATACCAGCGATGTCACTGGGCTGCTTCACGCGCTGATCAAGGAATTCGCGCAGGAAGAGAATGCCCGCCACTACCAACAGCACCATCACTGCACCGCCGGGCACCATGAACTTCAACTGCGGAAAGTCAAGCTCCTTAGGTGTGCTCGCGCGCTGTACCAAGCGCACGCGGCGTGCATCTTCACGGGCCTGCAGCAAGTCCAGCTGTGAAATCAGGTCCTGCAAGTCATTGCGTTCCAGTTCCTTCTGAACAAGCTGCTCCTTCAACGCATCCAGTGCACTGATCTGTGCGGTGAGTTCCTGAAGACGCTTCTGCCCCGTGGTCAAGTCGAGTGTCTGCTTCTCTACCAGCGAGTTCAGGCCAACCACGCGCTGCGCGAAGTTAATCTTGTCCGCCAACAAGTTGCGGGACATTGCTTCATTCATCGACGCGGAAAGCCGCGCGCGCCCGGAGGCCTCGCGCTGCATGAGGTCTTTGACTTGCTGATGGTCTTCGCCAAATCGCTCGCGCGAAGCAAGCAAGGCAACCTGCAACTGTTGCAGGTCGCGCTCCAGCGCACGGATTGACTGGTCGTCCAGTGCATTGCGACGGTCTTCATCCTCAAAGCGCTGATCAGTAATCTTTCGATCAATGGAATCAAGCCGCGCTTGCGCCAAGGTCAGATCACGGATCGTGTCGTCGCGCAAGCGCGCCAGATTTTCTGTGGAGCGCTGATCGGCAAGGTCTGATTCGCGCCCCGCAGTGATGCCGTTCTTGCGAATGAAGTCCTGGATTTCTGCCTTGAGCGTACGGATCTGCTCTTCAACGCCGGCTCGCTTACTTTCAAACTGTGCCTTACTTCGTGCCGACCGCTCATTCTCTTCACTCTCGCGCATGGACATGTACGTATCCGCCACGCGATTCATCACCACTGGGACGTCACTCTTATCCCAGGTACGCCACGTCACTGTGAAGAGCTGCGTACCACGGCGGTGACCAACACGCAGGGTGTCTTCCAGTTGCTTCACACGATCATCAACGGTGTCGTAATACTGACCCCACTTGGTGGTAGCGATGTCGGGCGCCTTCATCGCGGCTTCCAGTACTGACTTGGATGTCATCTTCTGTGACTCAGTCTGGCCAAGGCGAGCGATCGCTTCATCCTGGACAATTTCACGGGTCACTGCGTCCTTGGCGCCGGTCACTTCGGGCCGAATCTCAAAGAGAACAACGCCACCCCACAATGGATACAGAAACAAGCAGGTGAAGTGCGCGATCACGCCGAGCACCAGACCTGCGCCAGCAGAGCCCACCAGGAGCCATGCGTGTTGTCGCAGCACGCGCACCGGGTCGATGGTTGGCGCTTGTTGTCGTCCGCCACGGGGCGCACCGCCAGATGCAGCTGGTCGCGGGGCGGCGGCGGATGGAGTCGATGATGAATTCGCAGCGGTCATAGTGTTTCCTAGGGATGGTTCCCGAGCGTCAACTGTCTGGGGGGCGTCGTTGCCCCATTGCCGTCACTTACCTTTGAGCGTTTCTGCAAACGCTTCAATGTCCTTGGTGCTATCTGGATCAGCCGGACGTGCCCGCGCACGATCGAGGATCTGCCGAGCGTCACCGATGTTCCCCTGCGCCGCACGAACCTGCGCAAGGTGCAGCAATCCTGAGGTGGTGGGTGACGCGGCAACTGACTTATTCAACGCATCCTCAGCATCTGCTAGGCGCCCCATTTGCAAGAGCACAAATCCCAACGTGTCCAAGTAGTCAGGCTGCGCGGGAGCCAACAGCACCGCACGCGATGCCAATTCAAATGCGCGCGGGTAGTCCTTGCGAACCTTGGTGAGTAAATATGCGGCGTTGTTGAGAGCGGCTGGATTGTTGTTGGAAAGTTCGGCCGCGCGCGCGAATGCCGTGCACGCGCCTTCCATGTCGCCCTTTCCGTACAGCACCGCACCGCGCGTGAGCGCGACTGCAGATTCCACGCTTGGCTGTACCGATTTCGCATCGGCAGCAACGCGTGCGTCAACCTTCGAACACCACTCCAGCGCTTTGTCGCCACCGGTTGGTCCGCTACGGCTCCAGGTGTCTGCCAAGATCGCTTCTTCCACCAATGTTGGCGCGGTTCCACCCTGCATAAGGAATGCTTCGAAGTCGGCGGTCTTGTCAGCGGCAAACATCTCGCGTAGAACCATCACGGTGCGCTCGGTGTTGCCGATCGAATTTTCCGGCGCATTGCGTGCAGCGGCTAACGCCTCGCGCCCAGCAATCAGACCTTCGTCACGGCGACCACTCTTGGCCAACGCCGCAGCCGATACCGCGCGCAATACCGTTGAACGAGCGGCGAGGTCACTTGCGCCACGCAGTAGGTTGAGCGTGCCGGTTGCATCACCAGCGCCCAGACGGGACAACGCTGACTTCTCAAGATAAACCATTGACTTGGGATCAAGGGTGAACGCGCGCTCAAACTCACGCGCTGCACCGGTCGAGTCGTTGGTGCGCTGTAGCAAATCGCCCAGCCGCTCGGCCCACACCGGGTCTTGCGGTCGAAGGTCTACACCAGCTCGAGCCACCTCAATGGCGCGGGGTACGTTGCTAGTGGCAATCTGCAGTTCGATCAAGCGGATGCGCGCCTCGTCACTGGCTGGCTGCGCTTGCGAGAATCGTTCTAAGATGCCGATGGCTGCCTTGATATCGCGCTTGTCGAGTGACAGATCTGCGCGCATGGAAACCATTGGCCAATACATGGCATTGCGCGCGAGCAGCCGATCCGCTTCGGCAATAGCAGTATCGAGTTTGGCTGGGTCTTGTTGCGCGATCGACATGCCTCGCAACAGCTGGACTCGACGCAACGGCGCGAAGAGATCGGCAGGAGCCACCGTCTCCGCGCGGCTCAACGCAGCAAGCGCCTCTGCAATCTTGGCCTTTGATTCATCGAACTTGTTGGCATTGCGCAACTCGTCAGCCTCGCCGGCAGCGACTCCGGAAACAAGCATTTCAAACTGACGCTGCAACTCTGAATTGGTGGCAGCACCAAGCATCGGTCGAATCCGAGCCAGAGTCGCCTCTGCTTCGACATAGTTTCGTGCAATAATTTGTAAGTCAGCAAGTCGCAGCAAACCAGGAAGCTGTGGGGAATCACCCATGACTCCAGTGAGCAATTCAATGGCACGCTTGGTGTTGCCACGGCGCGACTCCACTTCAACAAGCGCTGCGTCTACTTCGCGCTTCTTTGGATCCTGCAGGGCAACCGCCTTGGCGAATGCGGCGTCGGCACCAGCAATGTCGCCGTTGCCTTCTGAGTAGGCGCCTTGCTCCAGATACATCAAGGCAGTCACCTTGTTCTCTGTCTCGGCCCGGGTAATCACGTCCTGAAGGGCCTTGGTGCCCTGCGGAAGCTTGCCGTTTTCACGCATCACCGCTGCCTTACGCCCAGCAAACCGAACATCGAGTGGCGCAACCTTCATCGCAGCGTCATACAACTGTTCAGCAAGCGCAATGTTCATGACGCTGGCGTCTTCAAGCAAGCGGCGCTGCTCATCAGGCGGAACCGTTGACCAGCCGCGCGCGTCGTAGCGGGGACGACCCTGCGCATCGCGCACGGAACCGTAATCGGCGGGCATGTACAAGAGTGCGTACAGGTCGCCGATATTCTCACGATTGGTTGAGTCCATTTGCAAGATGCGCTGCCGGTGCTCAATGGCCTTGGCGCGGCTTCCATAAACCGCTTCGTACTGCGCGGCGGTGGTCAGTGTTTCCAGGTCGTTCTGGTTTGCTGCAATGGCGCTTCGCAGCATGTCCAGTGCGGTGCGACCCTGCCCAGATCGACCCAAGGAACGGGCGTACCCACGCACATTGACAAGGTCGTTGGGACGGCGGTCGTACGCTTCTTTCCACAGCGCCAGGGCGGCTGGCTCATTGCCAACGCGCTCTTGGATCAGGGCAAGCTGTGCGGCAACTGGTGCCTGATTGCTACCGGCCTGCCGCGCTTTCTCCAATACGGAAATCGCTTCGGCGGTGCGACCTTGATAGTCAAGCAGCCGGGCACGGAGAATCACCTCAAGGATCGGTGATGAAGACGCTAACTTTGCAGCAGCGGCAATGTGCAGTTCCGCAGCCGGAATGTCGCCGCGGGAAAGCGCGTCCATAAAGGCTAATTCGGTGCTTGACGCATCGCCAGCACCACTCGCCACCACTTGCTTCTCTGCCTCCGGAAGCACGTCATTAATCTTCTTCAGGAACTCTTCGCTACGGGCAAGGTCAGGAGAATTGGAGCGACGCAGTTCAACAATCTGCCGCTCAAGATCCGTCCGCAAAGCACGCAAGGCGCGTACGCGTTCATTGTTCCGCTGCGCTGGGTCAGTCACGACCCGCGCAATCATCATGTCGATTCGCTCCACCGGATCTTCGGTCGCCAGAAGTGCTTCGTTGCGCGCGAGGTCAGGATTACCGGGGTACTTCTCTAGCGCGGCACGTAAGAACACTAACGCCGCGGCCTTGTCGCCAGACTCCTGCTCAACCAAGACCTGCGCATACATCGCTTGCAAAGATCCATCGGATGACTTCACCCATGCTGCTGCCAGTTCACGGGCGCGCGGGAAGTCCTTGGAGCGCATAGCGGCTTCCAATCCGGCAATCTCCGGAGCTGCTTCAACGCGGCCACCTTCGGCCCGGCTACGAACATCCTGCGCCATGCGTGCATACTGTTCCTGCTCAGGAAGTGCCTTTGCAAGAGCCTCGTAGAGGCTTGCAGCTTCTGCAAACCGCCCCAGCTGCGTTGCAATCTCCGCGCGCTGAATGGCCAAGCGAAGATCAGATGGGTACGCGTCGGTACCCCTGGTCACTGTCTGCATGGCAAGTCCAAGATCGTTCTGTGCACGCGAAACCATGGTTGCCCAGAGGAACGCGTCGGCTGGCGGCTGTGGCACCTTGGTGAAATACAGCTCCCACTTCTTAGCTGCTCCATTCAAATCCATACGCGACTGCAAGATCTTTGCGTCCGCCGCGATCATCCCTGGAACGGTTTCATCATTCTGAAGTGCTTCCAGCAAACTTGCTCGAAGCTCCACAATTTCCTTATCAAGCTTGGTCTTCTGCGCAGGGTCGGTACCGCGTGCAATCTGCACGATGGCAGCCTCAAGGAGCACTTGCAGTGCACGAGCGCGCGTGTCCGACTGAATACTTGCCATCAAACCTGTTGGCAAACGCGGCTGATCGAGAATGCGGCGTGCTGCTACTTGAGTGCGATCAAATCCCTTTTCGGCATCACCGGTTCGACTGACATACTCAAGGTCCAGTCCGGCGGTGATCAAATCGGCTGGGTGGGTTGCCAGCCAATCTTCAAGAAGCTTGGCACCAGCATCAATCCCCTTGGCATCAACAAGTCGGCTCGCCACTGCGCGCACTGCCGATCCGCGACCGGTAGCAAGCGCCGCTTCTGCAGCCTTGACGCATGCAGCATCAAGTTTCGCCGTATCAATCTTGGTGCGATCCATGCGGTTTCCGGTCCGCGCGTCAAGTAGTACGCGCTCAAGATCCGCGGATGCAACTGCATCCTGTGCCAGCAAATCAGCTGGGTCCGCTGCTGCGCGCATGTCAGCCATGGACTTATCCAAAAGCTCCAAGCGGCGCGATGCGGCCTGGGTTTGACCAGCGCCACGCAAGCGCGCCACATCGGCCGTGCGCATCGCGACCAGTGCGCTCCACGCGCGCCAACTCTTCGGCGCTACTTTCAAGAACGCCTCAAGTTGCTTCTCAAGGTCAGTACGTTCGCCGGACGTCAGTACTTGCTCACGTTGCGCGCGCGCAAACAAGACGGTCTCCTCAGCCGTCTTCATGCCGTCGCTCCCCGGAGCCATGACGTCCTTCATTTCTTTGCCGACGGTCTCAATGGAAAGCCAGCCGTCACCACGCGAGTAAAGCTCTGCTTCATCTTCAAGTGCAGCAATCAGAATCTTCCACTGCTCTGGGTCACCAGGCTGCGCGCGCGTGTGCTGGCGCTTCAAAGCCATCATGCTTCGATAGTCCTCAACCGACTGCGCCGGAGTGTCGGCAGTGACTTTGCTGAGCGCCTCTTCCATCTTCTCGATGTAGCGCACGACGTCAGGCTTCTTGCCCACTGCGCGGCCGTACATGGCATATGCCTCGCGAGATTTGCCCTGTGCCATCAGTTCATCACCGGCGCGAATGTGCCGATCTGCGTTCTTCAGCCACAACTGGTTGACCAGAATGACTGCGACCAACAGAAGAACGGCGGCTAAAGAAAATCCGCCGACGACGAAAATGAATTTACGGTTGAGCTTGCTTGCCATCGATCAATCCTTGCGTTCCGGCCGTGCTGTAGTGCGTTCCATCGACGGCCAGTCGGGGAGGCACCGCATCAAGGGCGGCAGAAGTTGCGTGAGAAAGTCCTCGGCGTTCGTCTGAAATGAGACGGCCGAGGGAGTGTCGCTGAGTGGGTAACGGGCTGAGAGCTGCACTTTGCAGTAGTAAGCGAAACGATCGGTGAGATTGAACGCCAGCGCACGAACACCAAAGGTGCTAGCGGTGGAGCGACCATTGGCAATGAACATGTACCCGCCAAGCTGCTCAACGCGCGAGGCGCGCGGATCTTGAAACGTGGAAACCGTCATCGCAAATTCACCAACCGGTAAGGTGACTTGTTCTTCGATGCGCGTCACTGGATCAACCAGTTTCGCCATCGGGTAGCGCGCACCGGTAGCGGCATTCACCGGCGCATCGACCGCAACATTGGCAAGTATCGGTAGCGAAAGTGCCATGGTGATCGGATCACCCAATTGCACTAGACCGCCTGCTCCCCAGCAGCGCTCGGGGATGTGCGGCACCGTATCAATCATGCCCGTGTAGTACGCCACGTGCAGCGAGATGACGCCCTTGGCAGGATCGCCATCAATGGCATAGGAACGCGTCAGGTACTTCTCAGTACCGAGCGACTCGACCATGGCCGCATCCATTTGTTGATCTTCGCCGATGCGTTGCCAGTGACCCAGCACCGTCGGAATGGAGCCAAGGTCCGTGCGGAGCGGAACCGGGTCTTTCTTGAGATACACATCAAGCGCCTGCATTCCGATACGGAGTCCAAGTCCACCAACCGCAAGCGTCGCTAACAGCGCGAAGTACACCGGCTTCACCTTGGGCTGAAAGTGAATCATGATTTCCCTCCAGTGCGCGGTGCAGTTGGAGTCTGACCTTCGTCCACCAAATTGCGGATCACCCACATCACGCCCAGGAACATCAGGAATGCCGGAATCAACCAGACCAATCCCACCATGCTGTGGAATTCGCCCGTGCTGAAATTCGAATCAACCATGGAGAGCATGCCCAGCGATGCAACCCGAAGTACGTTCACAAAGAGCGAGATGGGAACGCCCGCCACCACCAGCAGCACGCGTTGCCACCAGCGCGGTAGGCCCAGTGCCGCCAAGGCAACGCCGATCGCCAGAAACGCCATCAGCGTGCGCATGCCGGAGCATGCTTCAGCAACGTTGAGAGGGTGAGTAGTGCCGTCGGACATGTGCACGGTGAGCACGTTGCCCACTCGGTCCGTGTCAATGCCCAGTGTGTTCAACAGAATATCTGCGCCGATCGCGCTCCAATCCTGTAAGCGCTCCGTGACGCGCGACATCACGCGTTCCGAAATGGTCTGTCCAAAGACCCACCAGTACGCCCAAGGGAACCAAAGCCAACGGAACGAGGCAGTGCCGAACACAGCAAGCAGGCAGCCAAGCAGCGCAAAGCCGACCCCGACGCCGCGCACGTTGTGATGCTGAATCGCTGGCGGACCGAACGCGGACGCGGAGTAAATTGCCAAGCCCACAAACAGCAGCAAGAACGCAGTCCATGACGGTGCAAACCGCCGCACCGCAAGCTTCTCGCGCTGCACGTACACAAAGTAACCCGCGATAAGCGGGATCAACAGCGTGTGTCCCCAGTCCTGCACCTGGGTGGTTGCTTGCACAAACTGGTAGCGGAAGAACTCAAAGAATGTGCCGACAAAGGCAACTACAAAGAGCGCGCCCCAAGCAATTGCTGCACGATCGGACACGTCCAATGCACCAACGCCAACACCAACCGCGCCGGGCGCGGCATTACGAGGTTGGGGAGTGTTCGCCGCGCTGCTTGTCATGCAAGGATCCAGGCTCCGACTTCGTTCCGAGGATCTGTGCCAGCGTTCCTACGCCCACCCTCGTATCTGGTTCGCCAATTCTGACAAACTAGAACTGTTGCTGGGTAAAGGGAGGTGGTCCGAATACATCGTTTCCGAAGTTGCGGTCGATAAGAAATCCAAAGCCGTAGGTCATTCGGAACCCGTTGCGGATCACCGCGAGCGGGGTGGCGAAGAAATTCGTACCAATGATGACGTGGTCATCAGCGCGCATCACAATGTCCGGCTCCGCCTTATTGCGGATGGCGGCCAGGTTGACGCGGAGAGCCGCTTCGCGATCGGGGGCGACTTTGCGGATCAGGTCGACGCGCTGCGGAATAGCAATCTGGCCAAGTCCACCGGCGGCGGTGACGAGACGGCTGAGCGTCAGCTCGCCGATCGGTGGCAAGTTATAAACACCAGGACGCGCCACTTCGCCGTCGATGTAGACGACGCCAATATCACTCTCAACATGGATCTTGTCGCCGGGACGAATCAGGACGTTCTGAGTCAAATCGCCCTTCTGCAGCTTCTCCCAGTCAATGATGATGACACGGGTCTTGCGGCCGTTGGGGAGACGGAAATTCACCGCCTGCTTCAGCGTGCGACCGTCTGATGTTGCTGCTGCACCGCCAGTGAGTGCGCCCTCGGGCGAGTTTGGCGCCGCCAGGTTTGTGTCGGGGCCGATGGGGCCGCTGTTTCCAGCAGGAACATAGACCCACTCTTGCTTCTGAGTATCGAAGACGTAGCGAGCCTCGGTGGCGCCCTGTTGTGTCGGCGGCGTTTGCACCGCGGCATCCGCATGGGGAACTGACTTTTCAGCGACCCCTGGAGCTTCCAGTGTGGGGGATTCAAGTTGATCCACGTCCACAACCATCGATGGCGAGCGCAGCGCGCCCGGGCTCGCTGGCGCGGCTGGATTCGAAGCGGGAGCGATGGGCTCGATTGGCTGGCTCGGATCGGAGGGCGCAGCGCCGGGTGCAGTGCCGGGTGCAGCGCCGGGCGCAGCGCTCGGTGCAGTGCTGGGCGCAGCAGTAGCCGGAGCCTGAATCTGCTTGAGTAGGTCGTCCACACTCGGCGGTGGTTCGGCGGGCATTGCCGGCGCGGATGGCGACGCGGTATTCGGCGTGGTGCTCGGCTTTCCTGCGCCAGCACCAGTAGCGGCGGCGGGAGTTGTCCCGCCGGCTGCCATCTCTTTCGCTGCACTTTCGTCAAGCTTCAGGGTGCGCACAATGCGAACGCGGCGAACGCCTTGATTGGCTCCGCCCGCGAGTGCCACCGCTTGCTCAATATCAAAGTCGGGGCGCGAGAGCGAATACACGCCGGCGTTGCGTACTTCGCCGTCAACCATAAACGTGAAGGCTCGACCCTCAAGGATGGTGACGTCAACGCGTGGATCGCGAATGATCGGCCTGAGTTTTTCGGTAATCGCGGCAACCAGGTCGGTCTGCGACATGCCTGCGGCTTGGATCGAACCAACAATCGGCAGCAAGATCTTGCCGGACTGATCGATGGTGCGCTTGAACTGCTCTGGCTTGTCCACCTGAAAGAGGTCATTGATTTGCACATCAATGCCGTCACCCGCAGCAAAGATGTACTCCGGAGACCCAGCAACCAAGTCGGTTGCGGTCGGCGGACCCATTTCGGTAGCAAAGGCGTCTTCATCAACTTCAATCACATCGATCTTGCGAAGGATGGGGATGGACGTGGGGGTGTGCTCAAAGTAACCCGTTCGACTTGGATCCATCCAGCTGTCGTAATCGCAGCCCGTCAACGTGACAGCCAGCAGCAAACCAAGTGCCCACGGCAGACGTGCGTGGGTGCGCGCTGCGGGGCAATCTGAACGGGTTGGCTGTGCAGTCCGGACCAAAGTCATGTGACAGAACCTCTTCGGAGGAAGGCCGGGCTAAACATCGCCGACCGAATCGATACCACTCGTGCCGCCCGAGTAAATAAGTCGGGGGGACGCATGGGCTATCGGCAAGCACCGCAGGGTACCTTCACCTCCATCTGTGACGATTATTGAAGTAGCCCCCGAACAAACTTCTAACCTGAAATCGTCTGCTCGAGAACTGCCATCCGAACTGCCACTCCATGAGTGACCTGGCGAAGGATTTGGCTCCGGCGGCGGTCGTCAGCCACGTCGTCGTCCACCTCAACACCGCGATTCACCGGTCCGGGATGCATGACAATGCAGTGCGAAGGCAATCGACTGGCCCGATCGCGGGTGAGCCCATATTGCAGCCGATAATCAGAGGCGATCGCCCCGCCAGCGGCACGTTCCACCTGGACGCGGAGCATGACGATCGCGTCAAGATCATGCAAACTAGACTCAAGATCGTGTGAGATCGCCACGCGTTCGTGATATTTAGCCACAGTTGCAAACCCCCGCGGCAGCAGGGTTGGTGGCCCGATCAGGCGCACGTTTGCCCCCAAGGTGGTGAGTGCATGAAGCGCGCTCCGGGCGACGCGACTATTGGCGATATCGCCCACGATCGCAACATTTGCGCCCTTAATCGCGCCTAATGACTTCCGAATCGTCAAACAATCCAGCAGGCCTTGCGTGGGATGCTCATGACGGCCATCACCGGCATTGATGACGGCGCACTGAACGTGGCGCGCGAGTTGGTTGGGTCCGCCGGAAAGATTGGTACGAACGACAATGGCGTCGACTCCCAGCGCCTCCACATTCAGGGCGGTATCTAAGAAGGTCTCCCCCTTACTGGTGCTGGAGCCCGAACCCTGAAGTGCGATCGCCCGAGCTCCGAGCCTGGCAGCGGCCGCCTCAAAGCTCAAACGCGTCCGGGTGGAGTCTTCAAAGAACAGGTTGGCCACCAAGCGCCCGGCGAGCACCGGGGTGGCAGAAACCTCACCGCGCGCTGCTGGAATGAACGCCTCAGCGCGATCAAGGAGCGCAGTGAGTTCAGGGGCCTCGAGACCCTCAAGTTGCAACAGATGCCGCGGCATGCCGGGAGTGTACGGGCTTGAGCCGAACAACTCAGCCGCCGTTGTAGGCCGGATTCGACCACCACGGTCCGCTCACGAACGGATAACTCGGGTTGTCGACAAACGGATCGTCGCTGTCCCCTTGGGTGGTCGCAAACATATTGCCTCCCGGCCCAGGACCTTGTTCAGCGCGCTGCATTTGCGTGGGCGACATGGAGTCGCCCCACAAGTCACCATCATTCTCCGAATCGCACGCACACAGGAGTGCCAACAGCAGCACCGGAGTACCGGCGTACATGTAGGAACGTGATGCCATGCGGAACGAAGTACGAGCGGTGCTTGCAAGCATGATGGAAGTGTATTCAGTTACTGCGCAGGCGCAATGTGCCACACCGCGCCCTTCGCGCGTGGGTCCTGACTGCCCTCAAAGGTCACCAGATAAAGCGATCCATCGTTGGCCTCACCAAAGCTGGTGGGTAATTGATTCCGGGTGGTGAGCAGTACTTCAGGACCCGCAAGCAACGCGCCCTTGTCGGCTCGCAGCCCCCAGACGCGACAGGACACCAAGTCTGCGTAGAGGTAGATGCCATCCATCGCTGGGTACTTGGCGCAACGGGAGACATATCCACCGGTGATGCTGACACCGTCGCTGTGCGAGTACTCCACGATCGGACTGAGGTAATCGCTTCCAAACTTGCCTGGCTGGCCGCCCGCAAAGTCATGAACGCCCTCGCGCGCATTCCATCCGTAGTTTCCGCCCTTCACTACCACGTCCACTTCTTCGTACTGATTCTGTCCAACATCACCGGCCCACAACTCACCGGTGGTGCGATCGAAGGACATGCGCCACACGTTGCGCAACCCGTACGCCCAGATTTCAGGGCGCGCACCGGGCACGGTAATGAATGGATTGTCCTTGGGAATTCCGTACGGGCGGTCGCCCTCTGGGTGATCAACATCAATGCGCAAGACCTTTGCAAGCAGTGACCCAAGGTCTTGCCCAGAGAACAGCGGGTCATTGGCGGCACCGCCGTCGCCACAACTGAGATAGAGCATTCCATCCCGACCAAAGAGCACTGTTCCACCATTGTGATTGGAATACGGATCATCCACCGTGAGGAGAATGCTCTCGCTGTCCGGCTTGGCAACTTGGGTTTCCTTATCAACGGACCAACGCGAGAGCACATCTACGCGCTTGTTGTCTTCGTTCATCGCCGTGTAGTACGTGAAGAAGAAGTGATTCTTTGCAAAGTCTGGGTGGAACACCACTGACAAGAGGCCTTCTTCATTGCCGCGGCTATTCACCTGCTTGCGCATATCAAGAAATACTGGCGCTTCCTTCGCTTCACGATCAGCTGGATCGATCACCAGGATGCGCCCCGCTTGCTCCACCACATACATGCGCTTATCGCTGGCTGGCTCAAAGACCACTTGTATCGGACGACGCAAAACCACTTCCGGCGCAACGCGCTGCAGTTTGATTTTTGGCATCGGCGCAGGCTTGGCCACCTTGGCTCCCTGGGCTGGCACCTTTACCGCGGGCGCAGCCGGTGCAGGCGCCACGGGCGACGGTGGCGCAGCCGGCAACGCGGCAACGGCTAGCGATGCTGTCGCGGCGATGAGCGAAGCGATGGCGATGGCTCGACTGTTGATGACGGAGTTCCGAGATTCAGTTCGCATTGGCCCTGATTCTAGTCCGCTCCGATGCGTGCGACCTGCTGACACTCGTTCAGGATTGCGCAATATTCCGTGGTACCGTGCCCAAATGATCACGGTTGGCACGTCGCTCCTTGCTGCAATTATGGCCGCCACCACGATTGCCCCGCCCACCACGGAAGCAGACTTTGTTTCGCTCTTCAATGGAACCGACCTGCAAGGATGGGTTGGCGACACCACGGGCTACTCGGTGGAATCTGGCGCGATCACCTGCGGTCCAAAGGGGACTGACCTCTTCACCGCTGGCGACTATGCAAACTTTGTCCTGCGCCTGCAATTCAAACTATCGGCTGGGGCAAACAACGGCATTGGCGTGCGCGCTCCCGGTGCAGGTGATGCGGCATACGAAGCGATGGAGTTTCAAGTTCTTGACGATGCCAACGACAAGTACAAGGGCTGGCTGAAGGATTGGCAGCACCACGGCAGCGTGTACGGCATTGCGCCATCGAAGAATGCGGCCGCAGCCATGCGTCCCGTGGGCGAGTGGAACGATGAAGAGATTGCTCTTGATGGTCGGCACGCCAAGGTCACCCTCAACGACAAGGTGATTCTTGACATTGACCTTGATGCCGCAATGAAGGATGGAACGCTCAGCGGCAAGGAGCACCCAGGAGCGCGCCGCAGCACTGGAAAGATTGGCTTCCTGGGGCACGGCGACTATGTCCAGTACCGAAACATTCGAATTCAAACACTGCCAGCAGCATCCGCGCCGGCGGCACCGGTAGCGCCTGCTGCACCAGTTACGCCTGCATCGCCGATGACACCAATGACACCCAAGACACCGATGAAGCCGGTGACGCCGGCGTCACCAGCGCCGCCGGTGACCCCAGTACCACCAGCGACCGCCAACAAACCATCCTGAGCTCCAAGAACTCCATGCCATTCCAGGAACCAATTCCCGCCCCCACCGCGCCGGCCACTGGCAGCGGGCGTTCCATTCTTTTAACGCTGGCGGCCATTGTTGTCATCGCCGCCGGCGTGCGCGAAGCCGCGGGAATCATCACGCCGATTTTGGCAGCGGCGTTCATCTCCATGATCGCCATCCTGCCCCTGACGCTGCTGCAAGGAAAGTTAGGAATGCCGCGTTGGTTGGCACTACTCATTGTGCTGCTACTCACCATGGGCGGCGCGCTTGGTCTTGGCTACTACCTCAGTCAGTCCGCGGCATCCATCAAGCCATTGCTGCCAGAGTATGAACGCCGCATTGATGAATTGCTGCTTACTGGCTTGGAATCGCTGCAGCAACGTGGCGTTGATATTGATCCAGAACGCCTGCTGCGCGAGGCACACGCATGGAAAATTACTGACTTTGCGGATGTGATCTTGATATCCATGGCCAAGGTGCTGCAGAATTTCCTGTTCGTACTGTTGGTCAGCGCCTTCATCATTGCTGAAGCATCAAGCTTTCCAACAAAGATGCGCGTGGCGTTTCCACACGCGATGCAGAGCAGTGGACTTGGCAATGTTGCAGACAAGATTCGATCGTTCCTGGTGGTCATCACCCAATTGAATGTGGTGCTGGCAATCATCAACTGGATTGCCTGCATCTCCCTTGGTATTCCCTTTGCATTCCTGCTTTCGTTCTTGGTGTTCTTCTTGAATTACATCCCCACCATCGGCGCCATTGTTGCCAGCCTGTTGGTCGTTGTCATTGCACTGGTGACACACGGCTGGGGCGTAGCAATTGCCATGGCCGTGGTGCAGGGTCTCTCCGGCGTTCTCATCGGCAGCGTGCTGCAGCCGAAGATGCTTGGTTCGCGGCTGGGACTTTCGCCACTCATGGTGCTGCTCTCGTTGGTGGTGTGGGGTTACCTACTGGGAATCGCTGGAATGTTCTTTGCGGTTCCGCTCACCATCATCGTGAAGATCGTGCTTGACTCCACTGACGATCTGCGCTCACTCTCCGTGCTTCTGGGCGATGCCGCCAGTGCCCGGGAGATGGAGAAGCGGTGAAGCAATGACGGTCACCGGCGCCCTCAGCGCTTGGGAATCGCTTGCGTTGCCGGATGCAGTGCCTCTGCTTGAGTCGTTGCGAGGTATTGACTCCACTCCTCCCGCGGCAGTGATCGAACGTTTACGACGAACGTGGTCAGCGGAAACGGTCAATGCTGCCATGGAACTTTCCATCGCTCGCTTGCGTGCTCGGCCCAAGTTTGCAGAACGTGCCGCAACACTGTGGTGCGATCGCAGCGGAGTAGAAATGTCCAGCTCGCCTGCGACTGCGCGCTGGAAGGCGGCGCGATTCCAACGTGCTGGAGCCACGCGCATCGACGACCTGTGCACCGGTATCGGCGGTGACCTCATGGAGCTGGCGCGTGTGGCGGAGACCACAGGCGTTGACCTTGATCCGCTGCGCGCATGGATGGCCGCGCGCAACGCGGGCGTCACGGTGCGCACTGCCGATGTACTTGCTGACCCAGGCACTGCGCCGTTTGCGCACGCCGATCCGGCGCGCCGTTCCTTTGGAGGCAATCGAATCTTCCGCGCTGCGGATTTGCTGCCGGCGCTGGAAACCGTGCGTGAATTGCTGCGCGCTCGCACTGGGTATGCAATCAAACTTGGGCCGGGCATGGATCTGCAAGCAAGCGAACATGCGCTCGGCGATGAACTGGAATTCATCAGTGAATCAGGGCGATTGTTGCAGCAAGTTCTGTGGACGGGAGCGTTGGCACAGGCACCCGGTCAACGCACCGCTTCGCGTGCATGCAGCGGAACATCAGTGAGTGGTATGCCTGGCGATGCCGCCACGGGCGAGTCGCGCATGTTGCGAATGATGTTTGTTCCGGACCCGGCGTTGGAGCGAGCCAAACTGTTAGGACTCTTTGCCGATCGCTTGAACGCGGTGGATGCAGCACCTGGACTGGGAATCTTGACCAGGGATGAATGCGCCCCGCTGACGCCGGATTGCGCCGAGTGGTTCGAGCAGTTTGAAGTGATTGAAGAATTGCCCGCCCGTGAACAAACCGTTGCCGCGTGGCTTGCTGAACGCGGTGCCGGCATTGTCACTGTGCGCACCCGCGGCGCCGCATGTGATCCGGATGCATGGCAGAAGGCACTGCGTGGTCGCGGCGAAACACCGTGGACGGTTTTTGTACTACGCCTGGGATTGCGACGAATGGCTTACGCCGTGCGACGCGTGAATTCTGGCTGAATGAGAGCGAGTGTGGCTTCGGAGCTGCTTACTGCGTGCGGCGGAAGCGTTGCAGGCGCACTGAACACATGAAGCCCCACGATCGCCTGCAATTTGCGGCGATCAATCGAAGCAATGACTTTCGCAAGCTCTGGGTCAAAGTGTGTGCCCGCACACCGGGCAATCTCTTCAAGTGCTGCAGACATCGGACGCGCGCTGCGGTAGGTGCGATTGGTGGTCATCGCATCAAGTGCATCAGCGATGGCAATGAGTCGACCGAGTAGCGGAATCCGCTCACCGGAAATGCCGTGTGGGTAGCCACCGCCCGCGAACCGTTCGTGATGATGCATGACGCCGCACAAGATGTCACTCATCTGTGGGATGCCACGCAGAATGTCGTGCCCAATCACTGGATGCGCAGCGATCTGCTGGAACTCTTCGTCAGTCAGTTTGCCGGGCTTGCGCAACACCTCTTCACTGACACCAATCTTTCCGATGTCGTGTACCAGACCGCACAGCCGAGCTCGGCCTGCATCAACTTCGTTCATCCCCGCATGGATGGCCAAGAGGTGCGCAAAGTCAGCAACGCGCGCCGAGTGACCGCGCGTGTACGGATCCTTGGCATCAATGGTGCCAATCAAGGCATGCATGGTTCCATCAAACATGGCGCGCTGCTCTGCTTCAAGTTGAGCATTCACTCGTAGCCGTTCCATGTTTGCAAGTGCAAGTGCTGCCACGGCGGCGACCGATCGGACCAAAGCGGCAACTGGTTCAAGCGGGGTTCGAAATGCGCCACCGTCGGCCAGATACAGCAGCCCGAAGAAGCGATTTCCAAGTTCAACGGGCACGCATACCACCCGTGCCAGGCTCAGACGCGCCAAGGTGTGGTGCGCTTCCGCCGCTGCGCCAGCGTCGCTGACTACTACTGCTCCAAGCCGCGCTCGCGCAAGAACACTTTGACTCAAGCGCACATGAGAAGCACGCGGGCCGCGCGATGCAACAGCCACCAGCGCACCGTCTGTCGACAACTGTTTCACAAATGCAACTTCAGCAAATCCACTGATGCGCGCGATAGCGTCTATGGCAGCATCGGCAATTGCTTGTTCGTCCTGAGCGGCATGAATCGCTGCGCCAATGGCAAGTACGGCATCAAGATGCTTCGCTTCCAATGCGGCTGGCGCAAGTACATCAATGCGCTCGGTGCTGCGGGGTTGCGCACGGCTAATGATGGTCTGGGATTCCAGTGGCGCCGGACGCTGGAAGTGAAAGTCCATCGGCCCAATGGCAACGCGATCACCTGGCGATAGCGGCCGCGATTGGAACGCCACCAATTGCACGTCATTGACGCGTGTACCGGAAGCGCTGCCATGATCAGTGATTCGCCACGTACCGCCACTGACCGGGTCGGGCGTCCACTCGAATGCCGCGTGATCTCGGCTCACTGCTGGATGCGTCAGCACCATTGCATTGGCAGCACCGCGGCCAACGCTGACAATGCCGGGCGCCTGCAAGCGATGCCGGACGTCGCCGGTGTCGCTGCGGTGCACAAGCCAATGCTCGTAGGAGGCGTGGTTAGTCACAGACTTGCCATCGGCGCTCAGAATGCCCGACTTTCGTGCAATTCCCACATTCCTTACTCGGACTACCATTTCCGTCCCGGGCGAGCTTGTAACCCGTTCGTTACGGGAACCAAGCACGCGCATTCATCAGCAGGAGCGACATCATGGCCGGACCCGACACCATCACAATTACCGCCGCAAACTTTAAGTCAGAGGTCCTCGAATCCGCCGTTCCGGTGCTTGTTGATTTCTGGGCCGAGTGGTGTGGCCCGTGCCGCATGCTTGCCCCCACCATTGACCTGGTAGCCACTGAAGTGAAGGGCAAAGCCAAGGTTGGCAAGTTGGATATCGACAGTGCACAGGAGTTGGCGGTGAGCCTTGGAATTCAATCGATCCCCACGGTGATCCTGTTTAAGAACGGCCAGCCTGCAGGCAAGTGGGTCGGCATTCGTCCCAAGGGCGACTACGTGAACGCGATTACTGCAGCGCAGTGATTGCCCGCGAATCGCGTACTACACGCTGCCTGTCCACGTGTTATTGATCCAAGCGCCGCGCGCGTGTTTCACGCCCGCGGCGCTTGTGCGTGACGAACCCGCGGGTATAATGTCCATTCACTTTGGCGCACCGGCTGGTGTGTCAATCGCTGGGCCTGTAGCTCAATTGGAAGAGCGCTTCCATGGCATGGAAGAGGTCGTCGGTTCGACCCCGATCAGGTCCACTCGCAGCGCAAGAGGCCAGCAATCACTGCTGGCCTCTTGTCTTTTTGGGTGGTATTCATGCAGTATCGGCAGCGCAGGCTGCCGTCGAGCCCATCCATACCGCGCTAGTCTTTAGGCGTGCCAACCACCATCACCGTCATCGAATCCGCGGATACGTTCACGCACGTGCAGATCATCGGGCCGCTCGACATGGCAGGCGTTGGCTCCATCGATCTCAAACTTACTGCTGCGACCGCCACGCGCCGCAAGCACACCATCCTTGACATGACTGAGGTGCCATTTATGGCTTCATTGGGCATGGGGCTCCTGGTGCAGATCGCTCGGGCACTGACCGCGCGCGAGCAGCGCCTGATTCTGCTGACTCCCAGCGATACCGTGGCGATCGCCATCCGGACTTCGCGCCTCGACACCATCATGCCAATTGCCGAGAGCCTTGAGGCTGCGCACGGTTTGCTGAAGGCGTAACTCCGCGAAGCTCGGCGCGTCACATGCCCCCGCCGCCATGGGTGGCGTTTCAGCGCGCGTGTAATGCCTCCGCCGCGACACGGCATGATCTCCCCGGCTTTACCATCTATGGATGCAGACTTCGTGCTTCATTGACGGAACATTCGTACCCGCGCGCTCGGGGCGCACCTTTACGGTCCACAACCCAGCGACGGATGCGGTGATTGCGCAGGTTGCAGATGGTGATGCGGGCGATGCTCGTGCCGCTATTGACGCAGCGGCGCGCGCGTTTCCTGCGTGGAAGAGTTTGGCAGCTATCGAGCGCGCCAAGCCCCTGCGCCGTTTGGCAGAACTGATGTTGCGCGACGTGGAGCGCCTTGCCGACCTGTGCAGCCAAGAGTGCGGCAAGCCGCTCGCAGAGGCGCGCGTTGAAGTTGCCTATGCAGCGAGCTTTCTTGAGTGGTACGCCGAGGAAGGCAAGCGTGTCTACGGCGAAACGATTCCAGCGAGCGATCCAGGTAAGCGCTTGTTGGTGCTGCGCCAACCATCGGGTGTGGCGGCAGCAATCACCCCATGGAACTTTCCAATCGCCATGGTCACCAGAAAAATGGGCCCCGCCCTTGCTGCTGGTTGCACGCAAGTTGTTAAACCCGCAGAGCAAACGCCGCTGAGCGCACTGGCGATTGCAGAACTCTCCGTTGAAGCTGGATTCCCTACCGGTGTGTTCAACGTCATCACTGGACTTGATGCACCTGCGATCACAGACACCTTCTTTGACGGGCTCACTGTGCGCCACGTGAGTTTCACAGGCAGCACTGAAGTGGGCCGAATTCTCTTGGCCAAGAGTGCCGCCAACGTGGTACGCGTTTCCCTGGAATTGGGCGGGCACGCGCCATTCATTGTCTTCAATGACGCGGATCTTGATAAAGCCATTGTTGGCGCCATGGCAAGCAAGTTCCGCAATGCCGGTCAAACATGTGTGTGCGCCAATCGATTCTTGGTGCAGCGTGGAGTGCATGATGAATTTGTCAAACGACTCACCGCCGCAGTGGCAGCGCTGAAAGTTGGCGATGGTCGCGCGCCGGGCACGCAAGTTGGACCGCTCGTCGACGAAGCCGGTATTCGTAAAGCCGAAGCACATGTGGCCGATGCGTTGGCGCACGGCGCACAGGTAACCACTGGCGGTGCGCGTGTCACCGTACCCGGTGGCACCAACCGATTCATGGCGCCAACCGTTCTCTCCGGCGTGACCCCCGCCATGTTGTGCTTCCGCGAGGAAACCTTCGGTCCCATTGCGCCAGTGTGCGCATTCGATACCGAGTCCGATGCGTTGGAGATCGCCAACGGCACTCCGTACGGACTCGCGGCCTACCTCTTCACTGCCGACGGTGCACGGATCATGCGCATGGTGGAAGCGCTGCAGTACGGCATCGTTGGGGTCAATGACGCGCTACCGGCCACCGCACAGGCCCCGTTCGGCGGGGTGAAGCACAGCGGCTTGGGCCGCGAAGGCGGGCACCACGGGATCGAGGAGTACCTGGATCTCAAGTACGTGAGTTGGCGAATCAGCTGAGCGGGCTCAGGCGCCTGGATTCTTGTCTCCGGGCCGAACAGCACCGGCTACGCGATCAGTAGCTCGATTTGCGAATTCGGAAATCTTCGTCATCTCAGCCAAGCTGCGGAGGTTCGACAGTTTGTTCAAGAACCGAATGGCGACAAAGACGCTGAACGCCACAATGCCAAACTGAACCACTGTGTCAATGAACGCGCCGTAGGTGATGGCCACTGCCGCCTGCGCCGCAACGCCATCTGCCGCCGCCACTGCGGGCTTGATGACCCACTTCAGGTCAGTGAAATTCACACCGCCGATGGCCCAACCAAGTGGCGGCATAAAGATATCGGTAACGATCGAGTTCACGACCTTGCCAAAGGCGGCACCAAGAATCACACCAACCGCTAGATCGAGTGCGTTGCCCTTGACAGCGAAATCCGTGAATTCTTTGATGAAGCCCATAGGTTGAGTCCTGAGTGTGCGAGATGGAAGTGCCGAAGAATAGCCTGAGAAATTGACTTGTGCCGGCGGCGTTGGTCAGTAGGAGTTCGCCGGAATTGAACCGGGATGCGCTGCCTCAAATGCACGCACGCGCTCGCGGCACGACTCTAGTTTTTCTGCAGGAAGCGCTACTGGGTCAGCAGCGTTCCATGCTTTGAACAGCTGGCACAATGCCAGTAAACCTGACGAGCGACGCTTGGGGTCAATACCGAGCGGCTCAAGTAATACCCATGCCTCTTGCAAGGGTTTCTCTGCCTCGGGGTATCGCTTGGAGGCGGTCAAGGCGCGCCCGAGTGACATGCGAGCAGCGGCGCTTATCCATGGATCTTGGCCTGGAACGCCATCGACAATACGAACCGCCTCCCGGCCAGCATCAACGGCTTCGGGGAGTTTGTCCTGATCGCGCAAGAGACTGGCGAGATTCAGAAATGCAATTCCAGCGTCGGGAGAGTTTCCAAGATCCAACTCCGTGAGGATTTCAATTGCTTCGCGCTGGTACTTCTCGCCTTCAGCAAACTCCTTCTTGGAGCGCTTGATCAGCGCAAGACTGGCAAGAACACTGGCGCGATGCGGGTGCTTCATTCCGGCAAATCGTTCCACCAACACCAGCGCTTCGCGGGTGTGTCGCTCCGCATCATCAAATCGGCCAGCACCCCGCTCAATTTGCGAGATATTGTGAAGATCAAACATCGCCTTGTAACTGCCCTCTTGACCAAGCTGACGGTTAATGGCAATCGCTTCCTCTGACGCGGCGATCCCTGCATCCATATTGCCCATGATGAAGTGCACTACGCCCAAATTGTTCAGCGCCGACGCCAATTCTTCGGGCGGCGCGCTGGGCACCGAGCGAAGGATTCGAACTGCTTCTTCTCCATTTCGCTTGGCTGCTTCAATATCCGTGGCCTCAACACGCTGTGCGTCGGCGAGTGTGGAAAGCGATCGACCCCGCAATACGACGTCGGCGGCGCGATCCGCGCAGGCAAGCGCACGATTGGCCATCTGCACGGCGTCAACGCCACGGTTAGCAATGGCCAAACCCGCAGAGCACTGGATAGCAAGCTTGCACTCCAACGCTGGCATATCCGTATGGCTTGCTTCCAGTGCATCCATGCCAGCGCGGTACTGCAGTACGGCGTCATCGGTTCGACCAATGCCTGTGAATGCGCCGCCGATCGCGTAGCGAATCTCCGCCGCTTCGCCCGGCGCCTCGCGCAGGGCTCCCTTATCAAGGTCCGCAACTGCAAACGCTAACTGTTCGCGCACGGTGACATCTTCGCGCCCACCTTGCGCTGTTGGATCAGCACCTGCAAGAACCCCGGTCATGTACTCCAAGACGCGCGCATTCTGATCGGCACGACGTTGCGCATTGGCGCGCGACACTTCCGCCGCATTGGCTTGCCGAACTGAAAATGCAGTGGATCCAAGCAGCGCCACCGTCACCAACGCCGCCACCGCAACACCACGCCAATTTCGACGCGCAAATCGCAATGCGCGGCCGAATTGCGAAGGGTGCACTGCCAGCGGTGTCTCGCCGTCGCTCCAACGCTGGAGATCCGCGCGCAGTTCGCCCACGGATTGGTAGCGCGCGCTGGCATCGGCGGCAATGGCTTGCATGCACACCGCATCAAGATCGCTGTCAACCGAGCGTGTCGTGGGCGCAAACACCGACGGAGCCGTTGGTGCAGTGCCGCGAATGGCGGCTGCAAGTCCCGCGCGACCACCAGAGCGCAACGCATCAGTACTGCGCGGCAATCGATCGGCAAGAAGTTCATAGAGGATTGTGCCTAAGGAGAACACGTCACTGCGCGTATCCGGTGGAGCAGCGTCCGCTTGCTCGGGCGACATGTACTCCGGCGTTCCCACCAAGGCGCCCTCCACCGTACTGGTGCCTGCGCCCATGAATGCTGCGTCTGCCAATTTAGCTACACCAAAGTCAATGACTCGCGGGCGAACCACGCCGGCATCATCAGCAACAAGCACATTTGCTGGCTTTAAATCACGATGAATCACCCCGCGGCGGTGTGCATGCTCGACGGCATCACAGGCATCGGTCACCATGCGAACGCGGCTATGCACACCAAGCGAATGTTCCCGGGCAAAGTCAGTAATCGGTAGACCAGGAACGAACGGCATGGCGAACCACGGACGCCCATCAGGTAATTCCCCGGTCTCAAGCATTGCTGCAATGCCCGGGTGATCAAGCGAAGCAACCGCCTGTTGTTCCACACGAAAGCGTGCATGCGCAACGGGCGAAGCGAGCGCATCCCGTAAGACCTTCACAGCAACTAGGCGCCGCACCGGATGCTCTTGGCGACCAAGGAATACATCGCCGAATCCACCCGAGCCAAGTCGGTGCAACAGCACATACCGGCCCGCACTACCGTCGCCGTGAGCCATGGCGTCGCTCAGTTCAACACGCATGGCGCCCATCGCTGCGTCTACACGCCCGGCACCTGCCTCAAATGCCGCCACCATCGCCATGGCAGCCGCGCGCTCCGCGGCGCTGACGTCGGCATGCGCCGTCAGCCACGCAGCACGCTCGGCGGCGGGAACGTCAAGTGCGGCAAGAAAGAGATCCTCGACAATCATGGTGCGAGGCGCTGAACTCCCGGTAGTCGAAGAATTATTCTGAAGTTCCACGGCGAAAGTGTAAGCCGCCATATGCACCCCCTGCACACACATGGCATCGCTACGATGATTGCCCAGACCGACCCCACGAAATGCCGACGGCTACGCCCAAGAGCAAGGCCCAAAGCAAGGGCAAGAACCAGCCCCAGAACAAGCACAAGACCATGCCCAAGACCAAGACCAAGCCAACATCCATTTCAAAACGCACCAAGAAGTCCGCAGCTGCTACTGCAGCACCATCGCATACCCGTATCGAATCCGACAGCATGGGGGAAATGCATGTCCACCATGAATTGCTGCACGGCGCAACCACGCAGCGCGCCGTGTTGAACTTTCCGGTGAGCGGTCGACCATTGCCGCCGCAAGTGATTGCTTCGTATCTCGAACTCAAGCGCGCGTGCGCGCAGGCGAACCTGAAGCTTGGCGAATTGAAGCGTGCGAAAGCAAACGACATTGTTGAATCATGCGAGCGTCTGCTTGAAGACTTTGCCGATCGCCGCGCGCAAGTGATGCGGCACTTTCCGATCGATATCTATCAGACCGGTTCCGGTACCAGCACCAACATGAATGTGAATGAGGTGATCGCCAACACCGCCAGTGTCATGCGCGGCAAGCCGATCGGCTCAAAAGACCCTCTGCATCCAAATGATGATGTCAACTACGGGCAGAGTTCAAACGACACATTCCCAACCGCCATGCAAGTGGCTGGCGCGGTTGCTATTCATGAGCAATTGGTGCCGGCGCTCAAGCGCTTGCATCGTGCCCTTGATGCCAAGGCCAAGGCGTGGGACAAGCATGTAAAGATTGGTCGAACCCACTTGATGGACGCTACGCCCATCCGCGTCGGTCAGGAATTTGGTGGCTATGCAGCAGCCATTGCCTACGCCGTTGCGCGCGCTGAATTGGCGCGCGACGTTCTTGCTCGCAACTTGCCGATCGGTGGCACCGCGGTCGGAACAGGCATCAACGCCAATCCAAAATTTGGTCGCACGGTCAGTGCAATTCTCAGCAAAGAACTGGGCATCACCTTTACTGAAGCAGCCAACCATTTCGAAGCACAGGCCACCCGCGACTGCGTGGTGGAAGCAAGTGGCATGCTCAAGACGATTGCGGTCAGCATGAGCAAGATCGCCAATGACATTCGCTGGCTCGGCAGTGGACCGCGCTGCGGACTTGGAGAACTGATGCTCCCAGCGACGCAACCAGGCAGCAGCATCATGCCCGGAAAGATCAACCCGGTCATTTGCGAAAGCGTCATGATGGTGGCGTGTCGCGTGGTTGGCAATGACGCGTGCATCACCCTTGGCGGATTTGGCGGCATTGGCAGCCTGTTGGAACTCAATGTTGCCATGCCCATGATCGCTGACAGCCTCTGCGAATCCATTGACTTGTTGGCGAACGCCTGTGACATGTTCCGCGACAAGTGCATCGAAGGCTTGGAACTTCACCCCGA
>JBDKKN010000047.1:0-3783 GCA_039796075.1 Planctomycetota bacterium | reverse complement strand
ACTCAGGAATTCATGTGATTTACAGCGGGCTGTGGCAGACGCCGCGCAGCCTGGCGATCGGCGCGCGCGATGAAGATGTTGATTGCGTTGCGGCTTCGATGATGTCAAATTCGCACTTGGTGTTGGTGCCGCGGCTACTGAATGAAATGAAGGCGGTTGGTCGTGGTGATATCCCGGTGAACGTCGGCGGCATCATTCCGCAGTCGGATGTGCAGGGGCTTCTTGATGCGGGCGTTGCGCGCATTTATCACACGGGCACCAGCATGGATGAAATTGTCGACAGTGTGCGTGCCACGGTGAAGCCGTATGCGCCGGTGGTGTCGAGCGCGCGCGAGGCAGTGCTGGCGCGGCAGATTTCCATGGCGCATGCTGCGTCGCTTCCGGCAGGAACGCCGGTCAAGCGTCCCGCGCGCGTGGTGGGGATTACTGGATCACCCGGCGCAGGCAAGAGCACCTTGGTTGCAGCGATGGCAAACGAAGCGGTTCGACGCGGGCAACGCATTGCCGTGGTTGCCTTCGATCCGATGAGCCCGATCACTGGTGGTGCATTGCTTGGCGATCGACTGCGCGTTGACTTCAACGCCGTTGATGACAAAGTCTTCTATCGATCGCTGGCGATTGTTGGCGAGGACTATCGCAGCTTGCCGGAAATCATCGGCTTGATCGGCGCTGCGGGGTTCGACACCTTGATCATTGAAACCGTGGGCGCTGGTCAGAATGATGTTGCGATCCGTCAGCATGTTGACCGCACTGCCGTGGTGGTGGTGCCAGGCATGGGCGATTCCGTGCAGATGGACAAGGCGGGCATTCTGGAGATTGCTGATCTCTTTGTTGCCAATAAGGCCGATCACGCGGGTGAGGCCAAACTGGTGCGTGAACTGCTTGACATTGCTGGCGGCCGCCCGATTCTGGAAACCATTGCCACCGAGGGCAAGGGCGTGGTTGAGCTGCTTGATGCGCTGCTGAAGTGACTGGCGCGGCGTGATTGCCGGAGGGGTCATCTGCGCACCCGAACTCTCTACACTGTGGCGCTCGCGGCGGACCGATCCGCGCGCGTACTGCTCGTTACCCCGCTACCTGATTTGAGGAGATTTCCATGTCCGTTGAACTGAAGCCCAACTGCAATCAAGCGCTCGAACTCGGTAAGTACGCCTGCGAATTCATGCGGAGTGCTTCGCCGTCGGAGTCGGTGCAAGAGCGCACCAAGCTCTTTCACACGGACAGCGTGTTGTGCGGCATCAGCGCGGTGGCTCTGTGCGCAAACGCGCCGGTGGTCCTGCGCGAAGAGGCGCTTGAATATCCAAACGCACACGGCGTTCCGTTCTTTGGAAGCGCCGTCAAGGTTGCGCCGGAGAAGGCGATCGTTGCGAATAGCAGCGCGGTGCGCGAGTGGGATTCCAACGGCACGAACTTTGGATTCCGCAAGGAACTTGGCTTCATTGCTGGCGAGTTTGGGCACAATGATTTCTATCCAGTGGCGATTGCTGCGGCGCAGATGAAGGGCCTTGATGGCGCGGCGGCGCTGCGCGGCATGATGCTCTCTGATGAGATTCGCGGGCGCCTTGCGGAGGTGTTCAGCCTCAAGACCTACAAGATTGACCACGTGGTGCACGGCGCGATTGCCAGTGCGGCCACGTGGGGCGCGATGATGGGCGCGACGCCGGAGCAGATTGAGAGTGCTATTGGCATGGTGGTTGCGCACTACATTCCGTGGCGCGCGATCCGCGCTGGTAAGCAGCTCAGTGACTCCAAGGGCGCGAGCGCGGCGATCAGTACTGAAGTTGCGGTACTGAGCATGATGCGTTCGATGCGCGGATTCATTGGACCGAAGGACATCTTCCGCAATCCAGAGAGCATGTTCCGGCAGTTTGAGAAGACTGCGGGCGACAGTCCGTTCCCGTTGGTGTTGAGTACCACGGGCGATGACTTTGCAGTGATGGGCATGCACTTCAAGCTGGGGTTGTATGAGCATCAGAGTGCTGGCGCGCTGCAAGGGATGATCGATCTGATGCGCAAGCATCCGGAGATCTTGGAGAATCCCGCGCTTATCAGGGGCATCAAGATTGTGGCGTACGAGCCAGCGTTTGGCATCATTGGCGATCCCGCGAAGCGCGATCCAAAGACGCGGCAGAGTGCGGACCATTCGATGGTGTACATCGTTGGAACGCTGTTGCGAAAGGCCGTTGAGAAGGCCGCAGAGATGAAGACTGGCAAGATTGCTGAAGGCAACGACGCCATGTGGAAGACGCTGTTCTTAGCGCCGTACGACTATGACCCAGCGGCGATCGTGAATAAGACCACGCGCGCGTTCATGGAGAAGATGACCTTCGAACATGGCGGCGCGGAGTACGACCGCAACTATCCGGACGGCATTCCAACGAGCGTGGTGATTACTACGACGGATGGAGGGACGCTTGACAGTGGTTTCGTGATGTACCCGAGCGGTCATGCGCGGAATACGAGTGCGAATCTGAAGGACATCTTGGCGAACAAGTTCGAGCGGCTTGGCGCGCTCGCGATGGATGATCCGAAGCCGCTGGTTGCGAAGTTGAACGCCATTGAGAAGTTGGACGCGAAGCAATTGGCGGAGGTGTACGACTTCCGGATTGTGAGTCGCGGGAAGTTTGAGTGAGGTGGTGGGGGTGGGTGGGATTTCGGCGGTTCTGAGATAGCACCATGCCATCCATTGACCATTTCCCCAGCACGCACGCCACGTGGATCGGCACGCAGTTGACGATCATCGACGGTGCGACGCCGGATGGTCCGGCGGCGCGGACGGCGCACCGGTCGGTTGCCACGTACCTGATGGAGCGATATCGCGAACCGCTGCGCGCCTACGTGGTGGGGTCTGCGCTGCGAGAACTCGGTGAGCCGGACGAACTGGTCGCTGGATTCTTTGCGCACATGTTGGCGACGCCGGACTCATTGCTCCGGTGGCGCACAAGCGGATTGCAGTTGCGGCGCTGGCTCATGCACGGGATGGCGTTCCATGGGCGAACGCTACGCACGGATTCGCGGCGCAACCGAGAGCGGACCTCACTTGATGTGGCGACTGCCGCTGGCGCCGAACCGATGGATGACCGTGACGGCGTGCATGCGTTCGACCGCGCGTGGGCGCTCGAGTTGGTGAACGAGGCGCACCGCGTAGCGCACGCGGAATGCGACGAGCGCGGTCTGCTTGATGAATACGAGGTGTTCCGGCTGCATGTGAGCGAGGGGTTGCCGTACGCAGTGATCGGCCCGCGCACGGGGCGCACCGTACAACAGTGCGCGAACGCCACGCGCCGCGTGGGCGGAATGTTGCGCGAGGCGGTCGCCGAGTTGCTACGCGCCGAGGGCGTGCCGGCGGCCGAGATGGACGCGACGGTGGTCGAGGTGCAGCGGTTGGTGTCGGGGGGATAGCGGTCGCGGATGAAATCGATCTATACGTTGGTATCCGCAAGGACTCATGGTCGACTTGTGTCAGCAACAGTCCCGGCGTTCAGGCGTTCGGGTCGGTCCGCGGCTCTTCGTTTCGGAATTCCAGGGGCTTTCGGCGCGGCGGAGCTTTCGCCCCCGGATCCGACCCCTCCATGCCGAGGATTTCTTGGCGGCTCCGGAATTGGACGTATTCCCGCAGGACGTGCAACACCAACGCTGCCGGGTCGCTGATCCCGGACAGTGCCTGTGCGCTCTTCATGTCCTTCTCGTCGAGTTGGATCCGAACTTCCATGATCATGAGTGTAACCCTCGAATGCGTGCATTTTCCTTTCCCTTCTCCGACGCACGATGCGGTGCGGCATG
>JBDKKN010000046.1:0-3259 GCA_039796075.1 Planctomycetota bacterium | reverse complement strand
GGGGACCGTGTCAGTGGAGGGGGCCCGGGGCGGGATTGGGCGCTAGGGGGTCGGAGCGCCACTCTAGGAAAATCAGGAATTTTTAACTTTGCGTGATGGTTGGGGGGGGGATTTCGTTCTTGTATGTGGAGTGTGACATCAGACGCAGGTGGAGCCTGCAAGTGATGCGCGACATTCGAGATCGATTGACCTTCGGTGGGCCAACCGCGAGATACAGACCGCACGTCGACGGTTTCGGCGATGTCACGTCCGCACGGGAGTGTGGACCAACAACGGGCAATGTGCCCAGAATTGAAATTGCAATGATTCGAAACGCAACCATTTCTTCAATCGGTATGTCTGTCTTGGCAGCAACGGCGTTCATCGCAGCGCCTGTGAGTGCGGGGAACGCACTATCCCCATTCGGACAGCTTCAATACAACAGCACGCCGATCGCCATGACTTCCGGCACTGGTGTTGGCAATGACGGTTACTACATGAACACCACCACTGGCCCAGGCGCCAAGCAGCTCTTGATCGGCATCAAGGCACACGAATATCGCAACGGCAACAATCCTGCCGGCTCGAGCACCGTATCGTCGCTCTCCGGCGGCGGTTCCTGGCTGAACGTGAACGGCACCACGGGTGCATACACGGGTTTTGCTGGTGTGGCCGTGGACAAGCCGAGTTGGTGGGCCACTTTGCCTGCGAACAGCGCTACGAGTTGGGGCTTCACCTGGAGCATCACGCTCGATGGCGCACGTCCAGCAGTTGGAGCAATCAGCATGAGCATGCTGATCACCCGTCCAAATGGGCAGGTCTCGACAGTCGTTACTTCGCAAGATGTCGGCACCGACTTCTCGGCTGGCAACATGGCTTGGCAGCAGAACTGGAACGTCGGCTACCTCCTCGGATGCGGTGGTCAAGCCAATGACATCGGCGACTGGAAGATCAAGATCTCAACCTTCTCTGGCGCAACCGTCTACAGTGAGCAGGAAATCACCGTCACTGTGACTCCCGCTCCGGGCGCACTCGCGCTGCTCGGCGTCGCTGGTCTGGTCGGTGGCCGTCGCCGCCGCGCCTGACCCTTACTTTGCACTCCACGTTGGCTTCGGCCAGCGTCCACACTCCACGCCCCCTGGCGCTCACGCGTCTGGGGGCGTGTGGATTTTTCCGGCTCGGCGGCGGCGGATGACGAGGGCGATGGCGGCACCGATGGCGCCGATGGCCGTGGCGGCAATGATGATGAGGCGCACTTTCATTGTGTGAACGCGCTCAAGCTCGTCAACGCGTTGCGTGAATTCATCCGCTCGTGCCGTGATGATGGTGCGGTCTGCTTCGATGATGGCCGGGGCAGCGGCGGCGGTGCGCAGTTCTTCAATCTGCGTGCGCGCGCTGTCAAGAGCCATGTCCGTCATGGACTGTTCAATGGCCGGCGAACGTGCGCTCAGCACGCTTTCACGTTCCATGGCAGACGTCAGGCGTGCCAGCATGGCTTCGGCATCAGCGCGCTTGGCGGGTGTGGCGTCCGGAAGGCGCGAAGCGTCGGTGACGGCGGTGATGTCGGCTGGCCAAGCGGCACTTTCGTTCGCCTTGAGGTGAGTTTCGGCGGCGATCATGGCGCGGGCGATTCCATCGTCGGCACGTGCACCCGCCAAGGTGCGTTCGAGCTTTGCGATATCAGCGCTCAGGGTGTCACACGCGGTGCGCGCTTCGGTGGCCTGCTGTGGTTCGGACCAACGGGTGGAGCCATGCAACGCGGCGGCCGCGTTCGATGCGGTTTGTGCGGCGTTGAGTTGCTCGTCAGCCACGGGGAGTTTTGATGCTGTGATGGCGGCGGTGGCTGCATTCACTGCGGTGCGTGCAGTAGCGATGTTCGCGTCAATAGCGGCGCGGGCCGCGGTGTCTTGCAGGGCGCCGATCTGCGCTTGCAGCCGTGCGGACAAGCCGGTGATGGACTGATTGAGCGACTGCTTGGCGGTGGCGTCCAGTGAAGTGCTCTCGATGCTGCGCGTGAGTTCCGTGGCCTGGGTGGACGCGGTGGTGAGACCGGCGAGTTTGCCAGCGGCGGCGGTGGCTTCGCGGTCAAGCGCTTCGAACGCAGCCTGCAGGCGCGCGGCGTTGGCGCGCTGCGCCACGTGGGTGCGCGTGGTGGCGATGAGGGTTCGGAGGTCGGCGGCTTGGCGGGTGAGGTCGGCGGTGGGAACGAGCGTGAGTGTGGCGATGGCTGATTCCACGGCGGTGGCGGTGCTGGTGGCGCGGTCGGCTTCCGCTGCGGTGTCGGCAGCGAGCGCGGCGGTGGCAGCCGTGAGTTGATTGCCAAGGTTGGTGGCAAGCGCCTGTTGCGCCTGCAGCGCAAGTCCGGCCTGCAGGCGTTGTTCCAAGTCCGCAATTCGCGGAGCGAGGGCGGCGCGCTGCTCTGGCGCGATCGCGGGGTCTGATTGGGTGAAGAGCGCGCGGATGGAAGTCATGGCGGCCTGCAGGTCGGACCAGCGGGACGCGGCGGCATCGGCTTCAGCGCGGGCCACGCTTGGCTCTAAGAGTGGGATGACATTCACGCCTTGGAAGAAGGCGTCGCGCTGCAAGGTTCGGTCTTGGACTTGGCGATCCATGCCGAGCTCACAACCGGCCTTGCGGGCGGTGAGCATGGTCATGTTGATGGTCTGCATGGATGTCGCCAGTTGCTCCGGGTTGCGAGCGGCGAGCGCGGCATCGAAGTCTGCCATGGCGGTGGTGAGTTGCGCCGTGAACTGCTCGCGGGCGCGGGCTTGGAGTTCAGCCTCGGTTTCCTGTGGGACCAACGGGGCGGGCGGGGCTTCCTGGACGGGCGGCGGGAGTGTCTCGCAGCCGGTCAGGGCGGGGATCGATGCAGCGAGTGCGCCAAGAACGGTCACGGAGAAGCGTCGAGCGAGGGTGTGATTCATGATGATTTCCAAGGGTCAGGATCGGCATAGTGAGGGGGGAATGGGGATAAATCGCGGACTCCCGGGGGATCCAGCGAGAAAAATTGGGCATTGGAGGACAGGGGCCCGGGCTGCCCCCGCTCAGCGTCAACATTGCGAGGCTGCCTCGCTATCAGCCTAGAAAGCGAGATCAGTGGTGCCGCGCCCGGGGGGGCGTGTGTGCATTACAACGGTGACGGCACGCCTGCTTCGGCGCACATCAGGTTGGTGGTGATTTCGCTGGAAAGGAAGATCACCGGGAGGCCGCTGCCTGGGTGCGTGCCGCCGCCGACGAGCCAGAGATTGTCGAAGCCCTGCAGGCGATGCTGCGGACGACG
>JBDKKN010000045.1:0-8170 GCA_039796075.1 Planctomycetota bacterium | reverse complement strand
AGGCGGTTGATTTGTTGCCGCGCGCGGTGCCGCTCGCCACTCGACCAGAGGGTGCGTTGCTGGCGGACATCTCCGGCACTGCGCAGCGCGAATTTCTCACGGACCGCGTGGCTGACCTGGTGGTGCTTGGTGCAGCGTTCCAGCGCGGCTTCATTCCGGTTTCAGTGGAGTCTCTTGAAGCGGCCATGCGGCGATTGGAAACGCGCGGCTTTGGGCGATCGCTGGAAGCGTTCGACTTTGGGCGGCGCTTGGCAGAAGGCCTGGAAATTGCTGAAAGTGAATCAAAAAAGGGCGAAAGCCTGGGACGCTTGGTGCGCCGCACTGCGTTGGAATTGGAAGCTTCGCGCCGCGGTGGACGCCGTCGCGCACGGCAGTTCCGCGAAAGTGTGCGCGAGGCGATCGATGCGATGCCTGGTCTGTACGCCACCAATGATGGTCGGCAGGCGCTGCGTGACTTTGTGAATGCATCGGCGCGTTGCGTGGCGTGGGGCGGGGTGCGCCACCTGCGCTGGTACGCCGGACTGGTGAAGGAGTTGTACGAGGCGGGTGCCGATGATCCGGACCGCGCGTTATGTACGTACGGCATCCTGCCGCTTGCCGAATCAATTCTCATTCGCGATGCGTTGTATGTAGCGGCGATGCAGGCGGGAGTTGGTCAAGCGCGGCGCATTCGCGAGCGGCTTGGCGTGCGCGCGGCGCGTGGTGACCGCATGAGTCGCCGTTACTTGAATCGCATTGAAGTGGTGCTTGGCCGAACGGTGTGGCGATTGGATTTGCGATCAAGCGATTGGCCGGCACAGTTGGCGTTGATCTTGTGGCGCGTAGTTCCGAATGAGTTGCGCGGTCAGCCGCAGGAGCGTCGTGCGCGGACCGCGGTGCTGGAAATTCTTGATCGCGCCGTTCATGAGCCGCAGCATCGCGCGCACTGGTCGGGCGTTGTCAAGAGCCTGCATGAGCTGGCTGCCGCGCATCGGCTGCATGAGACGCCGGTGCTTGAAATTGAGCGATTAACGGCGAATGCCTAGGCGTACGGGAGGTACGTGAACGGCGCTTCCGCTCCGCGTCAGCTTTTCATTGCTTCATGACGCAACTGCCCGCAGGCGGCCTTGATGTCGCGGCCACGGCTCGCGCGGATGTGTGTATTCACGCCAGCGTCGCGGAGCACGTTCTGGAAGGTGAGCACGTCATGATCGTCGGGCCGCGCAAAGGGCAAGCCGTCAACTTCGTTGTATCGAATGAGGTTGACGTTGGCACGAATGGAGCGGGCAATGCGTACCAGTTCTTGGGCATGCTCACGCTGATCATTGAATCCACCAAGCAAGATGTACTCAAGCGTGATTTCGCGTCCGGTCTTTCCGAACCACTCTTGGCAAGCAGAAAGAAGTTCTGCCACGGTGGAGTATTCCGCCCACGGAATGATCTGTCGACGCAGTTCATCGTTCGGCGCGTGCAGGCTGAGTGCCAGCGTGACCGGCAACTCAAAGTCGCACAACTTGCGGATGGCGGCAGGCAAGCCCACCGTACTAATCGTGATCTTGCGCGCGCTGATGCCCATGCCCCACGGCGCGTTGATGGTGCGAATAGCACTCATCACGGCGGAGGCATTGGCAAGCGGCTCGCCCATGCCCATGAAGACGACGTTGGAGATGCGCCCAGTGCCCGGCTGTTGTGCCAAGCGCCAGACCTGCTCAACGATGTGACCGGCGGTGAGATTTCCCTCCACGCCTTCCAGTCCGGACGCGCAGAATTTGCAGCCGACCGGGCATCCCATTTGGCTTGAAACGCAGGCCGTGCGTCGTTCCTCGGTGGGAATCATGACGCATTCAGTTTCGCGGCCGGTGGCGACGCCTAAGACGGGCAGGGCGATCCCCGCGCCGGGCTTCGGCCAGCCGAGTAGCAGCTTGCGGGTGCCGTCAGTGGCTTGCAGGCTGTGCAACTCGTTGCCCTGCAGGAATGTCATCTCATGCGCCAGCATGTCGCGCTGGGACTTTGAGAGGTTGGTCATGCGATCAACGTCGACGACGCCTTTGCCGTACACCCAGTCAAGCAATTGCTTGGCGGCAAACTTGGGCATGCCGCGCGCGCCGCACCATGACTCCAGTGTGACAGCGTCCAGCTCAAAGAATCCAGTGCGCTCGGTGGCACTCACCGGGTAGCGCCCACGGTCAGGTCGACGGTTCGGTGCTCAATGCCGTGGCGATCAAGCCATGCGCCCATCGCTTCGTCGGCGTCCTTACGCATCACGCGGCGGCCAGTTGGGTCGACACCGCGATTGCGCATGAGTTCCTTGAGCGTGCCGGGCAGACCGAATTCCACTTGCTCGTGATAGACATCATGCTGCTCAACAACACCGCCATGTTTCTCAATGAGTTCCACGATCAGTTGCTGCACCAAGTCTTCCGGGGCACTTGCTCCGGCGGTGACTAGCACGGTGTTCACGCCGTTGAACCACTCATCACGCAGTTCGCTGCGGTCATCCACCAAACGGGCAGGAGTGCCCATATTTTGGCTGATTTCCGTCAGTCGCACTGAGTTGGAGCTGTTGCGGCTACCCACCACCAACACCAAATCAGCCTGCGGCGCGAGTGCTCGCACGGCACGCTGCCGATTGGTAGTGGCGTAGCAAATGTCTTCACTCGGCGGCTCCTTGAGCCCCGGGAATGCTTCCTTCAGCGCAGCAATGATGATGTTGGCATCGTCAGTGGAAAGCGTGGTCTGCGTCAGGTAGACCAACTTGTTTGGATCCTTGACTGTCAGGAAAGGAATGTCCTTCGGGCTTTCAACCACCTGCGTGGCATCCGGCGCTTCGCCGCGCGTTCCAATGATCTCTTGATGATCGGCGTGGCCGACTAGCAAGATCTGGTACCCAGCGCGCGCGTAACGAATCGCCTCATTGTGCACCTTGGTCACCAGCGGGCAGGTGGCGTCGACGGCAGTCAGGTTGCGCTCATCGGCTTCCCGACGCAGCGCAGGGCTGACGCCGTGTGCACTGAACACCACGATCGATCCGTCCGGCACTTCAGAAAGTTCCTCAATGAACTTCACGCCACGGCCTTGGAAGCGCTCCACCACGTGGCGGTTATGCACGATCTCGTGATAGACGTAGATGGTTTCGTTTGGGCAGATGTCGATCAATTGGTCGACGACATCAATGGCCATGTACACGCCGGCGCAAAAGCCGCGGGGATTTGCAAGGATGAGCTTCATGGAACGCAGAAGTGTAGCCATAACTGACGGCTGTCCGAAGTGGATTTCTACCTCCGGATGCACGCTTTCGGCTAGAGTTCAAGCAGTGAAACGTGTCGTCGATGAACTCAATGAATTTGGTCCAGCGCGGATTGGCCCTGGAGTGTCGCCCCCAATGGATGAGGCGACCGCCCGTGCGTGGTGCCAGGCACTTGCTGAGGGGCACTATGAGAACTTCAGCGTGCTCAGCGCGTTGGTGCCAACGCGGATGCGTGGCGACTTTGCAGCGGTGTATGCATTCTGCCGCTGGGCTGATGATTTAGGTGACGAAGCCGGTTCGCCTGGCGAAGAGCGACTGCAGTTGCTGGCGTGGTGGCGCGGTGAATTGCAGGCGTGCTTTGACGGCGCGCCGCGTCACCCGGTGTTTGTTGCTCTGCGACCAACCGTTGTTGCGCACAAACTTTCCATCGAGCCGTTCAATGATCTCATCAGTGCGTTTGAAGAAGACCAGGTGAAGATTCGCTACGCCACGTGGGACGAACTTGATGCGTACTGCCGTCGAAGTGCGGACCCAGTGGGGCGTTTGGTGCTGTCGGTCTTTGGCCTGGCTACCCAAGAGCGTTTCGCCCTGAGTGACCGCGTCTGCACCGCGTTGCAATTGGTGAACCATGTGCAAGATGTGCGTCGCGACCTTTTGGATCGCGATCGCATCTATCTGCCAGCGGAGTGCACGGCTGGTATTGCTAACTTTGAATCACGGTTGCGAAGGACCGCTGAGCTTGGCCATGCATGCGATCAGCAATTCCTCAGCGAGTATCGCACGGCGGTTCGACCAATGGTGGACCGGTGCTGGAAACTGCTTGAAGAAGGGCGCGCGCTCCTGCCAACGCTTACCGATGAGGCGCATTCCGTCATTCGCCTGTTTATTGAGGGCGGTGAACGCCTCCTTGGAAATATTGAGTCGTGGAACTTGGAAACATGTATTCACCGACCCAAACTCAGCCGTACTGAGCGCGGCATGTTGGTGATGCGCGCGTGGTGGGGCGCTCGCGCGCCGCGTTGGATGCGTGTGGGCGGAACAGCGCGCGGGACGGCGAGTTCAGGAGTCGGTGGGACGGGCGGTTCGCAGTGAGCACGCTTCTGGAAGTTCCACCCGATCTTGCGCCGGTATTAGCCGAGTGCGAACGCATCACACGCGCGCGTGCGCGCAACTTTTGGTACGGGCTCAAGCTGACTCCCGGCGCCGAGCGCGGCGCCATGTACGTGATCTACGCATGGATGCGCGCGGCCGATGACTTGGCTGATGCTGAAGGATTTTCGCCCGAAGAACGCGTTCGACGCATTGCAGAATTCCGCGCCGCAACGGACGCAGCACTTGCCGGAGAGATTCCGGATGATTCACCCGTTTGGCGCGGTTTGGCGTGGGTGGCAGAGCGTCACCAACTTTCGCAGCGTGACTTCCACGACATGTTGGACGGGCAGCTCTCCGATGTTGGCCCGGCTACGTACCAACACTGGGACGACCTGCGCGGCTTCTGCTACCGAGTGGCGAGCACTGTTGGCCTGGTGTGTATCCGCATCTGGGGCTATCACGATCCGGCCGCGCCAGCGTTGGCGGTCGATCGCGGAATTGCGTTCCAACTCACCAACATTCTGCGCGATTTCCGCGAAGACTATGACCTTGGGCGCGTGTACTTGCCTGCGGAAGACTTTCGACGCTTTGATCTCACGCCTGAGTCGCTCCGAAGCTGGAAACAGCCAGAGCAATGCGCTGAATTCATGCGCGCGCAGTGCGATCGCGCCGAGCAGTTCTACGTGCGCAGTGCGCCGCTTGATCAGATGATCACGCCCAGTTGCTTGCCGACCCTGTGGGCAATGACGCAGATTTATCACGGCTTGCTTGTGAAGATCCGCGCCAATCCTGCCAAGGTGGTGAGTGATAAGCGTGTGCGACTTTCGTCTGCACGCAAAGCGTGGATTGCATGGCGCGCCAGCCGCATGGCTCGGGGGGCGCGGGCATGACCACGAATGCTGCTGCTGCTGACACTCGAAGCGTTGTTGCTCGAAGCGCTGCTGCTCGAAGCGCATCCGTTCGAAGCGCTGTCGTCATTGGCGGCGGTATCGCGGGTCTTGCTTGCGCGTTGCGATTAGCAGAGTCTGGCGTACAAGTCACCGTCCTGGAAACGCGCCGCAAACTGGGTGGGCGAGCAACCAGCTTCACTGACCCACGCACGGGTGAAGTGCTTGACAATTGCCAACACGTCCTGATGGGCTGTTGCACCAACCTGCTGGACTTCTATGAGCGCCTCTGCGTGACCGATGCCATCGAATGGCACCCCCGCGTCTACTGGGCCAATCCGCCGCACGCGCCTGATGTCATGAAGCCCGGCATGTTGCCAGCGCCCGCGCACTTCACGGAAAGCTTTGCAGCCATGCGCATGCTCAGCCTCAGCGCGAAGCGATCGGTGGCACGCGCCATGTGGCGCATGTTGCGGATGGGCGCTACCGGAAGGGCGCAGTGGGAAAGCCGCACATTCAGTGAATTCCTGCAGGAAACCGCGCAATCGGCGGATGTGGTGACGCGGTTCTGGAGTCCGGTGGTGGTGAGCGCGTGCAACCTGGATGTTGACCAAGTCAGCGCCGCGGCCGCGATGCAGGTCTTTCAAGAGGGATTTCTTGCCAATCGCCAAGCACCATTGATGGGACTTTCCAAGGTTCCCTTGGTGCGGTTGTATGACCCCGCCGAGGGCGCCATTTTGGCAGCCGGTGGTCAGGTGCGCATGGGCGTCAGTGCAATTTCTATTGCGTATGACGGCAAGCGCGTAACAGGCGTGATCACTGATGAAGGCGCGTTTGATGCCGATGCAGTGATCAGTACCGTGCCTGCTGATCGATTGGCAAAGCTTGTATCAGCAACCATGATTGCGCGTGATCAACGGTTGCAGCATCTTGATGAAGTGCAGTCGAGCCCAATTCTTGGTGTTCACTTGCGCTTCCCAAAGCGCGTGATGGATTTGCCACATCTTGTGCTACCCGGGCGCGCCACGCAGTGGCTCTTTGCGAAAGACGTTGACGATGCAGCGGGTGATTCTGCTGGTACGCAACTGATTCACGCCGTCATCAGTGGCGCGCACGAGTGGATGGATCTTTCGGAACAAGAGATCGCTCGCCGTGTCCTTGAAGACATTCGCTGGGCGCTGCCGGCAGCCGAGGGCGTTGAGCCAATCTCCGTGCGCAGCGTGAAGGAGAAGCGCGCCACCTTTGCCGTTGTGCCTGGATTTGAAGGCATTCGCCCCCGAGCGGCTGCCGATGGGTTCGATCGCCACGGAGGCATTCGGAACTTGTACTTGGCAGGCGATTGGACGCGCACGGGATGGCCAGCCACCATGGAAGGCGCAGTGCGCTCCGGGTATCTGGCGGCTGGTGCAGTGCTTGGAACGCCACTCCTGGTGCCCGACCTTGCACCAGCGCGTTTGTCACGCATGCTTGGAGTGGCGCGGTGACGGGAGCGAGCGCGGAGCTTGGATCTTCAGTCCCGCTGGAACGCTCGCGCGCAATATTGGAACGCTGTCGCGAACATGGATTTGCGCTTGCAGGTATCGCCGACGCGCGACCATCCGCGCATCCGGAGGCGTACCGCGCATGGATTGCTGCCGGCAAGCAGGGTGGCATGGGCTACTTGGCTGAAGAAGTAGAGAAGCGGCTTGATCCGGCAGCGTTAGTGCCGGGTGCGCGCAGCATTCTGTGCGTGGCTGATCGCTACGCCGATGGTCGACCGGATTGCCGCGTACCGGGCGTTGGCCGTATTGCGCGGTACGCACGTGGCGAGGACTACCACGTGGTGATTCGCGCGCGCCTGGGTGCGCTGGCGCACGAACTGATTCGCATGTATCCCGGCGAGCGATTTCGCCCGTGCATTGATACAGCGCCGCTCTTGGAGCGTGAACACGCTGAACGCGCGGGCCTTGGACGAATCGGTAAGCACACTCTGCTGATTGCCCCGGATGGAATCGGCACCTGGGTACTCCTTGGCGTGGTGGTCACTAGCCTGGAATTAGCGCCAATTCGTGCTGATGGAACGATCGCCGCTCCGCTGCAGGATGTAGATCGATCGGCTTCGGCGGCTAAGCGAACCGCTGACGAGAGCGATCCGTGCGGATCATGCACGCGGTGCATCGATGCGTGTCCAACTGGCGCCATCACGCCGTGGTCGGTGGATGCGCGGCGTTGCATCAGCGCACTCACCATTGAGGAGCGGGGCGTTGTTGATGCGACCCTTGTTGGGCACACGGAAGACTGGATCTTTGGCTGCGATACATGCCAAGAGGTCTGCCCACATTCACAACCAACGCAGCGTTCGCGCGCCTTGGGTATTCACGAGGCGTATCGACCTTCGCGGAGCGGCGTTCCATTACTTGAAGTGCTCGGATGGGACGACGCCGCCTGGGAAGCCGCGCGTTTGAATGGCGTGCTGCGCCGTGCAGATCGAGACATGTGGCGCCGAAATGCCGCGCTTGTTGCCGCGCACGCTATTCAGTCGCCTGACACTCCGGATGAACTGCGGTCGACACTGCAGACCACGCTCGCGGCGATAGTGGCTGACGAAGGTGCTGCATCGCACGTCCGCGACGTTGCGCGAGCGGCGCTCACTTCATGAACCAACGAATGGCAACGGGGCGGCATCTGCGCGCGTGAATGCGTGACACGCCCGAAGTCGAAGTGCGACGGATTTACTTGTTTGGCTCTTCAGGATCCGTCGTTGGATCAGCCTGCGGCGGAACAGCTGGATCCGCGGCGGGATCACCAGCCGGCGCTGCGGCAGGATCCCCTGCGGGAGTCGGTGGCACCGCTGGGTTTCCGTCTGGTCCAGTGGCAGGCGCGGTCTCATCTGCCGGTGCCGCATCAGTGGCAGGCGCGGCATCATCCGCTGGCGGGGCATCACCCGCAGGTGCAGCGTCCTCCGTGGTCGCGGCGGCCGCCGGTG